>JANOTT010000117.1:0-32937 GCA_031416535.1 Novosphingobium sp. | reverse complement strand
TGGACCTTGAGATGCGCCGCCATGATCAGCTGCGCCAGCGCGAGGGCGTGCGCCGCGCCGCCCATGTCTTTCTTCATCAGCAACATGCCCGAACTCGGCTTGATATCGAGCCCGCCCGAATCGAAGCACACGCCCTTGCCGATGATCGCCACTTTGGGGTGCTTGGGGTTGCCCCAGACCAGCTCGATCAGGCGCGGGGCATGGCTGCGTGCGGCCGCGCGGCCAACCATGTGGATCATCGGAAAACCGCGCTCGAGCGCATCGCCGCTGGTGACGGTGAGCGTCGCGCGATAGGTCTTGGCCAGCCGCGCAGCTTCGGCCTCCAACTGCGCCGGGCCCATGTCTTCAGCCGGGGTATTGACCAGATCGCGCACCAGATTGGTCGCGCCGGTTTCGGCCAGCGCGGGCTCGATCGCCTTGACCGCGCTGGTCAGCAGCACGCGCGGCCCTTCGGCGGCGGGATCTGAGCGGTAGCGGTCAAACCGGTATTGCCCGGTGACCCAGCCGAATAGCGCCGGTCCCGGTTCGCCCGCGGCCAGCCGGTAGGTTCCGGCGGGCAGGACTTCGGCCAGTCTGGCCAGGCACCAGCTTGACAGGCTGGCCGGATTGGCCACGCCCGCAACCACGAACCAGCCATCGCCAGCGGGGATGATGGCATGGGAATAACCCTCGCCAGTGAACTTCTGCGCGGCCAGCGCGGCGCGCTGCCCGGCGGACAAGGTTTTGATAAAGGGTTCCAGGTCAGGCTTGCCGATCAGGTGGATCGAAGTGGCGGGCTGGCCTTTGTCGGGCTGGATCAAGGCGTGTTTGTCGGTCATGGCCCCAGCGCATAGCCAATCGGCGCGTTTGCGGCTATAGGCTGCTCCCATGAACCTCTACCAGACCGTTACCGATGACGATACGCTGCTGCGCGACGGCACGATCAAGCTGCATGGTCCCAGCGCCTTTGCCGCGATGCGCAAGGCCGGGCGGCTCGCGGCGGAAATCCTCGATGCTCTGACCGGCCACGTCCAGCCCGGCGCAACCACCGGTGCGCTTGATGATATTGTTCGCGAAATGACGCTGGCGGGCGGGGCGGTCCCGGCCACGCTGGGGTATCGCGGCTATGCGCACAGCTGCTGCATCTCGATCAACCATGTGGTGTGCCACGGAATTCCTGCGGACAAGGCGCTTAAAGACGGCGACATCGTCAATATCGACGTCACTCCGCTGCTCGATGGCTGGCACGGCGATACCAGCCGGATGTATCTGGTCGGGGATGTTCCGCTCAAAGCGAAGCGGCTGATCGACGTGACTTACGAATGCCTGATGCTGGGGATCGAACAGGCCCGCCCCGGCGCGCGGCTGGGCGATATCGGCGCGGCGATCCAGCATCATGCCGAACGCCAGCGTTATGGCGTGGTCCGCGAGTTTTGCGGGCACGGCCTTGGGCGGTTGTTCCATGATGCGCCGGAGGTGGTTCACGCAGCGCGTGCCGGAACCGGGCCTGAGCTTAAGCCCGGCATGTTCTTCACGATCGAGCCGATGATCAATCTGGGCAAGCCGGGGGTCAAGCTGCTCGAGGATGGGTGGACGGCGGTGACCCGTGATCGCTCGCTCTCGGCGCAGTTCGAGCATTCGATCGGGATTACCGAGACCGGGTGCGAGATATTCACCGCCAGCCCCAAGGGATTGGACCGGCCGCCGTATTGATTGCCCTCGGGATGTCGCGCTGTTCGTCCGCTGCTGCGCAGGATCTTTCCTACAGGCGCGGATTGTGCCATTCAATTCCCTGCCGGGCCGAACGAACACCGGGCATGCTAAAAGTCTCGGTCAAATAGGTCTAAATTATTGATTTAATATCATAATTTATGATTTCTAGGTCTGGTTTCAGCCGCCAGTCAGCCGGTCCTGAACAGGTCTCAACCGGGCCTAGACCGACTTGAACACCAGCTTGACGCTGTTGTGCAGCTTGGTGCTCAACCCCGCCCGCTGCGGATTGCCGCGCCCGCCGCGAACGGCGTGATCGCCAGCAGCACCAGGCTGACCGCGCCGGTTAGTGCAAGGCCCGCCTCGCCGCCCGCCGAAAGGCTGCCCGCGCCGAACACCAGCAATGGCACCGCCAGCGGGATCACCAGCAGTCCGCCCAGGGCCGCCCCGCCGCGCAAGCCCGCGGTGATCGCGGCGACCAGCACGCCCAGCGCGGCGAGCCCCGGCGTGCCGGCCAGCAACCCCAGTTCGACCAGCCGCACTTGCCCGGCATCGATCCCGACCAGCGCCGCCGCCGGTAGCGCGGCCAGCATCAAGGGCGGGCCGAAGCTTAGCCAATGCGCCAGCACCCGCACCGCGACCACGCCTTCCTCGCTGATCCCGCGCAGCGCAAATTGATCGAACAGCCCCAGTTCCAGATCGGGCTCGATCAGCCGGTCGAGCGGGAGGATCGCGGCGAGCAGCGCGGCGACCCAGATCACGCCGCCGCCGGTCTTGGCCAATAGCGGCGCATCCGGGCCGACCGCGAACGGATAGAGCATCGCCACTGCGAGGAAGAACAGCACCGGCAGCAGCGCTCCCCCCCGCCGCCCGCCCAGGAACAATTGCGCCAAATCGCGGCGCAGCAGGGTCAGGAAAATGCCGCTCATGCGGGATGATCCCGCAGGTCGAGCACTTGTGCACCGGGCAGGGCGAGCGGCTGGTGCGAGGCGACCACCACCACGCCGCCAGCCGCGCGGCGTTCGGCAATCAGCCGTTCGGCCAAGCTGACGCCGTTTGCATCGAGGCCGTTAAGCGGCTCGTCGAGCAGCCAGTGATCGGCGTTCTGCCCGATCAGCCGCGCCAATCCGGCGCGCTTGCGTTGCCCGGTCGAGAGGAACCGGACCGGGATGTCGGCCAATCGGTCAAGCCCGAGCACCGCGAGCGGAACCTCGGCGCTGCCGTCAAGCGCGCGCCAGAAATCGAGCGCTTGCCCCAGCGGCAAGTGTTCATCGAGCGCGGGCCGGCCATCGAGATAGGCCACGCTGCCTTGCCAATTCAGCGATCCGCTGGGCGGCGAGGGGGGCAACAGCCCGGCCAGCATCCGCAGCAGCGAGGTCTTGCCAATCCCGTTAGGCCCGACCAGGTGCAGCGCGCCGCCGCTCTGGGCCAGCAGGTTGAGCGAACCAAACAGCAGCCGGTCACCGCGGCGGCAGAAAAGTTCGCAGGCGGTCAGTCCACTGGCTTGCATGGACCAGCCGGATAAGCGAAAGCTGCGCGCCTGCCAAGCCGCTGCGCGCCTGCCAAAAGAGAGCCGCCCATGACCATTGCCGCCCTAAGCCAAGTCGCGACCGAACGCCTGCTGGCCGAGCAGCCCGAATGGACGCTGCGCCCCGATGGCAAAGCAATCACCCGCAGCTTCAAGTTCGAGGATTTCAACGCAGCCTTCGGGTTCATGACCCGGGTCGCGCTCTACGCCGACAAGCACGACCACCATCCCGAATGGTCGAATGTCTACAATCGCGTGGAGATCACGCTGACCACGCATGATGCGGATGGCTTGTCGACGCGCGACGGGGCGATGGCGCGGGCGATCGGGGCGATGCTGTGAGCGCTTAATTATTCAGTGGGCGCGTGCTGCTGCGGGCCTGCTTGCGCACCCGGCCGGGCATCCAGCGCGCGCCGAAAGCCAGCCGGCGGGCGGTCTTGCCAACCAGGCTGTGCAGCTTTTCGCCGTGCACCGCCGCCCAGGCCGCTTGCGCCACATCGCTGACCGGCGAGATTTCGAGCCCTGCTTCGGTGATCCGGCCGCGAATGTCCGCGTTGGTCTGGTGGTTGGGGGCATGGTCGAGCAGCGGGGTGTCGATGAAAGCCGGCATCAGGCTGCGCACCATGATCCCGTCTTCGAACCATTCGGCATCGAGGCATTCGGTAACCGCGCGGACCCCGAACTTGGTCGCGGAATAAATCGATGCGCCGGGCGTGCCATAGATCCCGGCCGCGCTGGCAGTGTTGAGCAGGCAACTGCCCGGCGCGCTGGCTTTGAGCCACAGATACGCCGCTTGAGCGCCAAAAATAACGCCTTTGAGGTTGATGTCGAGGCAGCGCTCGATCTCGGCCACGCTGTGTTCGGCGATCTGGCCGCCGAGCGGAATCCCGGCATTGTTGAACACCACATCGATCCGTCCGCCGGATTGTTCGGCGCAAGCGGCCAGCGCCGCATCCCAAGCGGCGCGGTCGCGCACGTCGAGCCGGTGCTGGGAGCTTGCCCCGGCCGGCAACAGTGCCGCAGTCCCGCGCATCCCCGCCTCGTCGATGTCCGCCAAACCGACGAACCAGCCTTCAGCGCCGAATTTCTGCGCAACCGCGCGCCCGATGCCCGATCCGCCGCCGGTTATGAATATCGTCTTTCTGATAGTCACTTCAGTCCCTCCCAGCCGAACTTAATGCTAAAAATCCCTGCAAAACCGCAAACGACTGTCCCCTGCTGTTGTGGCATGGATAACCCGGTGGAGGAAAGTGCGATGGCGGTAAATCAGCAACCAGTCTGGATCAGTGGCCAGCTTATCGGGTCGCGTCGAGGATGACGGCTACCGTCTCCTTGGGCATATCCCACATGGGGAAGTGACCACTCGATTTAAACCAATGCAGCTCGGCGGAGGGAAAGGCGGCTTTTGCCCGCGCCGCTTGCCTTGGCAAGCACAGGTGGTCCTTGCGGCCCCAGCCGATCACAATGCGGCGATCGGGATCGGCGGCAGGCCCGGTCTGCTCAGGACCGGCCGCAAGATCCCGCACGAGTGCATCGAATGTCGGGGTGGAGCTGAAACTTTCCAGTTCGGTCGCAACGACCTTGGGATCGAGCTTCCAGGGGTGCGCAGACAGCTGCGCCAAAAGCGCGGTGCGCACCGCCGCGCTTCGGCTTAGCATTGGCAAGTTGAGCCGGATTGCCCGAAGCAACGCAACCGAAGCGCCAATTGTGGTCTTGAAGAATGTTCGTTCCCAGCCCCGCCAGAAGCCGCCCGGATCGAGCGCGACCACGTTGCCAACGCCGCCGCGCCGGGCAAGTTCGAGCACGACACGGGCTCCCATCGAGCTGCCGACGACATCGATCCCGTCCAGTTTGTTATCCGCGATAAAGCGCTGGACGCTTCCGACCAGACCTTCAAAGGTTCCGCTGTCTTGCTCAGCTGGGGTTGCGCCGTGCCCCGGCAGGTCGATCGCAATGACGGTCCGCTCGGCGCTCAGGCCATCAAGGATGGTGCTCCACGATTGCCAGCTTCCGCCCAGACCATGGATCAGCAAAAGCTTGCGGCCTTGACCGCGTTCAATCTGGTGCATGTGTAAGCGTCCTTCTAGGTTCCCAAAACCCCAACGCTTCGGAGCAGCCAAAGTGCCCTAATGTCTGCAATGCTCCTGTTTGCCTGATCGAGGCGAGGCTGATCCGCCCGTCGCTTTGCCAAAGCCTTACAGCGCCGGATTGTTATAGCAGTGCCAGGTGAAAATCGCCGCCGCGCCGCGGTGCGGCCGCCATGCTTCGGCAAGGTCACGGGTCTGCTGCTCGCTCGGGCGCGCTTCCAGCCCCAGGATTTTGTGCAGCCCCGCCTGCACCGCCAGATCGCCCGCCGGCCAGATGTCGCCGCGCCCTTCGGCGAACAACAAATAGATTTCGGCCGACCAGCGTCCGATCCCCTTGATCCGGGTGAGCTGGGCGATGGCCTCCTCGTCGTCGGCTGATAACGTATCGACGTCGAGCTCGCCGCTGACCACCAGTTCGCACAAGCTCCGCAGATAGCCCTGTTTCTGGCGCGAGAGGCCGCAGGCGCGCAAAGTGTCAAACTCAGCCGCGAGGATCCGTTCGGGGGGTAGCTCGGCCCCGGCAAAGTCCTCGAACTTGCGCCACATCGAAGCGGCGGCGGCGACGCTGACCTGCTGGCCGACGATTGTGCGCATCAAGGTGCCATAGCCGCGCGGGCGAATGCGCGGCGCGGGATAGCCCGCCACCGCCAGCGCCTGCGCGAAGCCTGGCTCGATCCCCGCCAGAGCATCGAGATCGTGCTGCATCTGCTCCGCGCTCAAGCCCATCACCGGTCCCGCTTGCCAAAGGAAAGCAGGTTCGGTAGCAGCCGCGCCAACGCCCGAACAGGCGCAAATCGCGAAAAGGAAGCTCCTCCATGCCCAAACTCGTTGTCGTCAATCGTGCCGGTGCAGAACAGACCGTCGATGCGGCGAGCGGCGTGTCGGTGATGGAAGCGATCCGTGACAGCGGGTTTGACGAATTGCTGGCGCTATGCGGCGGCTGCTGTTCGTGCGCCACCTGCCACGTTTATGTCGATCCGGCCTTCGCCGATCGGGTCAACCCGCTCAGCGAGGATGAGAACGATCTGCTCGACAGCACCGATCACCGCCAGGACAATTCGCGGCTGTCGTGCCAGTTGCAGATGACCGACGCGCTCGATGGCCTGAAGGTCAAGATCGCGCCCGAAGACTGACTTGGCCAGAAGTTCGGCTTAAGGTTGCCAAAGCGCATTTGCGTTGCGTTCCGGCGGTCCGCTACCTAGCTTTGCTGCATGAGTACCACCTGTTCCTCGACCCTCGACCTGATCGGCAACACGCCGCTGGTGCTGCTGCAAGGCCCCAGCGAAGCGGCGGGCTGCGAAGTGTGGGGCAAGTGCGAATTTGCCAACCCCGGCGCCTCGGTCAAAGACCGCGCGGCGCTGTGGATCGTTCGCGATGCCGAGGACAAAGGGCTGCTGCAGCCCGGCGGGACGATTGTGGAAGGCACCGCCGGGAACACCGGGATTGGCTTGGCGCTGGTCGGCAACGCGCTGGGTTACAAGACCGTGATCGTCATGCCTGAGAACCAGTCCAAGGAAAAGATGGACACGCTGCGCGCGCTTGGTGCCGAGCTGGTGCTGGTGCCGCCCGCGCCGTTCTCCAATCCGGGGCATTTCGTGCACACCTCGCGCCGACTGGCCGAGGAGACCGCGGGCGCGGTCTGGGCCAACCAGTTCGACAATGTCGCCAACCGCAAGGCGCATATCGAGAGTACCGCGCGCGAACTGTGGGACCAGCTCGAAGGCCGGATCGATGGCTTCACTTGCGCGGCTGGCACTGGCGGGACGATCGCCGGGGTCGGGCTGGGGCTAAAGGCGTTCGATGAGAACGTGCGGATCGCGCTGACCGATCCGCACGGCGCGGCGCTGTACAATTACTATGCCAGCGGCGAGCTGCGGGCCGAAGGCAGTTCGGTCGCCGAAGGGATCGGGCAGGGGCGGATCACCGCCAATCTGGAAGGCGCGCCGATCGACACGCAGTTCCGCATCTCGGACGAAGAAGGCCTCGAATGGGTCGGGCGGCTGCTTGCCGAAGAGGGCCTGTGCCTGGGGCTGTCGTCCGGGATCAACGTGGCGGGCGCGATTGCGCTGGGGCGGCAACTGGTAGCCGAAGGACGCGAAGACGCGCGCGTCGCCACGATCCTGTGCGATACCGGGTTTCGCTACCTGTCCAGCCTGTACAATGCCGAGTGGCTGCGCGCCAAAGGATTGCCGGTCTTCCCCTGGCTCGCCTGATCGGCTAAGGCTGTCACCAGATGGCAACAAAACCGCCACTTAGGGTCCTGGAACCACTGGTTTCGCCGAAGCACTATGTGCCGCCGAGCGTGCGTGAATTGCGCGCGCAAGCGGTGCAGCGCTTGCAGGCCGGGTTGTTCGGCATGGCCGCGATCGTGCTGGTGGTGGGGCTCGCCAACATCATCAACGACCGCGCGCGCCAAACCGACGCTGCGATGCGCCCACAAATGGCAGGGGCGCCAAACGCCGACGCTTCGATTAATAGCGATCCGCTGGCCGACATCGGGGTGGTCCCATCAAGCGCGCCCGAGGCTGCCCCACGGGTGAAGGCACCAGCGACCAGCGCGGCTTCGGCCGCGGTTCCGCAGAATTAGCAAAACCGGGTTCGTGGTGGTGCTGTGTGGGCTGGCGCTCGCGCTAGGCCTGGTCGCGTGGTTCAGCCAGCACCAGCGCGTGTCGCCGTCCACGCCGATCGGGCTGTTCACGTCGTTGCCGATCCTGTGGAATGACAACCCCGATCTGGGACACGAACTGCGCAGCGACAATCCGGTGCACTGGGCCAAGGCGGTTCTGGCCGGACATGGAAAGATTGTCGCACTCGATACGCTGACCACCGCGCCCGGGCCGCGCTCGCTGGCCGGGCTGGGGCGGCTGGTGATCGCCCAGCCCCGCGTGCTCAGCCCGCAGGAAAACGTGGCGCTCGACGATTGGGTGCGCGGCGGCGGGCGGCTGCTGCTGGTGGCCGATCCGGCCTACACCGAGGAATCGCGCCTGGCGCTGGGCGATCCGCGCCGTCCGCAAGCCGCCGCGCTGCTCTCCCCGATCCTGACGCGCTGGGGGCTGGAATTGCAGTTCGACGCCGATCAACCGCTGGCAGAACACGACCGCGACGTCATGGGGGTGACGGTGCCGGTCGCACTGCCCGGGCGGTTTTTGACCCGCGGTCAGGCCAATTGCCGGCTGTGGGGGGACGGCCTGGCGGTGACTTGCGCGATCGGGCAGGGGCGGGTGCTCGCGCTCGCCGATGCCGCGCTGCTTGAACGCGATGATCCCTCGGGGCAGCGGACCAGCGCCTTTGACCAGATGCTCGACAGCGCCTTCCTGGCCCGCTGATCCGGCCCATTGCGTGGGACTCGCGGGATTTGGCGGGACAGCTCGGCGATGCTGGCAAAACCGCGCCGTAAACCTTTGATTTTTGGTCGGAACATATTAGAAACATTGGTTAGTGACAGGTTTCCTGTCGTGTTTGAAAATCATATATTTCAATAAGATAACGGGTTATCCCGTAAATTCCCGCATATTTCCCTTCCATCCCTGCAAAAGCAGGGTTAATGAATCGTTTCATCGACATGCAGATTTGCCGTCGGCCCGGATGAGGGTCGCTCCGGACGTGCCAGCGCGCGTGCGGAGAAGGTGGCGATTTACTTTGGGCAGCCGGATCAAACCGGCAGAGGCGGGACGGATCGTGGAGGGGGCCAAGCCGATCAGCTATAGCGGCCAGGGCTTTTCGCTGCTCGGCGAAAAGGGCCGCTTTGTGCTGCCCCCCGATCTGCGCAAGTCGGTCCGCGAATCCGGCCAGGGCGAACGTCTGCTGTGCCTGGCCAAGCATCCCCGCTGGAAATGCCTGACCGGCTTCGGTCTGAGCCGCGCCGACCAGTTCGAGGCCGAACTTGACCGCGAGGAAGCGATTGCGCTCGAACGGCAGCTCGATTTCGACCGCGATTTCCGCGCGCAGCAACTGTATGGCTTTGCCCGCGTACCGTTCGATGACAGTGGCCGGTTTGTGATGCCCGAACGCTATTTCAAGCTGGGCGGGCTGACCACCAGCGTGTTTTTTCAGGGCGGCGGCAAGATGTTTACGCTGTGGAACCCGGCCGAGCTCGCCAAAATGGGCGAAGGCTGGGTCGATGCGCAAGAAGCCTGCGCCGATCTCGAAACGCAGGCACTCGCTGGCAAGGCCCGTAAATGAGCGGCGCTGCCCACACCCCCGTATTGCTTGACGAAGTCATCGCCGCCTTGTCGCCGCTTGATGGCGCGGTGATCGTCGATGCGACCTTTGGAGCGGGCGGTTACACCCGCCGCTTGCTCGACGCCGGCGCGAACGTGCATGCGTTCGACCGCGATCCGGCGGCGATTGCTGCGGCGCAGGGCTGGAGCGAACTCGCCGCCAGCCCGCCCCGGCTGGTGCTGCACCCACGTCGCTTTTCCGAAATGGTCGATGCGCTGGGTGCAGCCGGGGTCGCGCGGGTCGACGGGCTGGTGATGGATATCGGGGTGTCTTCGATGCAGCTCGATCAGGCGGAGCGGGGGTTCGCTTTCTCGCTTGATGGGCCGCTCGATATGCGGATGGGGCAGGAGGGGACAAGCGCCGCCGAGTTCCTCAACAGCGCGGCCGAAAGCGACATTGCCGACGTGCTTTACACCTATGGCGAGGAGCGCCAGTCGCGCCGTGTCGCCCGCGCGATCGTGGCGGCGCGCCCGCTTGAAACCACCGGGCAACTTGCGCAAGTGGTGCGCAAGGCGCTGGGCTATCATCCCGGCGCGCCCAAGGATCCCGCGACCCGCAGCTTCCAGGCGATCCGCATTCACATCAACGCCGAACTCGATGAACTGACCAGCGGGCTCAACGCCGCCGAGACGCTGCTGCGTCCGGGCGGCAAGCTGGCGGTGGTCAGCTTCCACAGTCTGGAAGACCGGATCGTCAAGCAGTTCCTGCGCGATGCCAGCGGCGCGGTCGCTAACGCCTCGCGCCATTTGCCGCAAACCGCCCCGGCCTTCGCGCCGACCTTCATCGCGGTTGGCAAGGCGGTGCGTCCATCCGCAGCCGAACTGGCCCGCAACCCGCGCGCACGCTCGGCCACGCTGCGCGTTGCCACGCGCTCTGACGCCAGCCCACGCCACAGGAGGGCCGCATGAACCTCACGCAAGATCGTCTGCGCTCGATCGGCTGGGCCGCCGTGCTGCTGACCTGCTTTACCCTGACGGTGGTGCTAACCTTCAAGGTCAACGCGGTCAAAAGCCAGGTGCGGCTGACCGAGCGGGAGATCGCGTCGACCAGGCAGCAAAAACTGTTCCTTGAAACCGAATTTGAGGCGCGCGCTAACCAGCAGCAGCTCAAATCGCTCAACGATGTCGAATTCGGTTACCAGGCGCCGACCGCCGGGCAGTACCTTGAAGGCGAGCGCCAGTTGGCTGCGCTGGGCAAGGCGCGCAGCCCCGATGCGCCCAGCCCGATCCGCGTTGCCAGCGCAGCCTTGTCGGACAACAACAACAGCCTGCCCGCGATGGTCTCGCCCTTGTCGGGCAAGGCGATGGCCGCCGAACCGAGTCGGCACGGCGAGGCCAAGATCACCACTGCCGCCACGTTGGGCGAGCACCTCAGCCACGTCGTAGTGCGCGGGCCCCGCAGCGAATGACCAGCTTTGCCGTCTCGACTGCGATAACCTCGGGGCGGCGCGATCTGGTCAATGTCCGCACCCGCAGCTTGCTGATGGCCAAGTGGCGGGTGCTGTGGGTGGTGCTGGGGTTCGCCGCGATTGCCATGGCGGCGATGCTGCGGCTGGCGTTTCTGGGGCTGTTTTTGGGCCTGCCCAGCGCGGCTGATCTGGCCGCCGCGCTGCGCCCGCAGCGCGGCGACATCACCGATCGTAACGGCGTGCCGCTGGCCCGTGCCTTTCCGGCCTATGCGCTGTGGTACAATCCGGCGGCGCTGGGCGGTGACGGGCCGCCGCTGGTCCATAGCCCGGCGCAGGTCGCTGCCGGACTGAGCCGGATCCTTCCCGATCTTGACATGACCGAAATGACCCGCCGCCTCGCCGAGGGCAAGCCGGGCTATCTGCGCCGCCGGATCATGCCCGAAGACGCCAACAAGATCCACGCCATGGGCGAGCCCGCGCTGGAGTTCCCGCGTGAGACCGAGCGGTTCTATCCGCAAGGCTCGATGGCGGCGCACGTGCTCGGCTTCGTCGGCGCGGACGGGCACGGGCACGTTGGCATGGAAGAGGTGTTCGACCGGCGCTTGACCGACCCGGCAACGCGCGGTGCGCCCGCTGTGCTGGCGATCGACACACGGGTGCAGGGCGCGCTCGAAGACGAAATGTCGCGCGCGATGCTCGATACCAATGCCAAGGGCGCGGCCGGGGTCATTCTCGATGTCGATACTGGCGAAGTGGTCGCGCTGGCATCGCTGCCCTCATTCAACCCCAACCTGATCGACCGCGCGGGCGAGGCCAACATCTTCAACCGGGTGACCAACCAGGTCTATGAGCTTGGCTCGGTGATCAAGCCGATCACGGTTGCCGCGGCGATCGACGCCGGGGTGGTGACCGATCTTGGCCGCCGCTATCAATCGTCGCGCCCAATTGCGATTGGCGGATTCCAGATTAGCGACAGCCACAGTTTCGGGGCCTCGCTCAACATCCCCGAAGCGCTGATCCATTCGTCCAACATTGTCACCGCGCAGGTCGCCGATCAACTCGGCGGGGCGCGGCTCAACGCCACGATGCGCGCACTGGGGATGAACGAGCGGCCCTATATCGAACTGCCCGCGCGCGGCTTTCCGATCTGGCCGCGCGGCGATTGGTCGCGGATCACCACGATGACGGTCTCGTTCGGGCACGGCCTGGCAATCACTCCGTTGCACCTGGCAGAAGCTTATGCGGCGATGGTCAACGGCGGGATCTGGCGTCCGGCCACGCTGGTCAAGGTCCAGCCCGGCACCGACGTGGCGGGGCGGCGCGTATTCAAGGCCTCGACCAGCGCGCGCATGCGCCAGCTGTTGCGGATGATCGTCGATCTGGGCACCGGGCGCAAAGCCAATGCCGCCGGGTACCGGGTCGGCGGCAAGACCGGATCGGCCGATAAGCCCGGCGCGCACGGCTACCAGACAACCAAGATTGTCGCGACGTTCGCGGCCGCCTTCCCGATGGATCACCCGCGCTATGTGATCATCGCCATGCTCGACGAGCCGCAGGCCACCGCCGCCAGTTCGGGCCAGCGCACCGCCGCGTGGAACGCCGCGCCCTTGGTTGGCCGGCTGGTGCCGCGGATCGGTCCGTTGCTGGGGATCATGCCCGATGCCACCCGCGATGTGGACATTACCGACCTTGCCCCGCTGATCGGCAGCGGAGACGGCGAGTGAGGCTGGGCGCTCTGGCGACGCGCGCGGGGCTGGCCGTGCCGGGCGGCAGTGACGCGCTGGTCACCGGGTTTGCGATCGATCACCGCAAGGTGGCTCCGGGTACCGTGTTCGGAGCCTTCGTGGGCACCCAGGTCAACGGCGAAAATTTCATTCCCGCTGCCATCGCCGCTGGCGCAGTGGCAATCGTAGCGCGCGGCGAAGCCCGGGTTGCGGGCGCAATACATCTGGCCGACGCCAACCCGCGCCGTGCCTTCGCGCGGCTGGCCGCCGGGTTTTTCACCCCGGTGCCAGCCACCATCGTCGCGGTGACCGGGACCAACGGCAAAACCTCGTGCGTCGAAATGACCCGCCAATTGTGGCGCATGGCGGGCGAGCGCGCCGCCTCGATCGGCACGCTGGGGGTGACTACCGCTGATGAAAGCATCTCGACCGGGCTGACCACCCCCGACATCGTCACCTTCCTCGCCAATATGAGCGGGCTGGCGCGCGAAGGGGTAACGCATGTCGCTTATGAGGCTTCGAGCCACGGGCTGTCTCAATACCGCAACGAGGGGCTGAAAGTCACGGCGGCGGGCTTCACCAACTTCAGCCGCGATCACCTCGATTACCACCACAACATGGACGACTATTTCGCCGCCAAAATGCGTCTGCTGGATGAAGTGGTCGATGCGCAGGGCAGTGCAGTGGTGTGGCTGGATGATCCCTGGTCGGCGCGCGCGGTGGCCCATGCGGCCACGCGCGGACTGCGGTTGCTGGGGGTTGGCGAGCGGGCGGACGGCACCGGCATCAGGCTGGTATCGCGCACCCCGACCCAGCTTGGGCAGACTCTCGAAGTCGAATACGCTGGCACCCGGTACACGGTGCTGCTCCCGCTGATCGGGGCCTATCAGGCCGCCAACGCGCTGCTGTCGGCCGGGCTGGTGCTCGTGACCGGGGGCGAGCCGGGCCGCGTGTTCGATGCGCTGGGCCGGCTCCAGCCGGTGCGCGGGCGGCTTGAGCGCGCCGCGATCAGCCGCGCCGGAGCCCCGGTCTATGTCGATTACGCGCATACCCCCGATGCGCTTGCAGCCGCGATTGCCGCCTTGCGCCCGCACTGCGCGGGCCGCCTGATCGTGGTGCTGGGGGCGGGCGGTGACCGCGATCAGGGCAAGCGCCCCGAGATGGGCCGCATTGTCGCCGAACAGGCTGACCTGGGGATCGTCACCGATGACAATCCGCGTAGCGAAGACCCCGCCGCGATCCGCGCCGCCGTGCTGGCGGGCGGGCCGGGCAAGCTGCGCGATGGCGGCGAGCGCCGCGCCGCGATTGCCGCCGCGATTACCACGGCCGGCCGCGACGATATCGTGCTGATCGCGGGCAAGGGCCACGAACAGGGTCAGATTATCGGCGCGGGCGAGGCGATGCGCGTGCTGCCGTTCGATGATGTAAGCGTTGCCAGGGAGTGCGCAGCATGAATGCTTTGGCCAAGATCCTCGCCTGGCCGGTCGAGGATGACGACGTTCTGGGTCTGGCGCTGTGGGACGCGGTCGAGATTGCGCGCGCGGTGCGCGGGGTCGCAGTCGGTCAGTTCCAGGTTTCCGGGGTTGAGATCGATAGCCGCGATGTGGTTCCCGGAGACCTGTTTTTCGCGCTCAAGGGCGAGGCGATGGATGGGCACAAGTTCGTCCCGATGGCCTTTGCGCGCGGCGCCGCGGCAGTGGTGGTCGATCGTCCGGTCGACGGCCCTCACATATTGGTCGATGATACCGCGATTGCGCTTGCGCGTCTTGCGGCAGCCGCGCGCCGCCGCACTGCGGCACAGATCATCGGGGTCACTGGCTCGGTTGGCAAGACCGGGGTGAAGGAGGCGATCTTCGCCGCGCTCGATCGCTCCAGCCGAGGCCAGGCGCACCGCTCGGTCAAGAGCTACAACAATCATGTCGGGGTGCCGCTGAGCCTTGCGCGGATGCCCGCGCGCGCCAAGTTCGGCATCTTCGAAATGGGCATGAATCATGCCGGCGAGATTGCCGTGCTGACCCGGCAGGTGCGCCCGAACGTGGCCGTGATCACCGCGATTGCGCCCGCGCATATCGAGATGCTCGGCAGCGAAGCAGCGATAGCCGATGCCAAGGCAGAGATTTTCCAGGGGTTGGAACCCGGCGGGATCGCAATCGTTCCGGCAGACAGCCCCCACTATGCCCGGCTGAAGGATGCGGCTGACAAACATAAGGTCGCACTCGTATCTTTTGGCCGGGCGCCCCATGCCTCGGTCCGCCTGCTCGATGCCGTGCCGGCACCGGGCGGCGGTTCGCTGGTCACCGCTGATCTCGGCGATCGGCGGATCTGCTACACCGTGGCCGAACCGGGCGAACACTGGGTGGCCAATTCGCTGGCGGTGATGGCGGCGGTGCGCGCCGCCGGGGGTGATCTTGGCGCGGCCGGCTTGGCCCTGGCCGAACTGCCGGGCCTCAAGGGCCGGGGCGCGCGCACCTGGCTGGCGGTGCGCGGCGGCGACGGTTCGGGCCGGGCCTTGCTGATCGACGAAAGCTACAACGCCAACCCGGCCTCGATGCGCGCCACGCTGGCGCAGCTGGGCCAGACCCCGGCGCGGCGCCGGATCGCCGTGCTGGGCGCAATGAAGGAACTGGGCGAACACGGTCCGGCCTACCATGTCGGATTGATCGAGCCGCTGATCGCCGCGCAGATCGACCGGGTAATTCTGGTCGGCGACGAGATGGGCGTGCTGGCCGATGAACTGGGGAAAGCGGGCCAGACATTGCTTGGCAAGCCCCCGGCCTTCGCGCATTGCGGATCGGCCCGTGATGCGCAGCAATGCTTGCGGGAGCTTGGCGTGGAAGGCGGCGACGCGATCCTCGTCAAGGGGTCGAACTCGGTCGGGTTGGGGACACTGGTCACCGCGCTCGCGCAGCAGGAGGATTAGGATCAGGCATGCTCTACCTGATCGCGCACTACTTTCAATTCGAAGGGCTGGCGAACCTGATCCGCTACCAGACTTTCCGCGCCGGTGCGGCGCTGATGACCGCGTTGGTAATCGGGCTGCTGATCGGACCGCGCTTCATCAATATGCTGCGCCTGCGCCAGGGCAAGGGCCAGCCGATCCGCGCGGATGGGCCGCAAACGCACCTGGCCAAGCGCGGCACGCCGACCATGGGCGGGCTGATGATCCTGATCTCGCTGCTGATTTCCATGCTGGTGTGGATGGATCTGAGCGATCCGTTCGTCTGGGCCTGTCTGGCGGTGACCGGCGGGTTCGGACTGATCGGCTTCCTCGACGATTACGACAAGGTCAAGAAGCGCAGCTCGGCAGGGATTTCGGGCCGGACGCGGTTGCTGGCTGAATTTGCGGTGGCCGGGGTGGCAAGCTGGATCATCGTCAGCCACGTCGGCACCAATCTCTATATCCCGGGCCTGAGCAATTACTACATTCCGCTGGGCATCTTGTATTATCCGTTCGCGGCGCTGGTGATGGTGGGCGCGGGCAACGCGGTCAACCTGACCGACGGGCTTGACGGACTGGCAACTATGCCGGTGGTGATCGCCGCCGGGGCCTTTGCAATTATCGCTTACCTTGCGGGGCGGGCCGATTTTGCGAGTTACCTGGGCATCCCGCACGTGCCGCGCGCGGGCGAGCTGGCGATCCTGTGCGCTGCGATTATGGGCGCGTGCCTGGCCTTTTTGTGGTTCAATGCCCCGCCCGCAGCGGTGTTCATGGGCGATACCGGCAGCCTTGCACTGGGCGGTGCGCTCGGTGCAATCGCGGTGGCCGCGCATCACGAGATCGTGCTGGCAATCGTCGGCGGGCTGTTCGTGCTCGAGGCGGTGTCGGTGATCATCCAGGTCGCGGTGTACAAACGCACCGGCAAGCGGGTGTTCAAGATGGCTCCGATCCACCACCACTTCGAACAACTGGGCTGGCAGGAAGCCACCGTGGTAATCCGCTTCTGGATCGTCTCGATCGTGCTCGCGCTGATCGGACTGTCGACGCTGAAGCTGCGATGATCACCACCCCCGCCTTTGCCGGAAAGCGTTATGCGGTCCTTGGTCTGGCCCGCTCGGGCATGGCGGCGGTCAACAGCCTGCTGGCGGGCGGAGCGCAGGTTACCGCGTGGGACAGCCGCGAAGAGCCGCGCCGCGTGCTTGGCAATCGCTGCGAACTGGCTGACCCGGTGGGGATCGACCTGACCGGGTATGCCGGAGTCGTCGTCTCGCCCGGCGTGCCGCTCAATCGTCACCCGATTGCCGGGGTGGCCAAAAGTTATGGCGTGCCGGTGATCGGCGACATCGAACTGTTCGCGCAGGCCCGCCCGCACCTGCCCGCGCACCGCGTGGTTGGGATCACCGGGACCAACGGCAAATCGACCACCACCGCGCTGCTGCACCACATCGTGCAAAGCGCCGCCTTGCCGACCCGGATGGGCGGCAACATCGGGCTGCCGATTCTCTCGCAAAACCCGCTGGGCGCGGGCGGTGTCTATATTCTGGAGCTGTCGAGCTACCAGCTTGACCTGACGCACACGCTGCAATGCGATGTCGCGGTGCTGCTCAATCTGACCCCCGACCACCTTGATCGCTACGACGGGTTCACCGGTTACGCCGCTTCCAAGGCGCGGCTGTTCGCGATGCAGCGCAGCGACCAGTTTGCGGTGTTCGGGACCTCGGACGCCAAGACGCAAGGCATCGCCGCGCGCGAACGCCAGTTGCGCGATGCGGCCAAGGTGCGCTCGGTCGATGGCGCTGAGCTCGTGCCGTTGCAGGCCGATTGGCCGTCGTTACAAGGTCCGCACAACCTGCAAAATGCGGCGGTGGCGGTGGCGATTGCCGAAGCGCTGGGGCTGACCGCGCAGCAGTGGCGGCCCGCGCTCGCCAGCTTCCGCGGACTGCCGCACCGGATGGAGCGGGTTGCCGATGTGGGCGGGGTGATGTTTATCAACGACAGCAAGGCGACCAATCCGGCCTCGGCCGCACCGGCGCTGGCTGCTTTTCCGCCCAATCCGCGCCGCCGCATCCACTGGATCGTCGGCGGTGTGCCCAAGGACGATACCTTGGGCGAATGCATGCCGTTGCTCGGCAATGTGGCGGCGGCTTACACCATTGGTGAGGCCGGGCCGCTGTTCGCCGATCTGCTCGAAGACCAGCTTCCGGTTACCCGTAGCGAAATGATGTGCGAGGCGATCCGGCAGGCGATGGCCGTGGCCCAGCCGGGTGATGTGGTGCTGCTTTCGCCGGCCTGCGCCAGCTTTGACCAGTTCCGCGATTACGAAGCGCGCGGCGATGCGTTCCGCCAAATTGTCGAGGCGCTGGCCACCCCCGAAGCCGCCACCAAGCCGGCCGGAGCGATGCCCTGATGGCCACCTATCCACCTCTGGTACCGCGCGGCGGCCAGTTGCTCGCCGAAGGCGGCGCGCAGCGGTACAAGCAGCGCCGCCGCAGCGACCTGGCCATCTGGTGGCGCGAGATTGATCGCGGCTTGCTGTTGCTGGTGCTGATCCTGATGGGCATCGGTACCGCGGCGGTCGCGGCGTCCAGTCCGGCCAGCGCGCGGCGACTGTCGACAGCGCAGGTCCGGCTGGATGAGCTGCACTTCTTCTACATTCATTTGCGCTGGCAGGTTTTGGGGCTGATCGCGATGTTCGGCGCAAGTATGCTGTCGCGCGACATGGCGCGGCGCGCCGGCATTCTGCTCGGTTTTACCATGCTGATCGGGCTGATGCTGGTGCCCGTGGCCGGGTTCAGCGTCAACGGCGCGCAGCGCTGGCTGAACCTTGGCATATCGCTGCAGCCGTCCGAATTCCTCAAACCGGCCTTTGCGATCATCCTTGCGTGGGTTTTGTCGTGGCGGGTACGCGATCCGGGTCTGCCCGCAATCGAACTCAGCACCGGGCTGATGGGGATGATCGCGGTCTTGCTGATAGTGCAGCCTGATTTCGGTTCGATGATCCTGTTTGGCGGGGTATGGTTCGTCATGATGCTGATGTCTGGAATTTCACTCAAGCGCATTGGTCTGGCGGGCGGGGCCGGGGTGGCGGCGGTGCTGCTGGCCTATGTATTCTATGACAACGCGCGCAACCGGATCGACAGTTTCATTGGCGGGGGCACTGCCTTCGATCAGGTCGATCTGGCGCAGCGTACGCTGCTGGCGGGCGGCTGGACCGGCACCGGGCTGTGGCTCGGTACCCGCAAACTGGGCCTGCCCGAGGCGCACACCGATTATATCTTCTCGGTGATCGGCGAGGAATTCGGGCTGATTGCCTGCGCGGTGATCGTGATCCTGTATCTGGCGCTGGTGGTCCGTGTGCTGCTGCGCCTGCTGGATGAGGAAGACCTGTTCACCACGCTCGCCGCCGCCGGCCTGACCGCGCAATTGGGTGGGCAGGCGTTCATCAACATCCTGGTCAACCTGCAGCTGTTCCCGTCCAAGGGGATGACCCTGCCGCTAATTTCCTACGGCGGCTCGTCGACCATCGCGATCTGCTTGGGGGTGGGCTTCTTGCTCGCGATCACCCGGCGCAATCCGTTCATCAAGCGCGAGCGGTTCGCGCTGCGCCAGCTTGGCCCGCGCCGGTCAGAGCCGAGGTCATGAGCACGGTTTCGCGTCACTACGTGCTTGCCGCCGGGGGCACCGGTGGACATTTGATCCCGGCCTTTGCGCTGGCGGCCGAACTTGAAGCGCGCGGGCATCACGTTGCGCTGATCACCGACGATCGCGGCAATCGCCTGCCGGGCAAGCCGCCGACCCTGGTCAGCCACGTGCTGCCCGCCGGGCGCTTTGGCAAGAACCCGCTGCTGTGGCCCAAAGGGATCGAGGCGGTGTTCGAAGGCAAGCGCATGGCGCTGCGGCTGTTCGAAAGCTTTCGGCCGAGCGCGGTGATCGGGTTTGGCGGCTATCCCGCGCTCCCGGCGCTGTGGGCGGCGACCAGCGCGGGCGTGCCCAGCGTGATCCACGAACAGAACGCGGTGCTGGGCCGGGTCAACCGGTTGCTGGCGGGACGGGTCAATGCCATCGCCACCTCGTACCGCGAAGTGGCGCGGCTGGCGCCCAAGCATGCCGTCAAGGTCCACCTGGTCGGCAACCCGGTGCGCGCCGAGGTGCTGGCGCTGCGCGACCAGCCGTTCCCGCCGTTTAGCGCAGAAGGCCTGCTGCGGGTGCTGGTCACCGGCGGCAGCCAAGGCGCGCGCGTGCTGTCGGCGGTCGTGCCCGACGGTTTGGCAATGCTGCCCCCGGCCTTGCGCGGGCGGCTCCAGGTTACGCAGCAATGCCGCGCCGAAGATATCGAAGCGGTGCGCGCGCGCTATGCCGGGCATGAAATTCCGGCCGAACTGGGCACATATTTCGAAGACATGGCGAACCGGCTGGCAGATTCGCACCTGTTCATCGGCCGCGCCGGGGCCTCGACGATTGCCGAACTGACCGCGGTGGGACGCCCGGCCATCCTGGTCCCGCTGCCGATTGCCACCGACGATCACCAAGCCGCAAACACCCGCGAGGTGTGCACGCTGGGGGGCGCGCGGATGATCCGGCAGGACCGCTTTACCCCGGCCGAACTGGCCAAGCAGATCCAGGCGATCGCGATGAACCCGGAAACGCTGGCCACTGCGGCGCATGCGGCGTGGAACTGCGGCTATCCGAATGCTGCGGGCGATCTGGCCGATCTGGTCGAAAGCTTCGGCGCTGCGCCGATGATGGATGTGATCAGCGCCGCGCCCGTCGCCCCGGCCAGCGGGCAGGAGCAGGTGGCGTGAAAGGCGCGGGCATCGATATTGGCACGATCCATTTCGTCGGGATCGGCGGGATCGGCATGTCCGGGATTGCCGAAGTGATGCACAACCTGGGCTACCGGGTGCAGGGCAGCGACATCGCCGAGGGCTATGTCGTCGAAGGGCTGCGCGCGCGCGGGATCAAGGTCATGATTGGCCATGCGGCTGAAAACCTGGGCGATGCCGCCGTGGTGGTTACTTCGACCGCGGTCAAGCGGTCGAACCCCGAAGTCGCCGCCGCGCTCGAAAACCGGGTGCCGGTGGTGCGCCGTGCCGAAATGCTCGCCGAACTGATGCGGCTCAAACGCACGGTGGCGGTGGCGGGCACCCACGGCAAGACCACTACCACCTCGATGGTCGCCGCCTTGCTCGACGCGGGCGGGGTCGATCCCACAGTGATCAACGGCGGGATCATCAATTCCTACGGTTCGAACGCCCGGCTCGGCACGAGCGAGTGGATGGTGGTCGAAGCCGATGAAAGCGACGGCAGCTTTTTGCGGCTCGACGGGACCATCGCGGTGGTCACCAACATCGACCCCGAGCACCTCGATCACTACGGCAGCTTCGATGCCATCAAAGCTGCTTTCGTCGAATTTATCGAAAACGTGCCGTTTTACGGCTGCGCAGTGCTGTGCATCGATCATCCCGAAGTGCAGGCGGTGATTCCCAAAGTGCGCGATCGGCGCGTCGTGACCTACGGCTTCTCGGCGCAGGCCGATGTGCGCGGGGAGAATGTCATCCCCTATCCCGGTGGCAACCGGTTCGATGCGGTGATCCGCCAGCGCGACGGCAGCCAGCGCCGGATCGAAGGAATCGATCTGCCGATGCCCGGGCGGCATAATGTGCAGAATGCGCTTGCCGCGGTGGCAGTGGCCTCGGAAATGGGCTGTGAGGACACCGAGATCCAGGGCGGCTTTTCGAACTTCCACGGGGTCAAACGCCGCTTCACCAAGGTCGGCGAAGTCAATGGTGCAACGATAATCGATGATTACGGGCACCACCCGGTCGAGATCCGCGCAGTGCTGTCTGCCGCGCGCGAAGGGGTGACGACTGGCCGCGTGATCGCAGTGGTCCAGCCGCACCGCTTCACCCGGCTGCGCGATCATCTCGAGGCGTTCGAGAGCGCGTTCAACGATGCCGACATGGTCTTCGCCGCGCCGGTCTATGCCGCGGGCGAGCAGCCAATCGACGGGATCAGTTCGGACACGATGGTCAAGGGCATGAAGGCACGCGGGCACCGCTCGGCGCAGATCGTGGCCGGGCCGGATGAACTGGCCGAGGCGCTGGCGGCAGTGGTCCAGCCGGGCGACATGGTGGTCTGCCTCGGTGCGGGCGACATTACCAAGTGGGCGGCGGGCCTTGCGGATGCGATTACGGCGCGGAGGGCGGCATGAACCGGGCCGGCCTTGGCGCGTGTGCTTCGACAGGCTCAGCACGAGCGGATGTTGGTAGCGATCATATCCCAAACCCCGCTCTGGCTGAGCCTGTCGAAGCCCGCGCGCTGCCGGTGCCCCACGGCAAGCTCACGCCGAACGCCCCGCTCGCCCCCTTGGTCTGGTTCAAATCGGGCGGCACCGCGCAGTGGCTGTTCGAACCCACGGACGCGGCCGACCTGCAAGCCTTCCTTGCCGATCTGGACCCGTCGGTCCCGGTCATGGCGCTGGGGCTGGGCTCGAACCTGATCGTGCGCGATGGCGGGGTGCCGGGCGTGGTGGTGCGGCTGGGCAAGGCTTTTGCCAAAGTGCTGCCGGGTGCTGACCTGACGCTGGATTGCGGCGGCGGGGCGTCGGGCATTCTGGTCAGCTCGACCGCGCGCGATCACGGGATTGCGGGGCTCGAATTTCTGCGCTCGATCCCCGGCACAGTCGGCGGATTCGTGCGGATGAACGGTGGAGCTTATGGCGGGGAAGTCAAAGATATCCTGGTCGATTGCGATGTGGTGCTGCGCGATGGCTCGTCGGCACAACTAGGCACAAGCTTGCTCAATTATACCTACCGGCACTCAACCCTGCCTGAAGGCGCAATAGTCGTGGCAGCGCGTTTCAAAGGCCGTCCCGGTAAAAGTGCCGATATTCAGGCCGAGATGGACCGCATTTCGTCCAGCCGCGAAGCGAGCCAGCCGCTGCGCTCGAAGACCGGCGGCAGCACATTCAAAAACCCTGATGGCCACAAGGCCTGGCAACTGGTCGATGCGGCGGGCTGCCGCGGGCTGACCATCGGCGGCGCGCAGGTCAGCGAAAAGCATTGCAACTTCCTGCTTAACACCGGCGCCGCCACCAGCGCCGAGATCGAAGCCTTGGGCGAAGAAGTCCGGCGGCGGGTCAAAGCGCGATCGGGGATCGAACTCGAATGGGAAATTCAACGGGTGGGTAATCAGTGACCCTCCCCAAACTCCACGTTGCGGTCTTGATGGGCGGCTGGTCGAACGAGCGATCGGTTTCGTTGACGAGCGGCGAGGGCGTGGCCAGCGCGCTGGAACAACGCGGCCACCGCGTCACCCGGATCGATATGGGCCGCGATGTCGCCCAGAAACTGGCCGAATGCGCGCCCGACGTGGTGTTCAACGCGCTCCACGGCACGCCGGGTGAAGATGGCACCGTGCAGGGCATGATGGACCTGATGGGGCTGACGTACACGCACTCGGGCCTCGCCACCTCGGTGATTGCGATCGACAAGGAACTGACCAAGCAGGCGCTGGTGCCGCATGGCATCCCGATGCCCGGCGGGCGGATCGTACCGGTGGCGGAGCTGTTCGAGCGCGACCCGCTCGAGCGGCCCTACGTCTTGAAGCCGGTCAACGAAGGATCATCGGTCGGGGTGGCGATCATCACTGCCGAGGGGAACTGCGGCAACCCGATCAGCAAGGACGTCAAAGGCCCGTGGCAGGAGTTCGACCGGCTGCTCGCCGAGCCGTTCATTCGCGGGCGCGAGCTGACCACCGCCGTGCTGGGGGATCGGGCGCTGCTGGTCACCGAGCTCAAACCCAAATCCGGTTTCTACGATTTCGATGCCAAATACACCGACGGTATGACCGAACACATCTGCCCGGCCGAGATTCCGGACGAGATTACCCAGGCCTGCCTCGACCTCGCGCTGCGTGCGCACCGGGTGCTGGGCTGCAACGGGTGCAGCCGGACCGACTTTCGCTGGGACGATGAGCGCGGGATCGAAGGGCTGTTCGTGCTCGAAACCAACACCCAGCCGGGGATGACCGCACTGAGCCTGGTTCCCGAACAGGCGCGGCACCTGGGGATCGAATACGGCGAGCTGGTCGAGATCATCATCGCCGACGCGCTTGCGCGCAGCAAGAACGCGCTTGCGCGCAGCAAGAACGCGCTTGCGCGGGAGGAAACGCGCACATGAGCGGGCAAAAGATCAAACGCGGCGGCAAAAGCGCCCGCCGGTCGGCCTCGGCGCAGGGCAAGGCCCGGCAGGTGCGCGCGGCCAAGGCGCGGACCGGCTCGGCGATTGATACGGTCATGGCGATTCAGCCGTTTAATGAGCGCCAGCTGCACCGCATCTTCCTCGCCATGATCCTTGGCGCGGCAGTGGTGCTGGCGTGGATGATGGCGAGCTTTGCCGGGGTGCCGGCGATGGCGCAAACCCAGCTGGCGCAGCTGGCGCATCAGGCCGGGTTCGAACTGCACAATGTCAACGTCCGCGGCACCAAAAATCTCAACGAACTCAAGGTATACCAGATCGCGCTGACCAACCGCGACCGGGCCATGCCGTTCGTCGATCTCGATGAAGTGCGCGGACAGTTGATGGGGCTGTCGTGGGTGGAAGATGCGCGGGTCTCGCGCCAGCTGCCCGATACGCTGGTGATCGACATCGTCGAGCGCAAGCCCGTTGCGGTGCTGGCCAAGCCCGACCGGATGGTGCTGATCGACGCTACTGGACGCGAGCTGGAAAATGTTTCCGAAGGCCGCGCCAAGGGCAAGCTGGTGCTGTCCGGCCCCGGCGCGGGCCGGCAGGTCGCGGCGCTGTCGGTGCTGCTCGATGCGGCACCGGCGCTGCGGCCGCAGCTCAAGGGCGCCGAATGGATCGGCAATCGCCGCTGGAATCTGACCTTCAAGACCGGGCAATTGCTCGCGCTGCCCGAAGGCAAGACCGAATCGGCCAAATCGCTGATCACCTTTGCTCAGCTCGACGGGCGTAACCGGCTGCTCGGCGGCAAGGCAGTCGCGTTCGATATGCGCGCCGGCGACCGGATTTATATCCGTATGCCCGGCCGTACCGATCCGATCGAGTCGGCGCACACCGTGCCGACCAAGCCTGTTGCCAAGTCTGCGCCGGCCGCACCGCCCAGCGGCAATCCCGCCAAGCCCGCCAAAAAGGACCAGCCCTGATGCCGCCGCCCCGGATTTCGCGCGTGTTCGGCGCGGTCAATATCGGCTCGTTCCGGATCTCGGCGATGATCGCCGGGCTTACTGATACCGGCGAAATGCTGGTGCTGGGATCGGGGCACCGCGCCTCGCAAGGGATCAAGCGCGGCTATGTCACCGATATGGCGGCGGCCACCTTTGCCGTGCGCGATGCGGTCGAGCGCGCCGAAAAGATGGCCAACACGTCGGTATCGAGCGTGTGGATCGGCACCTCGGGCGCGGGTCTGGCCAGCTCGGTGGCGCAGGTCGAGGTCGAGATCGGCGGGCGGCGGATCGAGACCGACGATATCGAGCATTTGCTGATCTCGGCGCGCGATGTGATCCAGCCCGACGGGCGGATGGTGCTGCACGCGCAGCCGGCGCATTACACACTCGATGGCGCGGACGGCGTCGCCGATCCCAAGGGGCTGCACGCCGAGCGGCTGGGGGTCGATATTCACGTGATGCTGGCCGATGGTGCTCCGATCCGCAATATTACCGAGGCGGTGCAGAACGCGCACCTCGATGTCGAAGCCGTTGTGGGCTCGCCGATCGCTGCGGGTTATGCTTGTCTCTCGGCCGAGGAGCGCGAACTGGGGGTCGCGCTGATCGAATTCGGCGGCGAAGTGACCAATGTCTCGGTTTATGCGGCGGGTATGCTGCTCGGGCTGGTAACAATCCCGCTGGGTTCGGGCGATATTACCGACGCCATCGCCTCGGCCTTCGGGATCCGGCGGTTCCAGGCCGAACGGCTTAAATGCGTCCACGGCTCGGCCATCGCCAGCCCGTCGGACCACCGCGAGATGATCCCGGTCAACGCCCCGGGCGAAGAATCCACTGGCCCGGCCGCGCGCCATGCCGATGACAAGAACCGCGTGCCGCGCGCCGCGCTGGTCTCGGTGATTACCACCCAGCTGGCCGCGTGGACCGAGGACGTGGGCAAGGCGCTCAAAGGCCTGGGCTTCAGCGGGCAGCGCGGGCAGCTGGTGGTGCTGACCGGCGGCGGGGCCGAGCTGTCCGGGCTGGCCGACTATGCGCAAGCCGCGCTGGGCAAGCCGGTCCGGACCGGCCGACCGCAGCATTTGAGGGGGTTGGCCGAAGCGCACGCGACCCCCGGGTTCACGACGCTGGCGGGGCTGGTGCTCTATGCCGCAGCCGATCCGATCGACATTCGCGCGATCCGGCCCGGCTTTCAGCCGGTCATCCGGTATCGCGGGTTGGGGCTCGTCAACCGGCTGTACCACGCCATGCGAGAGTATTTTTAGGATGAACGCGGCTAAGGCCTATCCCGTATTGCCGAATGGGTGACTGTGGACAAAGGGTTGGGCGGCTTTGATTCGCCGATTCTATGCGTGCAAGAACCGTATTAACTGTAATTACTGCATCCGCCGCGTAGGCTAGGAGATCGTGAATGAGCATCAATATCGGAGCGCCCGCTGTTGAAGAGCTGCGTCCCCGGATTACCGTGATCGGGGTGGGCGGCGCCGGCGGCAACGCCATCGCCAACATGATCACTGCCGGGATCGAGGGGGTCGACTTCGTGGTCGCCAACACCGATGCGCAGGCGCTCAACAATTCGATCGCCGAACACCGCATCCAGCTTGGTTCGGACATTACCCAGGGGCTGGGCGCCGGAGCCCGTCCTGAAGTGGGCCGGGCGGCGGCTGAAGAAAGTTTGGCCGAGATCGAGCGCGCGCTCGATGGGGTCCACATGTGCTTTATTGCGGCCGGCATGGGCGGCGGTACCGGGACCGGCGCGGCCCCGGTGGTGGCCAAGCTGGCGCGCGAAAAGGGCGTGCTGACCGTGGGCGTGGTGACCAAACCGTTCCTGTTCGAAGGGACCCGCCGGATGCGCGCGGCTGACGCCGGGATCGAGGAGCTGCAAAAGCACGTCGATACGCTGATCGTCATTCCCAATCAGAACCTGTTTCTGGTGGCGAAGGCGGAAACCACCTTCAAGGAAGCCTTCCAGATGGCGGACGAGGTGCTCCAGCAGGGGGTGCGCTCGATCACCGATCTGATGGTCATGCCCGGGCTGATCAACCTCGATTTTGCTGACGTGCGTTCGGTCATGGCCGAAATGGGCAAGGCGATGATGGGCACCGGCGAAGGCTCGGGCGAAAATCGCGCGCTTGAAGCAGCCGAGAAGGCGATCGCCAATCCGCTGCTCGACGGGGTTTCGATGCAGGGCGCCAAGGGCGTGATCATCTCGATCATCGGCGGCGAAGACATGAAGCTGCTCGAGGTCGATGAAGCTGCGAACCATATTCGCGAACTGGTCGATCCCAATGCCAACATTATCTGGGGCAGCGCGTTCAATCCTGATTTGCAGGGCAAGATCCGCGTCTCGGTGGTCGCCACCGGGATCGAGCAGACCGCCTCGATGGCCGAGGAAGCCGCGCGGCCGTTCAACATGGGCAGCTCGCGCGGGCCAGCCCGTCCGGCGATGTCTGCCCCTGCGGCCGAACCGCTGTTCGAACGCGCGCAGCCCGCAGAGCCGGTTGCCGAAGCTGAGCCCGAACCGGCTATGGCGAGTGCTGGCGATGACGATTGGGACATGCCCGACCTGTCCGGCAACGAAACGGCTGCGGCCGATCCGCTTGAGTTGGAGCTCGAATCTGGTTCGGCAATTGGTGCAGATGAGGATACGGCGGACGGCGGCGCCGATGAACTGCTGCTCGATGCCTCGCGGTTGATCGAAGAAGATGCCCCGGTCTCCGGCAGCGGAGCGCTGCCCGGCCGACGCCGCGGCCTGATCTCGAGCGACGACGATACCGTCGGCGAAGGCAGCGGGTCCGACGGCGGCGATGCGCCTGCTGCTGCCGAACCGGCCGCACCCTTGGCGGCGCGGGCATCTGCACCCGCGCCCAAGGTCGGCAGCGGGGCCACGCTGTTCGAGCGCATGGCCAATCTGTCGCGCGGCGGACGCTCAGCCAGCGAGGATGAGGACGAGGAGGACGACGGTCCGTCGATCTCGATCCCGCGCTTCCTTGGCCGCCAGAATAACCAGTAAACCCGCGCAGCGGCATTCGCGCGGCGGCATTAGGACGCGGTTCAGCTAGGGCGATGTAATTGCTTTGGTGGCTGCTTGCGCGCCGCCGGTAAAAGGTACACCGCACTGTCATGTTCAAACCTGTCGGTCGCTTTTCCGGTCACGCCGCGCTGCTGCGTAGCGCCGCGTTGGTTTGGGCGACGATCGGCGCAGCGTTAGTGCCGCAAATGGTGCACGCGCAGGCCGGGGTGCGTGCGCAGGCTGGGGTGCTTGCGCAGGCTGGGGTCCAGCCGCTTCCGGTCAAATCGGCGGGGATGAAGCTGAACGATGCGCTGGGTCAGTTGGCGCGCCGTCCGCAAGACCTCGAAGCCTTGATCGCCGCCGGACGGGCATCGCTCGAACTGGGCGATGTGCAGGCCGCAATCGGCTTTTTCCAGCGTGCTGACATGCTCTGGCCGGGCAGTGCGCGGATCAAATCCGGGCTGGCCGGGGCCTATGCCCTCAGCGCCGATCCAGTCACCGCAATCGGCATGTTCGGTGACGCTGAAAAGCTGGGCCCGATTGATGCCGAGCGCCTGACCGATCGCGCGCTGGCGTTTGACCTGGTTGGCGATAACCAGACCGCACAGGGCTATTACCAGCAATCGCTGGCCCTCGCCCCCAATGACGAAACGCTGCGCCGGCTGGCGCTCAGTCTGGCGATTTGGGGTGACCGGCGGGGGATGGAGCGCACGCTTAACCCGCTGCTACAACGTCAGGACAAGGCCGCGTGGCGCACGCGGGCCTTTGCGCTGGCGATCCTGGGCGAAGCGAGCGAGGCCGAGAGCATTATCCATCAGACCATGCCCGAAGACATGGCCAATTCGATGACCGCGTACTTGCGTTATATGCCCCGGCTAACCCCGGCGCAGCAGGCCGCGGCTGCCAACCTGGGTCAGTTTCCGCGTGCGGCCGAAATCGGTCATGACGATCCGCGCTTCGCCCGCTATGCCCGGCCGCGCGCTGCTCTGGCAGCGGCGGTTCCGGTTCCGGCGCCGGGTAAGAATGACGGCAAGGGCAAGTCGAAGGTCAGGGATAAGGACAAAGCCAAGTCCAAGGATCGCGGCCGGGACCAGCAATTGGCCGCAGCGTTGCCGCCGCCGGTGCCCGTTTCTTTGGTACCAAGTCCGCAAGTGGGCCGCGAGGTTGATGGCAAACCGCCGCAACTGGCCATGGCGACTGCGGCCCCGCCTGCGCGCAAGCCTGCACCGGATCCTACGCCTGTACCTGCTCCATTACCGCTCCCAGCGCCGGTCCCAGCGCCGGTCCCAGCGCCGCCAGTGCCCGCGCCCGAACCCGGCTTTGCCACGATCGATCCGGCCCCACCAAAACCGGCCGGGAGCTTTGACCTGCGTCAATCCATACCTTCGACCAAGCCTGCTGCACGGCGTGCGGTCAATAGCCCGGTCGGCGAATCGATTGACGAGGCTTTTGCCGACTTCACTCCGCCCAGCCGCGAGGTTGAACCGCAAGCCGGAGCAGTGGATCTGCGGCAGTTGGGCCGCGCGCCCAAGCCCGCCGCCGAGCCTCCGGCAGTTAAGGTCCCCGACAAAGCCAAGCCTGCCGACAAGGCCAAGTCTACTGACAAGGTCAAGCCTGCTGACAAAGCCAAGCCTGGCGACAAAATTAAGCCCGATGACAAATCCAAGGCCGGCGACAAGAGTAAGGCGAAAGATAAGGACAAGGCCAAGGACAGCAAACTCTCGCAGCCCAGCCGGGTTTGGGTGCAGGTTGCCACCGGCCGTGACAAGGTGGCCTTGGGGTCTGACTGGCGCCGACTGGTCAAGAACGACCCGGCTGTGTTCAAAGGCAAAAAGTCGTTCGTGACTGGCTGGGGTCAGTCCAATCGTTTGTTGGCCGGACCGTTCGAAAGCCAGAAGGAGGCGGGTGCCTTTCTCAGCGCGCTCAAGCGGGCGGGAGTCGCCGGAGCGTTTACCTGGACCAGCGCTGCGGGCCAGATCATCGATCCGCTGGGTTCGGGCAAGTAGCCTTTTCCACTCGTTTTCCACACTTTGTGAACAGCCTTGTCGAGTTATGCGCAAGCCAAGGCCATGACGTCATTGTCCAAGCACCCCCTGCCGCTCCATCCAGCGGCAATGATGCAGGCCAACCATGACATGGAACGCGACGACGATGCGGCCCCCGTCGATATGCTTGCCTCGCTGTTCGAGGCGCACGGCTGGCCGTGCGAATTCGTCGGCGAGGACGAGATTTCGGGCGAGATCAAGGGCAGTTGGGCGAGCTACACGCTGCGCGGCGTGTGGCGGCGCGAAGATCACGTGCTGCAATTGCTGTGCCTGCCCGATATCCGCGTCCCCGATGACAAGCGCGCGGCGGTGGTCGAGCTGCTCGCGCTGGTCAACGAGCAGCTGTGGGTCGGGCATTTCGATTTGTGGTCGAGTGGCAGCGTCCTGCTTTATCGCCATGGGCTGCTGCTCGGCGACGAGGGCCTGCTCAGCCTGAGCCAGGCCCAGGTCGCAGTCGAAGCCGCCGTCGAAGAATGCGACCGGTTTTATCCGGCCTTCCAGTTCGTGCTGTGGGGGGATAAGACGCCGGCTGAAGCGCTCGCCAGTTCGATGGTGGATGCAGCGGGCGAAGCCTGACTTGAGGCACCCGCAGCGGCTTGGAGCCAGCACGTGACCGATCATCCTGCAATCCTGATCTTCGGCTGCGGCAATATGGGCGGGGCGATGCTGGCCGGCTGGCTCGCGGCGCAGGTGCCCGCCAGCTTCACGGTGGTCGATCCGGTGGTCACCGAAGTACCCGCAAGCGTGCGGCTCCTGCGCGAAGTCCCGGCGGAGCAATTCGATGTGGTGCTGCTGGGGGTCAAGCCGCAAACCCTGAACGAAGCCGCGTCCGCTGTAGGCCCGGTGATGACCGGCGAAACGCTCCTGCTCTCGTTGCTGGCCGGGGCTGAACTGGCCAGCCTGGCGGCGCGCTTTCCGGTCAATGGCGGGATCGTGCGGGTGATGCCCAACCTTGCCGCAGCAATCGGCAAGTCGCCGATCGGGCTGTACGCGGCAGAGCTGTCCGAATTCGCGCGCGCGGCGGTGACCGCGTTACTGGCGCCGCTCGGCCCACCCGAATGGCTGGGGCAAGAGGACCAGCTCGACGCGGTGACCGCGCTGGCCGGCTCGGGTCCGGCGTTCGTGTACCGGTTTATCGCGGCGCTGGCCGAGGGCGGGGCAGCGCTCGGACTGGGACCGGAGCAGGCGCAGCGGCTGGCCCTGACGATGGTCGAAGGCGCGTCGGCACTGGCGGCAGCGGCGGGCGAACCGCCGGCCGAGCTGGCGCGGCGGGTGACCAGCGCCGGGGGTACGACGGCGGCCGGGCTGGCGGTGCTCGATCACGATGCGGCGCTGATCCGGCTGGTCGCCGATACCCTGCGCGCCGCCCGCGATCGCGGGGCTGAGCTGGCCGCCGCCGCACGCGGTTAAGATTGATACAATCTGCGACGGTTAATTCGTCCGGTTTTGCTTGAAAGTGCGCGCACAAACTCCGATATTCCGCCCAGCGGCCCCAATGGGCTCGCATTAGGAGTTTGATCCATGGCTGAATGGAACGATCCGCAGTCCACCCGCAGTCCGTTTGCGGCTGGCCCGCAGTTGAACGGCGAGCTGCTGGGCGCGGCGACGCGCGACCAAGGGCTGCGCAGCTATATGTTGTCGATTTACAATTACATGGCCTCGGGCGTGCTGCTCTCGGGCGTGGTGGCGCTGCTGTTCGCGCGTTCGGGCATGGCTGAGGCAACCTTCGGTTCGCCGCTGCGCTGGGTGATTATGCTGGCACCGCTGGGGTTCGTGATGGCAATGAGCTTCGGGCTGCACAGGATGCAGACTTCGACGCTCAAGCTGCTGTTCTGGGGCTTCTCGGTGGTGATGGGACTGTCGCTCTCGTCGATCTTCTTCGTCTACACCGGCGCCTCGATCGCGACGACCTTCTTCGCCACCGCGGGCGCGTTCGGCGCGCTCAGCCTTTATGGCTACACCACCAAGCGCAATCTGTCGGCGATGGGCTCGTTCATGACCATGGGGCTGATCGGGATCATCATCGCGATGGTCCTGAACATGTTCCTGCAGTCGAGCGCGATGTCGCTGGCGATCTCGGTGCTGGGCGTGGTGATCTTCGCCGGGCTGACCGCATGGGATACGCAGCGTCTGCGCAACGCCTATTACGAGGTGCAGGGAACCGCAATGATGCAGAAAGTCGTGATCATGGGCGCGCTCAGCCTCTATCTCGACTTCATCAACATGTTCCAGTTCCTGCTCAGCTTCATGGGCGATCGCCGCTAATCACGAACCTGCAATCGAAAAACTTGCCCGGCGCGCTATCCAGCGCGCCGGGCATTTGCTTTTACGCTCCAAGCGGTTAGGGATTCAGGTTTGGGACAGATGCGGTGTGCCAGACGATTGGTCAGCCGGCGGGAACACGAGAAATGGGTTCGCAAATGAACAAGAAGTTGATTGCTGGCGGTGTAACGCTGGCCGTGGCAGCGGTTGCAGCTTGCAGTCCCAAGGCCATCCCGCCGCCGCCGCCGCCCCCGCCCCCGCCGCCGGTCGTGTATATTCCGCCGCGGCCGACCCCGCCGCTGGGCGCGTCGCCGCTGCTCGTGGTCCCGCCGCTGGGGCTCGATGGCCAGCGCCGGACGATCAATGCGGGGATCTTGCCCACCCAGGCGGTGTGGAACCTGCGCTCGGCCTACAATGTCGCTGCGCTTGGGTGCCTGCGGCCTGAATATGCCGACATCCTGATCGGCTACAAAAAATTCCTGATCACACACAAGAAGGCGCTGGTTACAGCTAACAAGGCAGTCGATGCCGATTTCAAAAAGCGCAATGGCGCCGCCTTCATCCGCCCGCGCGAAGCCTATATGACGCAAGTCTACAACTATTACGCGTTCCCGCCGACGCTGCCCAGTTTCTGCGATACCGCGCTGGTGATGGCACGCGAATCGATGACGCTCAAATCGGCCGACCTGACCGCGTTTGGGCTGCGCTACATCCCGCAGTTCGATCTGGTGTACTTGAATTTCTACCGCTCGTACGATCAGTACAAGGCCGATGCTGCCGGCTGGGACGCCAAGTATGCGCCCGTCGCGGTTGCGCCGCTCGCTGTGCCGGTGCCGCTGAC
>JANOTT010000116.1:0-38830 GCA_031416535.1 Novosphingobium sp. | reverse complement strand
TCCTTGTCGAGCTTTTTCTTGCGGTAAAGCTCCTCGACCTTCCATTCGATCGGCAGCCCGTGGCAATCCCAGCCGGGCACGTAGGGCGCGTCCTTGCCCAGCAGGTTTTGCGTGCGGCAGACCATGTCTTTCAGGATATGGTTGAGCGCGTGGCCGATGTGCATATCGCCGTTGGCGTACGGCGGGCCATCGTGGAGGATGAACTTTTCGCGGCCCACGCGGGCCTCGCGCAGTTGCCGGTACAGATCGCCGCCGAGCCAGCGCGCCAGAATATGCGGCTCCTTGGCGGGCAGCCCGGCCTTCATCGGAAAGAGGGTCTTCGGCAGGAAGACGGTGTCTCGGTAATCCATCGGTTCTGGGCGCAGTGCATCGGTCATCGGCGCGGGCCTTAGCGGTGGGCGCGGCGTTGCGCAATTTTTTGTCTCATCGCGCGTTGGACCCATTCAGCATTGCAGCAGGCTCCGCGCCTGGTCGCAATCGCGTGCCATCTGCGCGCTCAATTCCTCGAGCGAAGCGAATTTGGCTTCGTCGCGCAAGTGGTGGTGCAGCGCGACTTCGAGCTCCTGACCGTACAGATCGCCGTCAAAGTCAAACAGATAGGTTTCGAGCAGTTCGACCGGCGGATCGAAGGTCGGGCGAATGCCAAGGTTGGCCGCGCCGGGCACGGTGCGCCCATCGGGCAACCGCGCGGTCACCGCGTAGATGCCATAGCGCGGGCGCAGATAAGAACCCAGCGCGAGGTTGGCGGTGGGATAGCCGATGGTCCGCCCCAGCTTGGCGCCGTGCTGGACCGTGCCCCGGATCGCGAACGGCCGGGTCAGCAGCGCGGCCGCGCCCGGGCAATCGCCGGCCTTGAGCGCGTCGCGGATGCGGCTGGAGGAGACGACCTCGCCGGCTTCCGCCACTGGGCCCACCGCGCGCGCAGCCATGCCGGCTCGCGCGGCGAGCCCGGCCAGCACGCCGACGTTGCCGGTGCGGCCCTGGCCAAAGGTGAAGTCTTCGCCGGTCACCACCCCGGCCGCGCCAAGCTGGCGCGCGAGCAGGTCGCCCACGAATTGCTCGGCGCTGGTTTGCGCCAGTGCGCGGTCGAAGTGGAACACCAGCATCGCCGCGGCTCCCGCCTGCGCAAACAGATCCTGCCGCTGATCGAGCGAGGTCAGCCGGAACGGCGGCGCAGCGGGCGCGAAATAGCGCACCGGGTGCGGATCGAACGTCGCGATGATGCCAGGGCGGCTTTCGCGCGCGGCCCAATCGAGCGCCGCCCCGGCCACCGCCTGATGGCCGCGGTGGAACCCGTCGAAATTGCCCAGCGCGATCACCGCGCCGCGAAATTCGGGCGGCATCGCATCGCGCGCATCGAGCCGTGCAATTGCCATCAGGCAGCCGTTTGCTCGGCTTGCCAGTGCGCGTAAGGCAGCAGCCCGGCGCGGATCACCCGCAGCGCATTGCCGCCCATCACCGCGCGGATTTCTTGCGGGGTAAACCCCTCATCCATCAGCGCCTGGGTCATCTGCACCAGCTGCGCGGTATCGAACCGGACGGTGGTGGCGCCGTCGTAATCGCTGCCAAGCCCGACATATTCGATCCCGACCAGATCGCGGACATATTTGATCGCGCGTGCCGCCGCGCGCGGGCTGGTGCCGCACACCGCGCCATCCCAATAGCCGATCCCGATCACCCCGCCGGTGCGCGCCACACCCCGGATTTCAGCGTCGGCCAGGTTACGGTTGACCTGGCACGTGGCCTGCACCCCGCCGTGGCTGGAGACCACCGGGCGGCGCGCCATCGCCAGCACTTGCGCCACGCACTGGTGGCTGCAATGCGCGATGTCGACGATCATCCCCTTGGCTTCCATCAGGCCGACGATCTGGCGGCCGAACGGAGTCAATCCGCCCTTCTTTTCGCCGTGCATCGAACCTGCGAGCTCGTTGTCGAAGAAATGCGTCAGCCCGGCCATGCGGAACCCCGCCGCGTAAAGCCGGTCAAGATTGGCGGCTTTGCCCGCTAGGTTGTGCAGCCCCTCGATCGACAGCAGCGCGCCGACCGGGCCGCCGGCCGCAGCGTGTTTGCCCAGCAGCCGGTCGAGTGAAAACGCATCGCTCACCTTGAGCAACCGTCCGCGCGCCAGCCCCACCGAATGGTCAAGCTTGGCGGCATGGAACAGCGAGCGTTCGAGCAGCGAGGTCCAGGTCGCGCGCGGCTGGCGCTGCGCGATCAGCAGCGCGGTCAGCTGATCCGAATCCGCCGGGTTGCTGTCGTAATTCAGTCCCCACGGGGTTTTGCTGGGCGAGGAGAACACCTGCAGTGTGACGTTCCCCGCGGTCAGCCGCGGCAAATCCTCATGCCCGCGCCCCGCTGCCTCGGTCAGCTCGCGGTCCCACAGCAGCGTATCGGAATGGAGGTCGACGATGTGCAGGCTGCGGTGCAGCGCGGCGGCTTCGGGCGAAACCGCGATCAGCGGCTGGCCGTCGACTTTATTCATGCGGCCCTCAATCCAGCCCGGCAGCGGCCCGAAAAAGGTCAGCACAGCGGCGGCCAACACCACCAGCGGTATCCACAAACGTTTGCGCATGCCCCGCTTCCCCTCAGGCGACCGGTTTACGCAGCAATGTGACGAAATCAAACCCCGGGCTGCGGCCTTGCGCGGGATGCGCTTCGCGGAACGTCTCGATCCAGTCGGCGCGCGCGAAGGCGGGGAACCGCGCGTCGCCGGCGGGGCTCGCATGAACTTCGGTCAATTCAATCCGGTCGGCCAGCGGCAAGGCCTCGGCATAAAGCGCCGCGCCGCCGAAAATTACGATGTGCGGCGCATTGGCCAGCTTGAGCGCGGCGCCAAGCGAGGCCGCCGGTTCGGCTCCATCGGAAGCCCACTCGGGATTGCGGGTGACCACGATATGCCGCCGTCCCGGCAGCAGTCCGGGCAGCGCCTCGAAGGTCTTGCGCCCCATCACCAGCGGTTTGCCCATGGTCAGCGCCTTGACCCGGCGAAAGTCGGCGGAAATGTGCCACGGGATTGCGCCGTTCGCACCAATCACCCCGTTATCGGCCACCGCTGCGACCAGAAACACCTCCGAGCGGTTCACAGCGTGAGCCGGGTGACGTGACCCATCTTGCGGCCCGGGCGCGGCGCGCCTTTACCGTAGAGGTGGACATGGTTGGCCGGGTCGGCCAGCAGCGCCGGCCAATCGTCCGCCGCCGCGCCGATCAGGTTGTGCATCAGCACACTGCGGGCGGCCAGCCGGGTATCGCCGAGCGGCAGGCCGCAGATCGCGCGGATGTGATTCTCGAACTGGCTGGTCAGTGCGCCCTCGATCGTCCAGTGCCCCGAATTGTGCACCCGCGGCGCCATTTCGTTAAACACCGGGCCTGCTGCGGTGGCAAAAAATTCGAACGCCGCCACCCCGACATAGCCAAGCGCCGCGGCAACCGTTCCGGCCAGCGTGCGCGCTGCTTCGACCTGCTGCAGAACTTGCGGCGCGGCCGGGACGGTCGATGTCGCCAGCACGCCGTGCTCATGGACATTGCCGGCGCTGTCCCAGAACACCACGTGTCCGTCCTGCCCCCGGCACAGGATCACGCTGAATTCATGCTCGAACGCAACCAGTCCTTCGTACAGCATCGGCTGCCCACCCAGCGCGATCCCCTCGGCCTGATGATCGTCGGCGATCCGGTACTGGCCCTTGCCGTCATAGCCTTCGCGCCGGGTTTTGAGAATTCCGGGCGAGCCGATCCGGATCAGCGCCTGCTGCAGATCCTCGGCGGTATCGACCACCATGAACGGCGCGGTGCGCCCGCCCAGCGCGGCGACAAACTGCTTCTCGTTCAAGCGGTCCTGCGCCACTTCGAGCGCGCGCAGCGGCGGGAACAGCGGCACGCCGCCCAACGCGGCGAGCGGGGCAACCGGCACATTCTCGAACTCGTACGTCACCACCGCGCAGTCCGCCGCAAAGGCGGCCATCGCCGCGGCGTCATCCCACGCTGCGCAAGTCTGCGCAGCGCAAACTTCGCTCGCGATGCTGTCAGGCTCGGGGCTGTAGACGTGGCAGCGATAGCCCAGCTGCGCCGCCGCCTGAGCGAGCATCCGGCCAAGCTGCCCGCCGCCAAGAATTCCGATGGTTGCGCCCGGCGGGATCATGTGGGGACTGGGCACTGCGCGGCCATCACAAAGGCCGCTCGGCCACGCCGGCGCTTTGTGCGGCGCGGTAGGCCTTTACCCGCGCGCTCAGCTCAGCATCGCCCAGCGCCAGAATCGAGGCGGCAAGCAGGCCCGCATTGGTCGCCCCGGCCTCGCCAATCGCCAGCGTGCCCACTGGCACCCCGGCCGGCATCTGCACGATCGAGAGCAGGCTGTCCTGCCCCGACAGCGCCTTGGATTGCACCGGCACGCCCAGCACCGGCAGGTGCGTCATGCTCGCCACCATGCCGGGCAAATGCGCCGCGCCGCCGGCCCCGGCGATGATCACCTTGAACCCGGCGCCAGCTGCACCTTGCGCAAATGCGACCAGCCGCTGCGGGGTGCGGTGCGCCGAGACGATCCGCGCATCGTAGGCCACCCCCAGCGCATCGAGCGCATCGGCGGCGCATTTCATCGTCGCCCAGTCGGACTGGCTGCCCATCACGATTGCAACGGGCGGAGGCTGGGTTGCGGTCATCTCAGCGTTCCGCCAGGTAATAGCGCTCGGTCGCCGCGAGCTGCGCATCGAGCTCGTAAACAATCGGCTGCCCGGTCGGGATTTCGAGACTGGATATTTCTTCGTCAGAAATGCCCGACAAGTGCTTGACCAGCGCGCGCAGCGAATTGCCGTGGGCGGAGATCAGCACGGTCTGCCCGGTCCGCAGCACCGGGACAATTGCCGCCTGATAATACGGCAGCACCCGCGCGATCGTATCTTTCAGGCTCTCGGTCGAGGGAATATCGATCCCGGCGTAACGCGGGTCGGTCATCAGATCGAACGCGCTCCCGGCTTCCAGCACCGGTGGGGGGATATCGAAGCTGCGCCGCCATACCTTGACCTGATCCGCGCCATGTCTGGCGGCGGTTTCGGCCTTATCGAGCCCGGTCAGCCCGCCATAATGCCGCTCGTTCAGCCGCCAGTCCTTGATCTCGGGAATCCACAGCCGCCCGGCTGCTTCCAGCGCCAGATGCAGCGTACGGATTGCGCGGGTCTGGAGGCTGGTGAAGGCCGCGTCGGGCAGCATGGCTTTGGCCAGCAGCAGCGCCCCGGCCGCGCGTGCCTCGGCCTCGCCCTGCGCGGTCAGGTCAACATCCCACCACCCGGTGAAACGGTTTTCCAGGTTCCACTGGCTCTGGCCGTGGCGGACGAGGATCAACTGGGGCAAAAGTGTGCTCCGCAAAAAGGGCCACAAACAGGCTTTCGCCCCTAGCGGCTCAATTTATCCTTGGGAAGCGCCGCGACGCCATCAATCGCGCGCGCCTGCGCCTTGCGGCGTTTCAGGTTCTCGCGCAGCGCGGCGGCCAAGCGCTGTTCGCGCGGCGTCAGGGGCGGCTCATCATCCATCGGCAGTCGCCTGCGGCTATCGAGCCAGTCGCTTGACAAAGCAAGGCCCCCCGGCCAATAGCGCGCCCCTGCCCGCCGTGCCTCGTGCGCCCGGGCCGCTAGCGGAATGGTGTGCTGCTGTAGCTCAGTGGTAGAGCGCATCCTTGGTAAGGCTGAGGTCGGGAGTTCAATCCTCCCCAGCAGCACCATTCCGCTGATCATGAACTTACCGGCTAAACACCCGCCGCGCCGAACCGTGCGATCAGTTCGTGGCGCTCGGCGATGAAGTGCTGGGTCACCAGCGTCACCGGCGCGGCGGCGCGCCAGGTGCGGCGGGTGACGGTCAGGCATGGATCGCCTGGCGCAATCCCCAGTGCGCGGGCCAGCGCGGGGCTGGCGGCGGTGGCGGTGATGCGGTTCTCGGCCTCGGTCCACGGGACATGCGCGAGCAGCCACGTACCCGGCGCGGTTTGCGCCAGATCGGCGGTCAGGATGGCGGGCACTTGCGCCGTGCTGATCAGGCGGTGTTCGAACGCCAGCGGGGCGTGATCGGCGTAGTGCACGCCCTCGGTCTCGAGCACTTGGCCGGGCATTGCGGGATTGTCGGAGCGGCGCTCGGCCCGGCGCAAAAGTCGCCATTCATAGGCTTGACCGCGCGCCGCCACTTCGCGCGCCAGATCGGTGATCTCGAGCACCATCGATTGTGCGCGCGGCCGCGCCACGAAGGTTCCGGCGCGGCGCTTGCGCGTCACCAGCCCGGCTCCGGCGAGCGCCGACAGCGCCTTGTTCACGGTCATCCGGGCGCAGCCGTATTGCGCCATCAGCGCCACCTCGCCCGGCACTTTGGTGCCCGGCGGCCACGCGCCCGAAAGGATCTGCGCCTCGATCTCGCGGCGGATGCGCGCGTTCAGCGGGAGCGCGGTCACGCCAGCAGCCGGGTGAGCGCGGCGCGGTAGCGCGCGGTGATCGCGGCGCGGGCGATATGCCGCCCGCCCGTCACCACGCACTGGCCGCGCCGCCACACGCTGTCGACGCCTGCGCGCCCGGCGGCGAAGATCCAGCCGTCGAGCCACAGATCGCCGCGCGCTCCGGTCAGCGAAGGATGGTGCGGGTCGAGCGTCAGGAAATCGGCGCTGGTGCCCACCGCGATGCCACTGGTCGCACCCAAGGCTTGCGCGCCGCCAGCCAGCGCGCCGCGGACCAGATCGCCGCCAGTGCTGCTGCCGGGTCCAGACGCGAACGCATTGCGCGACTGCCCAGCCAGGCGCTGGCCGTATTCGAGCCAGCGCAGTTCCTCGGCGGCGTCGATCAGCACATTCGAATCGCTGCCCACCCCGAACCGCCCGCCCGCCGCGAGGTACGCGGGCGCAGGGAACAGCCCGTCGCCCAGATTGGCCTCGGTGATCGGGCACAGCCCCGCCACCGCGCCGCTGGCGGCCAGCGCGGCGGATTCCGCCGGGGTGATGTGCGTGGCGTGGATGAGGCACCAGCGGCGATCGACCGGTGCGTGATCGAGCAGCCACTGGACGGCGCGCGCGCCGCTCCACGCGAGGCAATCGGCGACCTCGGCTTGCTGTTCGGCGATATGGAGGTGGACCGGGCAGGTCTGGTCAAGCGCGATCAGTTCGGACAATTGCCCCGGCGTCACCGCGCGCAGCGAATGCGGGGCGAGGCCGAGCACACCGTCGGGTAGCACAGCCAGCGCCGCGCCGCTGGCCGCGCGCAGACTGGCGAACTGGTCGATGCTGCTCACGAACCGGCGCTGTTCTTCGCCGGGATGCTGCCCGCCAAAGCCCGCGTGCGCGTAAAATACCGGCAGCAGGGTGAGCGCGATCCCGGTTTGCGCCGCGGCCTCGGCCAGGGCTTCGGCCATTGGCGCGCCGGCATAGGGAACCCCCGCCGGATCATGGTGGAGATAGTGAAACTCGCCCACCCGGGTGAACCCGCTCTCGAGCATTTCGGCATAGGCCAGCGCGGCAATCGCCAGCAGGTCGTCCGGGCCGATCCGGCCCACAAAGCGGTACATCGCCGCGCGCCAGGTCCAGAAACTGTCCGCGCTGGCGCCGCGCCGCTCGGCCAGACCCGCCATCCCGCGCTGGAAGGCGTGGCTGTGGAGGTTGGGCAGCCCCGGCAGCGCAGCCGCAAAGCGCTGATCACCGGGCTGCGGCGGGGTATCGGGCGTGACTTGCGCAAAGCAGCCGTCCGCCAGCTCCACGCGCACGTTGCGTGCCCAGCCGGTGGGCAGCAAAGCTTCGGCAAAGTGCAGGCTGGTGGTCACGGTTCCCTCGCGGCGCGGCTCAGATATTAAAGCCTATACAGGCCAGTTTAATTGTCTATACATAATCGCATCCGATCCCGCGATGAGGCTGGCAATGCGCTGTGATACGCTCTGGCAAGATGCCCGGCTGCTGACCATGGTCCCCGGCGCAACGCCGGTGGCGGACGGGGTGATTGCGGCCACCGACGGGCGGATCGTCTATGCCGGACCCGCTGCCAATGCCCCGGCGTTCGAAGCGCGCCAGCAGATCGATTGCGGCGGGCGCTGGATCACCCCGGCGCTGATCGACGCGCACACCCACCTGGTCCACGCGGGTAACCGCGCGCGCGAGTTCGAATTGCGGCTGGCAGGTGCCAGCTACGAGGAGCTCGCGCGCGGCGGCGGCGGGATTGTCTCGACCATGCGCGCCACCCGCGCCGCCAGCGAGGACGAGCTGGTCGCCAGCGCGCTGCCCCGGCTCGATGCGCTGCTGACTGAGGGCGTGGGGACGGTCGAGATCAAGTCGGGCTATGGCCTCGACCTGCCGAGCGAGCTCAAAATGCTGCGCGCTGCACGGCGGCTGGGCGCGCTGCGCCCGGTCCGTGTGGTCACCACCTTCCTTGGCGCACACGCGCTGCCGCCCGAATTTGCCGGTAACCCCGACGGTTACATCGCGCTGGTCTGCGACCAGATGCTACCCGCGATCGCCGCCGAAAGGTTGGCCGATGCGGTCGACGGCTTCTGCGAGGGGATCGGGTTTTCGCCCGCGCAGATCGAACGCGTGCTGGCCAAAGCCACGGCGCTCGGGCTGCCGGTCAAGCTTCACGCCGAACAGCTGTCCAACCTTGGCGGGGCAGCGCTGGCGGCGCGCTATGGCGCCTTGTCTGCCGATCACCTCGAGCATCTCGATCAGGCGGGGGCGGCGGCGATGGCGGCGGCGGGGACAGTGGCGGTGCTGCTGCCCGGCGCGTTCTATTTCTGCCGCGAGACGCAAGTGCCGCCGGTTGCGGCCTTGCGCGCGGCGGGCGTGCCGATCGCGCTCGCCACCGATTGCAACCCCGGCACCAGCCCGCTCACCTCGCTGCTGCTGGCGCTGAACATGGCCGCGACCTGCTTTCGGCTGACGGTGGCCGAATGTCTCGCCGGGGTGACGCTGAACGCCGCGCGCGCGCTGGGGCTGGCGCACGAATGCGGCTCGCTGGCACCGGGCAAGAGCTGCGATCTGGCGCTGTGGAATATCGATGAGCCAGCCGAACTGGTCTACCGGATGGGCGCCAATCCGCTCCATGCCCGGGTCTTCAAAGGGGGATGGAGGGGTAAATGAGCGCAGTGGTGCTGACGGCGGGCGAAGTTTCAATGCGCCAATGGCAGGCGATCTACGCCGGTGCCGCCGCCCGGCTCGATCCCGCCACTGCGCCGCGCATCGCCGCCAGCGCCGCTGCGGTCGAGCGGATTGTGGCCAGGGGCGAGCCGGTCTACGGGATCAACACCGGGTTCGGAAAGCTCGCCTCGGTGCGGATCGATGACGCCGATCTGGCCGCGCTCCAGCGCAATATCGTGCTCAGCCACGCGGCTGGCACCGGCGCGGCATCCCCGGTGCCGGTGGTGCGGCTGATGCTGGCGCTCAAGCTCGCCAGTCTGGGGCAGGGCGCGAGCGGGGTGCGCCCCGCCACGGTGGCACTGCTCGAAGCCATGCTGGCGCAGGGCCTGACCCCGGTGGTGCCGTGCCAGGGCTCGGTCGGGGCGAGCGGCGATCTCGCCCCGCTGGCGCATATGACCGCCGCGATGATCGGGGTTGGCGAAATCTGGGCGGGCGGCGCGCAAGTTCCGGCGGCGCAGGCGCTGACCGCCGCCGGGCTCGTGCCGCTGGTGCTCGGGCCAAAGGAGGGCCTGGCGCTGCTCAATGGCACGCAGTTTTCGGCCGCCAATGCCTTGGCCGCGCTGTTCGGGGCCGAGCGGCTGCTGCGCACCGCGCTGGTCACCGGCGCGCTCTCGACCGAGGCGGCCAAAGGCTCGGACACCCCGTTCGACCCGCGCATCCACGCGCTGCGGCGGCATCGCGGGCAAATCGAGGTTGCCGCCAGCTTGCGCGCTTTGATGGCGGGCAGCGCGATCCGCGCCAGCCACACCGCCGATGATCCGCGCGTGCAAGATCCCTATTGCCTGCGCTGCCAGCCGCAAGTGATGGGCGCGGTGCTCGATCTGCTGCGCCAGGCGGCCACTACGCTGCTGACCGAGGCCAACGCGGTGTCGGACAATCCGCTGATCTTCGTAGCCGCCAACGAAGATGGAACCGACGAGGCGCTGTCAGGCGGTAACTTTCATGCCGAGCCGGTGGCCTTCGCCGCCGATATGATCGCGCTGGCGCTGTGCGAGATCGGCAGCATCGCCGAGCGCCGGATTGCCATGCTGGTCGATCCCGCGCTGTCGGGGCTGCCGGCCTTCCTGACCCCGCACCCCGGGCTGCATTCGGGCTTTATGATCCCGCAAGTGACGGCGGCCGCGCTGGTCTCGGAAAACAAACAGTCGGCTTATCCGGCGTCGGTCGATTCGATCCCGACTTCGGCCAATCAGGAAGACCACGTCTCGATGGCGGCGCACGGCGCCCGGCGGCTCGCGCCGATGCTCGCCAATGCCGAGGCGGTGTTGGCGATCGAGCTGCTGGCGGCGGTGCAGGGCTGCGAATTTCACACCCCGCTCACCTCGTCGCCCGCGCTGGAGGCGGCGCGCGCGGTGCTGCGCGAAGCGGTGCCGCCGCTGGGCGAAGACCGGCATTTTTACCCCGATATGCAGGCGGCTGAACTGCTGGTGCGGTCGGGCGCGGTGGTCGCTGCGGTTGGTTGCGATTTGCCGGGCCTCACTCTGCCGGAAACGTCCGGATGACCGGTTGGCTCGAGGTTCATCATGGCACCGCGCCGCTGGTGGTCGCGTTCCCGCACGGCGGCAGCGAGCTGGCCGGGCTTGAACCGCGCTTCGACTCGCCGTGGCTGGCGCGGCGCGATGCCGATTGGCACATCGCGGAACTGTACGATTTCGTACGCGCACTGGGCGCGACCACCGTGGCCACCCGGATCAGCCGCGCGGTGATCGACGTAAACCGCGATCCGTCGGGCGCCTCGCTGTATCCGGGGCAAGCGACCACCGAATTGTGCCCCACCACCACCTTCGACGGCGATCCGCTGTATGCCGGGGCCGCGCCGGATGCGGCGGAAATTTCGCAGCGCCGCGCGCGCTGGTTCGATCCCTATCACGCCGCGCTGGCGGCAGAACTGGCGCGGCTGCGCGCGGTTCATCCGCGCGTGGTGCTCTACGATGCCCATGCGATCCGCAGCCGCATCCCGCGCCTGTTCGATGGCGAGCTGCCGAACTTCAGCATTGGCACAAATTCGGGCGCCAGTTGCGCGCAGGAGCTAACCGAAGCTGTCGTAGACGCGTCCTTGTTCCAGCAGTGTGATGGTGATTGGACCGGCGTCGTGAATGGCCGGTTCAAGGGCGGCTGGACCACCCGGCATTACGGCAATCCGGATCGTGGGGTGCATGCGATCCAAATGGAACTTGCGATGCGCGGCTATCTCGATGAGCCGCTCGTTCCTGCTGAACCGAATTGGCCCAGCGCAATCTATCCCGAACCACCCGTGCAGCCGATCCTGCGCCAAGTGATCGGCGCCTGCCTGACCTTTGCCGAAGGAACCGCATGACCCGCCTTGATAACAGCCGCGTGATTCGCGCCGCCACCGGAACCGCGCTGACCGCGCGCAGCTGGCTGACCGAGGCTCCGCTGCGGATGCTGATGAACAACCTGCATCCCGATGTGGCCGAGCGGCCCGAAGAGCTGGTGGTGTACGGCGGGATCGGCCGCGCCGCGCGCGATTGGGAAAGCTATGACAAGATTGTCGAAACACTGCGCCGGCTGAAAGACGATCAGACGCTGCTGGTGCAATCGGGCAAGCCGGTGGGCGTATTCCAGACCCACGTCGATGCCCCGCGCGTGCTGATCGCCAATTCCAATCTGGTGCCCAAATGGGCCACGTGGGAGCACTTTAGCGAACTCGATAAAAAGGGCCTGGCGATGTACGGCCAGATGACCGCAGGCAGCTGGATTTATATCGGCACGCAAGGGATCGTGCAGGGCACGTATGAGACCTTTGTCGAGATGGGCCGCCAGCATTACGGCGGCGATCTGGCCGGGCGCTGGCTGCTGACCGCGGGGCTGGGCGGGATGGGCGGGGCGCAGCCGCTCGCCGCAGTGATGGCGGGCGCCAGCTGCGTCGCAATCGAATGCCAGCGCAGCCGGATCGAGATGCGGCTGCGCACCGGCTACCTCGACCGGATGGCCGAGACGATTGATGAAGCGATGGCAATCATTACGGATGCAAATGCGCCGGTCTCGGTCGGGTTGCTGGGCAATGCGGCTGAGCTGTTGCCCGAAATGTTTGCGCGCGGCATCCGCCCCGATTTGCTGACTGATCAGACCAGCGCGCACGATCCGGTCAACGGCTATCTGCCCGCCGGGTGGACCGTGGCGCAATGGACCGAGCAGCGCGAGCGCGCGCCCGAAGTGGTGGCACGCGCGGCCAAGACCAGCATGGCGCGCCACGTTGAAGCGATGCTGGCGTTTCAGGCCGCCGGCGTGCCGACCACCGACTACGGCAACAACATCCGTCAGGTCGCGTTCGATGAAGGCGTGACCAATGCCTTTGCCTTCCCGGGGTTTGTCCCGGCCTATATCCGCCCGCTGTTCTGCCGCGGGATCGGCCCGTTCCGCTGGGCCGCGCTGTCGGGCGATCCCGAAGACATCTACAGGACCGACGCCAAGGTGAAGGAACTGATCCCCGACAATCCGGCGCTGCACCGCTGGCTCGATCTGGCGCGCGAAAAAATCCAGTTTCAGGGTATGCCCGCGCGGATCTGCTGGGTCGGCCTCGGGGACCGGCACCGGCTGGGGCTGGCATTCAATGACATGGTGGCCTCGGGCGAGCTTTCAGCCCCGGTGGTGATCGGGCGCGATCATCTCGATTCAGGTTCGGTCGCCAGCCCCAACCGCGAAACCGAGGCGATGAAAGACGGCAGCGATGCGGTCTCGGACTGGCCGCTGCTCAACGCGCTGCTCAACTGCGCCAGCGGGGCAACCTGGGTATCGCTGCACCACGGCGGCGGGGTCGGGATGGGCTATTCGCAGCATTCGGGGATGGTGATCGTTGCCGATGGCAGCGCGGATGCGGCGCGGCGGCTGGCGCGGGTGCTGTGGAACGATCCTGCCACCGGGGTCATGCGCCACGCCGATGCGGGGTACGACATTGCGCTCGATTGCGCGCGCGAACAAGGCCTCGACCTGCCCGCAATCCTGGGCTGAGGCGCGATCCCAGGCTGCAGCGAGACCCGGCGCAGCCTAATAAAGCAGCGCCGGATCGGCCGGATGTTCGCTCATCTGCTGCTTGATGCGGTTGCCGTGGTGGCTGGTGTTAAACCACACGGCCACTGCGATCAGTGCGGCAGCGACATAAAACAAATAGCGCATGGGCTGCTCCTTGGGTGGCAGGGCCCTGGTCGCTCACACCATGCGTGGCAGGTGGTGAAGCGCAGCTTACGGCTTGCGGTAAAGCTATATTAACCGCGATTGCCGCGCTGCGCTCAGGCCCGAAGCTCAGGCCTGCAGCTCAGGCCCGAAGCTCAGGCCCGCAGCTCAGGCCCGCAGCTCGGCCCAATCGGGATGGCGCTTGAACGCGGCGGCGACATAGCTGCACTGCGGATCGATCTTGAAGCCGTGCTGGCGGGCATCGTGCACCAGTGCCTCGACCAGCCTGGCCGCGACGCCGCGCCCGCCGATCTCGGGCGGGACCAGCGTGTGCTCGGCGGCGCGAATTTTGTTGTGCTCGGTCCAGGTCAGCCGGCCGATCGCGCTGCTTCCCGCGACCGCCGCATGATATTCGCCGCTGCTACCGTCGGCATGCCGGGTGATCGTAATCTGGCCCATGCGCATACTCCCAAGCTTGACGCGGGGTGCGCCCGCTCGCATGCACCTTGGCGATGCAATTCATCTCCGACAATGCCGCTGCGGTCCATCCCGCCGTCTGGGACGCGCTGCGCGCCGCCGATGCGCCGCAGCTGCCGTATGATGGTGATCAGCTCAGTCTTGCACTGGACAGATCGTTTTCTGCACTGTTTGAGCGGCCTTGTGCGGTGTTGTGGGTGGCGACCGGAACTGCCGCAAATTGCCTCGCGCTGGCCACGCTCGTGCCGCCGCATGGCGCGGTAATCTGCCATCGCGACGCGCATATCGAGACGGACGAGGGCGGCGCTCCGGGGTTTTATACCCACGGCGCCAAGCTGATCCTGGCCGAGGGCGAAGGCGCGAAACTGACCCCCGCCAGCATCGAAACCGCGATCGGGGCGATCCGCAAAGACGTCCACCAGGTCCAGCCGCACGCCATTTCGGTGACCCAGGCGAGCGAATATGGCCGGGTCTATCAGCCCGCCGAAATGGCTGAAATCGCAGCGTTATCTGCCGCGCACGGGCTCAAACTCCATGTCGATGGGGCGCGCTTTGCCAATGCCGTGGCCTTCCTCGGCTGCACCCCGTGGGCGGCGTGCCAGGGCGCGGCGGCGCTGTCGTTCGGGTGTGTCAAGAACGGCGCGATGAGCGCCGAAGCGCTGGTGTTTTTCGAGCCCGAGCTGGCCGATCTGGCGCGGCTGCGGCGCAAGCGCGCCGGGCACCTGCAATCGAAAGGCCGGTTCCTCGCGGCGCAGCTGCTCGCCATGCTGGACGGCGATTTGTGGCTGTCCAACGCGCGCGCCGCCAATGCCGCCGCGCAGGAACTGGCTCTGGCGGCGGCCGACCGGCTGGTCCACCCGGTCGAGGCCAACGAGCTGTTCCTGACGCTGACCACCTCCGAGCGCGAAGCGCTGCGCGCGCAGGGCTTCAGTTTCTATGACTGGGGCAATGACATGGCGCGGCTGATTACGGCGTGGAATACCGATCCGGCGCATTCAGCGGCTTTGGCCAAGGCGATCGCCGCGCTGTGAGCGAAGCCGCTGCGACCCGCCGGCGCGCAATCTTTGCCTTTATTGTCACGACGCTGGTCTGGGGATCGACCTGGCTGGTGATCAAGGGCCAGCTTAGCAGCGTGCCCCCGGCCTGGTCGGTGACCTGGCGGTTTGCGCTGGCCTGCCTTGGGATGTTCGTGCTGGCCGCGCTGCGCCGCGAGCGGCTGGTGCTCGGCCGCCGCGGACTGGCGCTCGCGGCGGTGGTGGGATTTTTCCAGTTTTTCGCCAATTTTCAGCTGGTTTATCAGGCCGAACGCTATCTGACCTCGGGGCTGGTGGCGGTGATGTTCGCCTTGCTGATCGTGCCCAATGCGCTGTTCGCGCGACTGTTTATCGGTGCCACGGTCAGTCGGCGCTTTCTGCTGGGATCGGGCATCGCAATCACGGGCATCGCGCTGCTGCTGCTCCACGAATACCGGATCGCGCCCGCCAGCGGCTCGGTCTTGCTCGGGCTGGTGCTGGTCACCGGCGCGATCCTCAGCGCCTCGGTTGCCAATGTCATGCAAGCGGGCGAGGCCGCGCGGCGCGAACCGATCGTGGTGCTGCTCGCCTGGGCGCTGCTGGCCGGATCGGCGATCGATGCGGTCTATGCCTGGATCACCACCGGGCCGCCGGTGATCGACCTGTCCGCGCCGTATCTGCTGGGCGTCGCTTACCTCGGACTGGCCGGAACGGTGCTCACCTTCCCGCTGTATTCGCTGCTGCTGCGTGAGTGGGGGCCGGGGCGCGCGGCCTATAACGGGGCGCTGGTCCCGGTGGTGGCAATGGCGTTGTCGACGCTGTTCGAAGGCTATCACTGGACCACGCTGGCGATTGCCGGGGCGCTGCTGGTGCTGGCCGGGTTGCTGGTCGCGCTAGGTGGCCGCCGCTAACGCGGCCAGGCCTTCGCGGTACGTGGGATAACGCGGGGACCAGCCCAGCACGCGCTTGGCCTTGGCGTTGGCCACCCGGCGGTTCTCATCATAAAACGCGCGCGCCTGCGGGCTGAGCTGCGCCTGCTCAATGGGCAGCAGCGGCGGCGGTGCTATCCCAAGCAGCTTGCAGGCAAGCTGGATCACCGCATTCTGGCTCGCCGGAAGATCGTCCGCCAGGTTGTAGGCTCCCGCTGGCGCGCCGAGCGCCAGCATGGCCCCGCTGACAATATCATCGACATGTACCCGGCTGAACACTTGCCCCGGCGAATCGATCCGCTGCGCGCGGCCAGCGCGCACCCGCTCAAGCGCCGAGCGCCCCGGTCCGTAAATTCCCGGCAGCCGCAGCACCCGCGCACCGCGCGCCAGCCACGCCGCATCGGCCGCGCTGCGCGCGCTGCGCCGCCCGGTCCCAGTCGGCGCGGTTTCATCGACCCAGGCCCCGCCGCAGTCGCCATAGACTCCGGTCGAGGAGAGGTAGGTCAATTGCTGGCGGGTCAAATCTGCGCCGTACCGCTCGAGCACCGGATCGAACCCGTCGCCGCCCGGCGGAACCGATGACAACACCTGCCCGGCATCGGCCAGGGCCAGCCGCACGCCGCCCGCATCATCGAACGACAGCGTGCCCGCGCGCCCGGTCGAGATTACGTCCCAGCCCGCCGCCGCCGCCGCCGCGACCCGCGCGGCGCTGTAACCCAGCCCGAAAATGAACAGCCGCGGCGGCACTTGCGGCGTTACTCGGGCTTGCGTGCTGACTGCGGCATCGGCGGCGGGGTGACCATTTGCGCGTCCGGCACTTGATCCTGTTTCCACTGCATCGACATCCGCACCCGCGTTGCCCCCGAGGGATGATCGAAAAACAGCAGTTCCTCAATCGGGCCAGGCTCGATCTTACGGTACTCGGACAGCTTCATCGCAACCGAGGCGAAGCCATCGGGTTCCTTGGCGGCGTCGAGCCCGAAGGCATCGGCTTGACTTTCGTTGACCCGCACCAGCGTGTTGGTCAGCGGGGTGGCGAGCAGCGAGAACGCCGCGATCAGAATTCCCAGCACTGGCAGCGAGGCCGGATCGCCAATATCCCGAACCCTCCAACGCGCGCCATAATTTGCGATTATGCGAGGCGCTAGGCGTGAGACCAGGAACAGGATCGCGGCCGCCAGCGCGCTCAGGAACAACAGCGACGACCAGACGTGGTTGAGCACATAGTGCCCCAGTTCGTGCCCCATCACCGCCGCGATCTCGGCTTCGGTGCTACGGTTTAGCAAGTTGTCGTTGAGGCTGATCCGAATTGTCGGACCGATCCCGGACACATTGGCCGAAATGCGCTTCGACTGTTTTGAGGCGTCAAACAGATAAATGTGGTCGGACGGAATGCTCTTGGCCTGCGCCATCGCCACGATCCGGTCGCGCACGGGCCCGGCCGGTAATTCGGTGTATTTGTTGAACAGCGGCGCGATGTAGACCGGGCCGACCAGCATCCCGAAGGACAGAAATGCCGCGATCACGCCGGTCGCCAGCAGCCACCAGTTCCTGGGGAAGCGGCGGATCACGGCGTAGACTGCCATCACCAGCAAAGGGAAAATGACCAGCGAGATGCCCAAGCCCTTGAGCGCGTCAACGATCCAGGCGGCGAAGGTCTGATTCATCAGATCGTACTGCCGCTCACGCACGAAGCCAGTATAGATCGACCACGGCAGCATCACCGCCCAGCCCACCGCAGAGTAACACAGCGCCGTGATCCAGGTGACTCCGGCCGGACGCTTGAACACCCGCTCGCCCAGATCGCGAAAGCGCGCCGACAGCGCGAACTTCAGCAGCAAGCCGTCGAACAGGACCGAGACCACCGTGCCCCACAGGATCAGCCAATACCCGCCCTCGAAATAGGCGTCCGACTTGGCCCGCGCCGGCCCTTGGAGCGTATCGAGCCAGGCCCGGGTTGCGGTTTCGACGTCAAAATTGGCGGCATGCGCGGCGGCTGGCAGCAGGACCAGCGCCAGTGCGGCCAAAGGTGCGGCCAAAGGTACGGCGCGTGGCAGGTATTTGTGACGCAATGGAACCCCCTCCAGTGTATTGCCCAGTTAAGACGCTGCGCCCAGACGCTGGTTGCTGTCAAGCGCAAGTTTGGGCTTGGCCTTGGCCCGTGCGGCAACCTACAACGGCGTGATGGACGCCACCCTCAACCCGCCCGCCGACGCCCCGCCTGCCGCCGTGCATCATCACGGCCCCAAGGTCATCCGCCGCGCCGACTATGAACCGCCCGAATGGCTGGTGCCCGAAGTTGCGCTCGATTTTGCGCTGGGCACCGATGCCACCACGGTCACCGCCAAGCTGGCGGTGCGCCGCAATGCGCGATCGCAGGTGCTGCGGCTTAATGGCGACGGGCTGATCCCGACCAGCGTGCTGGTCGACGGCACGCCGACCAACGCCTGGCGGATGGACGGCCTCGATCTGCTGATCGATCTGTCCGGCGACGCGCATGACGTGACGGTGGCGACCCAGCTCAATCCGGCGGGCAACACCCAGCTGATGGGGCTGTACGCCTCGAACGGGATGCTGTGCACCCAGTGCGAGGCCGAAGGGTTTCGCCGCATTGCCTTTTTCCCCGATCGGCCCGATGTGCTGACGGTCTATCGGGTGCGGATGGCGGGGTCCAAGGCGCAGTTTCCGGTGCTGCTGTCGAACGGCAATTGCACCGCGCAGGGTGAGGGCGAACATGGCACGCATTGGGCCGAGTGGCACGATCCCTGGCCCAAGCCGAGCTACCTGTTCGCATTGGTCGCGGGCGATCTGGTCGCCAACCGTGATACCTTTACGACCATGGGCGGGCGCCAGGTCGCGCTCAATATCTGGGTCCGCGCCAATGGTTCTGGGGGGGGCGATCAGGACCGCACCCAGCACGCGATGGAAGCGCTCAAGGCTTCAATGAAATGGGACGAAGAGACCTTTGGACGCGAATACGATCTTGACCTGTTCAACATCGTCGCGGTGGCCGATTTCAACATGGGGGCGATGGAAAACAAGGGCCTCAACGTGTTCAATACGCGCTACATCCTGGCCGATCCCGACACCGCCACCGATGGCGATTACGACGGCATCGAAGGAGTGGTGGCGCACGAATACTTCCACAACTGGTCAGGCAACCGGGTGACTTGCCGCGACTGGTTCCAGCTGAGTCTCAAGGAAGGCTTCACCGTGCTGCGCGACCAGCTGTTCAGCCAGGACATGGGCAGCGCCAGCGTCAAGCGGATCGAGGATGTACGGATGCTGCGCGGCGCCCAGTTTCCTGAGGATTCGGGGCCGCTGGCGCACCCGATCCGGCCCGACAGCTTTCAGGAGATCTCGAACTTCTACACCGCGACCGTCTACAACAAGGGCGCCGAGGTGATTCGCATGATGCGGACCATGGCCGGGGCTGAGCGGTTCCGTGCCGGCACCGACCTCTACTTCGATCGCCACGACGGCGAGGCGGCGACCTGCGAGCAGTTTGTCCAGGCGATCGAGGATGGGGCGGGGCTCGACCTGTCGCAGTTCCGGTTGTGGTACAGCCAGGCCGGCACCCCCAAGGTCACCGCGCGGCTCGCCCACGAAGGCGATGTGGCCACGCTAACCCTGGCGCAGACGGTGCCAGACACTCCGGGGCAGGCGGACAAGCAGCCGATGGTGATTCCGCTGCGGCTCGCGCTGTTCGATCCTGCAACCGGGCGGCACAGCGGCGAACAGCTGGTGGTGCTTGACCGCGCCGAAATGCAGTTTGCGTTCCCCGGCTGGGCGGCGCGCCCGGTGCCGTCTTTCAATCGGGGATTTTCGGCGCCGGTCAGCATCGACGCCGATGGGCCGCGCGCGGATCTGGTGTTCCTCGCCGCGCACGATGACGATCCGTTCGCCCGCTACGAAGCGATGCAGCAACTGGTGGTCCAGCATCTGGTCGCCGATATCAGCGGCGGGCTCGATGAATGCGCGCGCGCGGCGGGAAGTGCGGCGATCCGCAGCGCCTACGCCGCAGTCATTGCCGACCCCGCGCTCGACGATCTGATGCGCGGCGAGCTGATGATACTGCCCGGCGAAGGCTATCTGGCCGAACAGCTCGAAGCCGCCGATCCGGGCGCGATCCACGCCGCGCGCGAAGGGCTCAAGACCGACCTTGGCCGCAGTCTCGAAGCCGAATTGACCGCACTTCATCAGCGGGCCGCGGCGGTGCCATACAGCCTGTCCGCGCCGGCGCGCGGCGCGCGCAAACTGAAGACGCAGGTGCTGGTGCTGCTGGCGGCCGGGGTGCCGGACCGCGCCGCGCCGCTGGCCGCCGCGCAGTTCGACGCGGCGGACAACATGACCGACCGGCAAGGCGCGCTGATGGTGCTGTGCGGGCTCGATACCCCGGACCGCGCGGCCAAGCTCGCGGCGTTCCATAACCGCTATGCCAGCAACGCGCTGGTGATCGACAAGTGGTTCTCGCTCCAGGCCGGATCGCTGCACCCCGCCGTGCTCGATCACGTCCGCGGGCTCGCCGATCATCCCGATTTCACCTTGGCCAACCCCAACCGGGTGCGCGCGCTGTACATGGCGATGGCGGTCAACCCGGGCGCGTTCCACGATCCCGGCGGGGCGGGCTACCGGCTGATCGCCGACCTGATCCTCGCGCTTGATCCGGTGAACGCGCAGACGGCGGCGCGGTTTGTCGCCCCGCTTGGGCGGTGGCGGCGGATCGAACCCGGCCGTGCGGCGCTGATGCGCGCCGAACTTGAGCGGCTGGTCGCGACCCCGGGGCTCTCGAAGGACAGCTTCGAGCAGGTTAGCAAAAGCCTTGGCTGAAGCGCCTGAAGTTTTCAGCGCGGACGTGCTGGGCGGCTTGCCGCACGGATTTCTCGGGCGGCGTGGCGGCATCTCGCAAGGGCTGGTGACCGGGCTCAATGTTGGATTGGGCGCTGGCGATGATCCTGCTGCAGTGCAGCATAACCGCAACCTGGCTGTTGCTGCAGTGATGCCCGGCGGAGCGCTGGTGACGGTCTTTCAAACGCACTCTGCCGCATGTGTTTCATCAACCAGACCCTGGCCCGATGACCAGCGTCCGCACGCCGACGCCATCGTCACCGACCGGCCCGGGCTGGTGCTGGGCGTGGTCACCGCCGATTGCGCGCCGGTCTTGCTGGCCGATCGCGCTGCCGGGGTCATCGGCGCCGCGCACGCCGGCTGGAAAGGGGCAGTGGCCGGGGTGACCGACCGCACGATCGCTGCGATGGCAGCACTGGGAGCACAGCGCGACCGGATCGTTGCCGCGGTTGGCCCGTGCATTGCGCAGGCCAGCTATGAAGTCGATCGGGCCTTTGTTGACCGCTTTTGCGCCGAAGATCCCGGCAATCACCGGTTTTTTGCAGCAGGCCGCACTGGTCATGCCCAGTTCGACCTTGCGGGCTATGTCGCTGCCCGGCTCGAATCGGCGGGGATTGGCGCGGTTGAGCGGCTCGCGCGCGATACCTATCCAGACCCCGCGCGATTTTATTCGTTCCGCCGCGCGACCCATCAGGGTGAGCCGAGCTGTGGCCGCCAGATATCGCTGATCGGGCTGGATTAAGCCGTTGCACGGCGCTCAACGGCCGTGCGTAAATTGGCTGTTGGCAGGGGCAAGGCCCTCGTCTATCAGGCCCGCCAAACTGACCGTCCACCCAGCGTCTTGCGGGTTGCGGGCAGTTGGCATAGGGGCTTCCCGAAGGCAGGAATTGGTTGAGTCTGGCCGGATGCGCGAACAGCTGCAAACGGTCGGCCAGCAGTAACAGGATCGGTTCGACCATGGCACAAGATGCGGGCATCGATACTCCGACCGCGGACAGCGGCGCCCCCGATGGCGCGCTGGACAGCGGCGGGGTGCGCCGGCGCGATTTCATCAACATTGCGGCAGTCAGCGCGGCCGGGGTCGGGGGGCTGGTCGTGCTCTATCCGCTGATCAGCCAGATGTCACCTTCGGCCGACGTGCTGGCGGAAAGCTCGACCGAGATTGATTTGTCAGCGATTCAGCCAGGGCAGGCGATCAAGGCCTTGTACCGCAAGCAGCCGCTGTTTGTGCGCAATCTGACCGCGGAAGAGATCAAGCAGGCCACCGACTTCGATAACAACCCGGCCGAGTTTGCTACTCTGCGCGAACCGCAGACGCTGGCCGACCGGACTAAGCCGGACAAGCAGAACTGGCTGATCACCATGGGTGTGTGCACCCATCTGGGCTGCGTTCCGCTGGGGGCCGGACCGGGTGAGGAAACGAGCCGCGGTGCTTATGGCGGCTATTTCTGTCCGTGCCACGGCTCGTCTTACGATACCGCCGCGCGCATTCGCAAGGGTCCGGCTCCCCGGAACCTTGAAGTGCCGCCGTACGAATTCACGTCAGACACCATCGTCAAGATCGGCTGAGGTAGACCAAGATGAGCTTCCCCTGGGCAAAGCAGTACACTCCAAGCCACCCCGCAATGGTCTGGCTTGATCAGAGACTTCCGCTACCGCGGCTGGTCTATGGCGCGGTGGGCGGTGGCTATGAAGTGCCGCGCAACCTGAATTACTTCTGGAATTTCGGCTTTCTGGCCGGGCTGTGCCTGATGATCCAGATTGTCACCGGGATTGTGTTGGCGATGCATTTCGCCCCCGACGCTAGCCTGGCCTTCGATTCGACCGAGCACATCATGCGCGACGTCAACTGGGGCTGGATGCTGCGCTATGGCCACTCCAACGGCGCAGCGCTGTTTTTCGCAGTGATCTACCTGCACATTTTCCGCGGGTTCTATTATGGTTCGTACAAGGCCCCGCGCGAGATGATCTGGCTGCTCGGGGTTACGATCTTCCTGCTGATGATGGCGACTGCGTTCATGGGATACGTGCTGCCCTGGGGACAGATGTCCTATTGGGCGGCGCAGGTCATTACCGGCTTCTTCACCGCTTTCCCGCTGATTGGCGATGGTCTTAAGGAATGGCTACTGGGCGGGTTTGCTCCGGATAACGCCACTCTCAACCGCTTCTTCTCACTGCACTTCCTGCTGCCCTTCGTGATCCTGGGCGTGGTGATCCTGCACATCTGGTCGCTGCATATCCCTGGTTCGTCCAACCCCACCGGGGTTGAAGTGAAAGGCCAGAGCGATACCGTGCCGTTCCATCCTTATTACACTGCCAAGGATGGCTGGACGGTCGGGCTGTTCATGGTAATTTACGGCCTGTTTGTGTTTTATATGCCCAATGCGATGGGCCATCCGGACAACTACATTCCGGCCAACCCGATGCAGACCCCGGCGCACATCGTGCCCGAATGGTATTTCTGGCCGTTCTACGCGATCCTGCGCAGCTTTACGCAGGATTTGCTGTTCATACCGGGCAAGCTGATGGGCGTGCTGGCGATGTTCGCCGCGATCCTGGTGTGGTTCATCATGCCCTGGCTGGATCGTTCCCCGGTCCGCTCGGCCAAGTTCCGCCCGCTGTACCGCAAGTTCTTCTGGGCGTTGGTGATCGATGTGCTGGTGCTGGGCTATTGCGGCGTACAGGCGGCTGAACAGCCTTATATCCTGCTCGCCCAGCTCGCGACGATCTACTACTTCGCCCACTTCTTCATCATCGTGCCGCTGGTCTCGTCGATCGAACGGCCCGAACCCCTGCCCTTCTCGATCACCGAAGCGGTGCTCGGTCACGATGGGCAGGCCGCACTCGCGGCCAAGGGCTGAACTCAGGCAGCGCGAAAGAGAACCCCATGATCCGCATCTTCTCCATCCTTGCCGGGCTGTTTTTCATCCTGGGCCTGCTCTGGTCGACCACGGTCGATACGATCGCATTTGCCGCGGACGGTTTGCCGACCAGCCCGGAAAAGGAGTTCCACGAACATCCCAAGGCGCTGTCGCTGTCGAGTGACGGCCCGTTCGGCAAGTACGACAAGCAGCAACTCCAGCGCGGGTTCGGCGTGTACCGCGAGGTGTGCGCGCAGTGCCATTCGCTCAAGCACGTCGCCTACCGTGATCTGGCGGCCCTGGGTTACAGCGAAAACGCGATCAAGGCGATTGCCGCCAAGGCGACGATCAATGCCAAGGATCCGCTGAGCGGTGAGATGAAGGATCGCCCCGGACTGCCCGCCGATCGTTTCGCGCCGGTGGTTTACGGCGGCAAGGGCGTTCCGCCCGATCTTTCGCTGATGACCAAGGCGCGCGAAGGCGGCGCGGCCTATGTTTATTCGCTGCTGACCGGTTACGCTGATCAGCCGGCCAAGCTGGCGGGCAATCCGGAAACAAAGACTGCGGATGGGCTTTATTACAATCCCTACTTCGCCAACCTAAATATCGCGATGGCGTCGCCGCTCGCTTCGGACGGGCTGGTTACTTACAGCGACGGCGTTCCGGCGACCCGCGACCAGATGGCCAAGGATGTTTCGGCCTTCCTGACCTGGACCGCCGAGCCCAAGCTCGAGGCACGCCACCAGGCTGGGTTTATGTGGGTCGGGCTGATGCTGTTCGTCACGATGCTGTCCTTCTTAGCCTATCGCAACATCTGGTCAGGCACGAAACACTAAACCGTCAGGCTGACTTGGCGGATAATCAAAAGGCCCTTGGACCTGACGGTTCAGGGGCCTTTTTGCAGCTGCCGCCGGATTGACCAGGCCGCGCCCCTGCCGCATAGGGCGCAAAGTTGGCTGGCCACGCGGGTATAGCTTAGTGGTAAAGCACCAGCCTTCCAAGCTGGCTATGCGGGTTCGATTCCCGCTACCCGCTCCAGCCGCTGGTCCAACGGTGTCCGTAGACATCTGAATTGATTGCTCGATGGCTACCTTTTACCGACATTGAACTGCTGGCATCCATCCGCACGATCGACGGCAAGGGCACGCGCGACGGTGCTGGGAGGATTCCGCACCTTTACCTAATCGGCTGTCCAACCGCCATCGACGACGATGCTCGTTCCTGTCATCAACCCCGACGCGTCTGAAGCGAGCAAGAGGATCGCGCCCATCAGATCCTCGACCGAGCCGATGCGGCCCAGCTTGATCTTGGCGAGCACAGTGGCCCTGAACGCTGGATCCTCAAAATAGGGTTTGGTCAGCGGTGTTTCGATGAAGGTCGGAGCAATTGTGTTGGACCGGATCGCGTGCGCTGCAAGATCAAGCGCAAAGGCCTTGCTCATCCCTTCCATCGCCCATTTCGAGGCACAATAAAGCGAGCGGTTTTGCCCTCCGACATGGCCCATTTGGGAAGTCATATGGATAAGCGATCCGGGCACGCTCTCCGCGATCATTTTTTGGACGCAGGCCTGTGCGACGAAGAATGCGGATTTAAGATTGAGGTCAAGCACCGCGTCGAAATCGTCTTCGCTGACATCCATCATTGGCATGGGCCGGTTTGTCCCGGCGTTGTTGACAAGGATCTGGAACGCGGGCCGCGCCGCGAAAAAGGCTTTGACGGCAGCAAAATCCGAAACGTCCAATATGGCTGCCACAGCGCCTTTGCCAATCGCGGCCGCTGCATCCTCGATTTCCGAGGCGGTGCGCGCAGCCAGTGTGACCAATGCTCCTGCATCCGCGAGGGCTGCGGCAGCGGCTAGACCGATCCCGCGTCCGGCTCCGGTCACAAGCGCCCGGCGGCCATCAAGCCGGAAGGACGGCGTAATCGGGATAATCAAACCGCCTCCGCCTTTCCAGCATAAGGCACATACTTGCCGCCAAAGCGCCGCACCCGGATATTGGCTTGTTCGCCGTGGCCGGCAAAGCCTTCGAGCGCGCATAGGCGGCTACAATATTCGCCGATCATTGTGCTGGCTTCGTCGGTCAGAACCCGCTGGTACGTGCAGGTCTTGAGAAATTTGCCGACCCACAGCCCGCCGGTATAGCGCGCGGCTTTTCCGGTGGGCAGGGTATGGTTGGTACCAATGACCTTGTCGCCATACGAGACATTGGTCCGGCTGCCGAGGAACAGCGCGCCGTAGTTGGACATGTTGTTCAAGAAGTAATCCGGATCGCGCGTCATCACTTGCACATGCTCGGAAGCAATCTCATCGGCGATGCGAACCATCTCGGCATCGTCTTGCGCCACGATCACCTCGCCAAAGTTCTCCCACGCGCGCCGGGCAATGTCGGCCGTGGGGAGGATCGTCAGCAAGCGCTCAACCTCGCGCATGGTATCGTGTGCCAATTTGTGGCTGGTGGTGAGCAGTATTGCCGGCGAGTCAGGTCCGTGCTCGGCCTGGCCCAGCAGGTCAGTCGCAGCCAGTTCGCCGTCGCAACCGATCTCGTCGCAGATCACCAGCGTTTCGGTTGGTCCGGCAAACAGATCGATCCCGACGCGCCCGAACAGCTGCCGTTTGGCTTCCGCGACATAGGCATTGCCTGGGCCAATCAAGATGTCGACCGGTGCCATGCTCTGCGTCCCGATACCCATGCCTGCAACGGCCTGAATTCCGCCCAAGCAATAGATCTCGTCCGCACCCGCCATCGCCTGCGCGGCGACAATCGCTGGCGCTGGCTTGCCTTGAAATGGCGGCGCGCAGGTGACGACGCGCGGCACGCCCGCCACCTTTGCGGTAATCACCGACATATGGGCAGAAGCGAGCAGCGGGTATTTACCGCCCGGCACATAACAGCCCGCCGCATTCACCGGGATATGCTTGTGGCCGAGCACAACGCCCGGCAGCGTTTCTACTTCGACGTCCTGCAGTGAAGCCCGCTGGATTTGCGCAAAGTTTCGCACTTGCGCTTGGGCAAATTCGATATCCTTCAGATCCTGCCCAGTCAGCTGATTGATACAGTCCTGGATCTCGGCCGCGCTTAACCGGTAGCTGTCGCGATCCCAGGCGTCGAACTTGATCGACAGCTCGCGTACCGCCGCATCACCACGTGCCGCAATATCAGCCAAAATCGCCTCGACTGTATCGCGCACCTTGCGGTCGCCCGCCGCCTTGGTTTCCGCTGCCGCGCCGCGCTTCAAATATATCGCCATCGATCTTGATCCTTAGGAAGTGCGCTGGAGAAGGACCCGCATACGTTCAAATACGTCGATGCCCATTTGGCCAAGCAGATCCGGGATATCGATCATGATCCAGTTTTCTGCGAGACGATCGTGCCCTTCGGCATCCTTGGCTCTGCGCCAGAAATCCATCACCCGCATCGTGATCGCGCGGCCGGTTGGGGCCAGGCCAAGCCAGCCGCCGCCGGCGTGGGTTGCGGTGATGCTCGGCCAGCCGGTCGAGGCGACATACATGCCCTCGCCGATCCGGGCGCGGTGATTGCCGCCGACGCGGTCAGGAAAGGCGGTCAGGAATGGCAACTGATGCCCGCGCTCATAGTCAGCATGACCGCGAAAATTACCGATCGGCGCCGGGCCATACCACCAGAAATCTTCGGTCCAATATCCGCGCATTCCCATCGAATTTAGCGAACCGTCAAATTCATGAAGGCCGCCAATCATGGCATTGACCAGCGCGAGGCTTGCTTCGCCGCCGCTGTCGCCAGGCCCGACAATGCCATCGTGCGTGGCTGGCCCCGGAGCAGGAAAAGATGGCCCCATCGCCGGGCCGCACGGCCAGCACCCGGCCTGCATCATCAAGGCAGGTAGATCGAGAATCAGGATCGTTTCGGCAATTGTGCCATTCTCATGCCGCTCAAACCGACCGAAGCGGACCATCGCGGTGCGGCCGGTGGCGGGAATACCGAATAGCGGCTGTTCGAACAGACCAGCGATATGGCCGCTCGATGCCACCCAATCGCCAACCTTGTAGTGGCCGGCCAATCGAATATCGCACCGTTCCTCGCCCTGCGGGAAAGCCGCCTTCAACGGTGCAAGCAACTCCGCTTCGTAGCCATCACGGCCATCGACAGTATCGACGGGCGCAAACCCGTGCAGCCGGTGATCCGCCGCCAGGCCAGCCAGCGACGGTGTTTGCTGGCCAAGCAGCGATGGCCCGAGCGTGCGATCAAGATTGTTCATGCCATCCCTTCATGGCATGATATTGACTTCGAATGCAATCGCCGTATTGCTTGGCGTACTGCGGTTGCAAAGGAAGCCAGAATGTCGAACCTGCAGACGCGGTTGCCAATGTGGACGCCAGCGTTGATGGAGCAACGCATCGTTCGCTACGGCGATCTTCGCCCTTGCTACAATGCCTTCATCGATACCCGCTCGCCGGGCTCGGAAGCCAAAGAAAATTTCACCATTATCGGCCCCGGGGTGTCCGAGAACCCCGAGCAATATGTCCACATTACCGAACCGCACGGCTTTAACATTGGCGGTGCGCGCCAACCGCCGGGCTGTGTCAACTCGCAGCACAGCCATGATACCGCTGAGGTGTTCGTCGTCCATTCCGGCCACTGGCGGTTTGATCTGGGTGAGCATGGCGATGACGCGCAAGTAATGATCGGGCCGGGAGACGTGATCTCGATCCCGACCAAGACTTTTCGCGGCTTTACCAATGTGGGGCAGGACAGCGGCTTTCTGTTCGCAGTGCTGGGGCAGGATGATCCGGGGCGCGTACTGTGGGCACCCGATGTGTTTGAGATGGCCCAGCAGCATGGGCTGGTGCTGCTTGAAACCGGGCAATTGATTGATACTGTCGCAGGTCAGGCCGTGCCCGCCAATGCCAGGCCAATGCAGGTCACGTCATCCAGTCAGATTGCGGCGCTTAAGCGCGTGAGCCAGCACGAAGCCGAAGGGTTTGTGTGGCGCAATGATGATGGCGCGGGAACCTATGCCATCGCGATCATTGGGGAAGCAGGGCCGCTTGATTGGGTGCACGGGTTTGATCTGGACCGGATTGATCTTGCGGCTGGCGAGCTACTTGCCCCCTTGCCGACCACCACGTCAGAAGTTGTCTTTGTCCATCGTGGTAACCTCGAAGTGCGCTGGCGGGAAGGAGCGGTAACCCTCTCCCCTGGCGATACGATGACTGTTCCGGTCGGGCTTGATCGCAGCTACGCGAGCACGACCGGGTGCGTTGCCTACATCGTGGGCCGATGACCGCGCGTGCGCTTTGGGGCCGTGATCTCGCCCAGTTGCTCGAACCATCGGGGCCGCGGCGGCAACCTATGCAGGGGTTTGAGCACTGCTATGCCGACATCATTGATTACATCATCCGCTGCACCTGGCGCATCTGGGAAGGACGCGGCCTTGATTTGATCGACAGCCATTATTCGGCGGATTGCCCAGTTTACACGATGGCGGGGCCGGTATTTGGGGCGGCCACTGTCAAGGCGAACACCGCCAATACACTGGCCGCTTTCCCGGACCGGACTCTGGTTGGCGAGGCAGTGATCTGGTCGGGCGACGACCGCGCGGGCTATCTTAGTTCGCACCGGATCACCAGCCACGCGACCAATCAAGGCGCGTCCGAATTCGGCGCGGCGACCGGCCGACGGATCGACTTCACCACCATTGCCGATTGCCTGTGTCTTGAAAACCGGATCATTGAGGAATGGCTGGTGCGGGATAATGCAGCGATTGTGCGCAAGCTGGGGTTTGAAATCGGCGCACTGGCCTCGGCGCAGGCCCGAATAGATCAGGAACAATCGGATCAGGTGAGCGGCGCGGCGGCTTGGCGGCAAGCGGCGATGGCGACGGTGCGCGTCGGTGCGTCCTCCCTCCCTGCCAGCTCAAAGCCCGATCCGGCACAAGACCCGCAAGCCTTTGCTCGCTGGTATTTCGCCCACATCCTCCAATCGCTGGCTCCGGAGTCAATCGCCGCCGCCTACGCCCCCTTCGCCCGTGTCACGCTCCCCGATGAGCGCCGCCCGGTCGGCCATGATGCGATTGCGCTCAGCCGAAACGCGATCTTTGAGTGCTTTGACCACAGCGCGATAACGCTCGATCATGTCGGCGCGGTGGTCGAAGGCCCCTGCACCGACATTGCGCTGCGCTGGTCATACACCGCGCGCCACGCTCATGACGGCCGCTACGCGGCAGCCACTGGGCGAAATATTTACATTCTTGCCGTTACCCATCTGCGTACCATCGGCGGCCAGATTGCGGAAGAATGGACTATCTTCGACGAACTCGCGCTGCGCCGCCAGATGGCGGGGGGCCTGTGACGCTTACCGAACTCTGGACAGCGATGGCACGCGGAGACGGCAGTGTGTTGGCAAGTGCTTATCTTCATCGCGTCATGCGCGAGCGTGGGGCCGATCTGATCAAGGGCCGAGACGATGTGGCTGCGGACTGGCACAGTGTGATCGGTCAAGGCGGCGATTGTATAGTGCTTGCCGATCTTGGCGATCTGGCGGTGGTCAGGATTGGCGACGTGACATGGCACCATTGGGTCAGCCGCGAGGATGGCCGGATCAGCTTCGAAGTGCTTATCGCTGCGGACCAAATCACGAAAGCACCCGATGCCGAGCGGGTGATCGAGCATAGTATAACTGCAGGCGGACGAACTGCCGAGCTGTTCCATTGGTTCGGCCGGGACAGCACCGGCCAGCCAATGCGCCGCACCGGGAGCAGGATATTGGGCGAATTGGCGCCGGCCGTCGGTGAACCCCTACGAAACGGCTAAATCCCAGCCGTCACCCGCAGTGCCTTCGCCCCTTCGCGCACAAACCCGTGATCTGAGCCGAGCAGGAATAGCGTAGCGCCCTGTTCACGCCACATCGCCACATCGCTGGTGCGTGACACGAACATGCCAACGGGGCGCCCTACCGCCACACACGCGGCGACGACCCGCTCGACAGCGGCGATTACCTTGAGATCGTCGGGGCTTTCGCAGCCAAGTGATACAGTCAGATCAATCCGCCCGATGAACAGCGCGTCGATACCCACAACTGCGGCGATGGCGTCGATCTCGTCCAGCGCTTCGGCGTCTTCGATCTGAGCGATGACCACGGTTTTGGCGGCGCTTGCGGCCTTGTGATCGGGCATGGATCTGGTGCCATAGCCTGCTGCGCGGGAGGAGCCAGCATAGCCGCGTCCGCCGGGGGCATAATGCGCTGAGGCGGCCACGGCGCGGGCTTCATTGGCGCTGCGGACATGGGGGACGAGGACGCCGTCTGCTCCGCAATCGAGCGCGTTCAGCACTTGTTCTGCGCTGCTGTTGGGCGTGCGCACCAGTACTGGAAAACTGCTCGCCCGCGCCGCCATTATGCACAGATCAATATCGCGGCGATCAAACGGCGCATGTTCGGCGTCGATACAAATGCAGTCTAGCCCGCTACTCGCCAGCACCTCGACAATATGCGGATGCGGGGTTTTAAGGAAGGTGCCGAGCAGCGTCTCGCCGGCGACGATGCGGGATTTTAGGTTCACCACAACCGCTCACTGGCAATTGCCGCGCCTTCTGCCAAGGTCGCCAGCTTGGCATAGACAATCTCGGGGTCGACCACGCCGAACCCGGCAAAGGTTGAAAATCCGCAATCGGTGCCACCGATCACCCGTTCGCGCCCGACGATATTGGCAAACTGCACAATCCGGTTCGCCACAACGCGGGGGTGTTCGATGAAGTTGGTGGTTGAATCGATCACCCCGGGGATCAGAATTTTGTCGTCCGGAATGATGCCGAGTTGCTCGGTAAAGGCCTCAAAATCATGCTGGTGGCGCGGGTTGCTGGTTTCGAACAGCAGCCCGCCGGGCTTGGCCTGCATCAGTGTGGGCAAAATAAGCCCCATTTCGACATCGCAGTGGTGCGGGCCTTCATAGTTGCCCCAGCAAACGTGCATCCTGACCCGGTCCGGTGCAACATTGCGCAACGCGTGATTGAGCACCGCGACATGCTGGCCGATCAGCAGCAGATAATCGGCGTCGCTGCGATCCTTGTACATCATGTGGCGGCCCAGTCCCAAATCCGGGCTGTCGAGTTGCAAGATCAGGCCCGCAGCGACAATCGCCTCATATTCGGGGCGCATCGCCTCAGCCAGCGCCTCGAGATAGTCGTCCTGCGTCGCGTAGTGCTCATTGGGCTGGAACAGCGCGATCACCCCGGGCGAGGCTGAATTCATGAAGCCGCCATACGGCTGGTGCGCCTCGAGCGCGGCCTTCATTTGCGCCAGATCATCTTCAAGCGGCGCCAGTGTTTTGGGCGCAACCGGCCCGACACATTTGGGGCGGCGATAGGTCGGCGTCCCCCCACCCTTGCTTTGCCGCTGCATGAATGTCGGGAAGGCCGCGAGGTCGGCCGGCGGGCTTCGCGGACTATCGCCGTCGAACCCGGTGATCCGGTCCTTGATATAGGTAGCATAGCTAATCTTCGACATCTCACCATCGGAGACGAGATCGATTCCCGCGGCGACCTGGCGCGCTACGGCATTGCTCACGGCAGCGCCGATCACTGCATTGAATTGGGCCGGATTAACCGCTTCGCCGCGTTCCTGCGCGAAGACGAGATCGGTCACTGCGGCCGAGCGGGGCAGTGAACCGACATGGGTTGTCAATATTCGATCTGTCATACGATAACCTTCATGGCAGCAATCGGGCGCTTTCGCCCCTGATTAAATCGCCCGAAAACAGGCGGCGTTCCGCTCCTAGATCGGGCTTTTCGATGCGTTCGATCAGCATCGAGATTGCCGCTTCGGTCATCCGGCCGACCGGTTGCCGCACCGTCGTCAGGCGGTAGCTGCGCCATTTAGCGGGCGCAACGCCGTCATAGCCGACCACCGAGAGCTGTTGGGGAATTGCGATCCCGCAATCGATCCGCGCGGCGTCCATCGCGCCGAGCGCCATCACATCGTTGGCGGCAATAATAGCGTCGAGATCATGGGCCTTGAGCAAACGCAAGGCCGCCGCATGGCCGCCCTCATACGAAAAATCGCCGCGATCAACGGGAACATTGTCGATCCCGGCAATTGCCAATCGCGTGCAAGCACCCCTGACATGGGCTTCGCCAACGGTTGAATCGGCTGGGCCCGCGATGATCCCGAATGAGCGGCAACCCGCAGCGACCAGCCCATCAACCAGCAAGCTCTCTCCGGCGGCAAATTCGCAGGAGACCGAAGCTACGGGTGACCCGCCGCCGTCACGGTTGTAGAGCACTAACGCGATATCGCGCTTGCGAAAGGCTTCCATTTGTTCTGGCGAGAGCCGCGCGGCAACAATCGCGCCATCCACCTGATAGCGCCAGACTTGATCGAGCACTTGGTCGATCTCACTCTCAGCGGCGAGGGTGAAAAGCAGCACGCGGATACCTTGCGCGGATAGTTTGGCCGTCAGTTCGGCCAGCACTTCGGGATAATAAAGATTGGTGAGGTTCGAAATGATCACGGCGACCAGATTGGACCGCCGCGTGATCAAGCCTTGCGCTATCGCGTTGGGGCGATAGCCAAGCTCATCAGCCGCCGCCAGGATCAGCGCACGCGTTTTGGGCGAGACCGATTCGCCCTCTCGAAAACAGCGCGAAACTGCGGATTGCGAAACACCAGCGCGGCGCGCAACATCATAGGAAGTGCCGGCCCGGCGGCGGGTTGGTTTGTTCTCAGCCATCTCGACTGATGGTTGCCGGTTAACCCGTTTCATTCAAGTCATCTGTTCGGGGAGGGACTTGCGCCTCCCCTCGGGAAAGCCATCAGAACTTGATGCTGGCGCGCACGCCCCACAGCCGCGGCGGAGCATAGCTCGCCTGCAGATTGCCGCCACCGCCATAAACAAATCGGGTCGCTGTCGCCTTGTTCGTCACATTGGTGACAAAACCTTGGAGCGAGAAATTCTCGTTATATTCCCATGTCAGCCTCAGATCGAGCTTGGCGAAAGCGCTTTGTCGATCAAGGACCGAGTTGATCGCTTGCCCGTAGAATGCCCCCGAGTAACCGAGTTGGACATACGGCGAGAGCTTTCCGGCGCCACCTAGATCGATGTCGTACTGCATCGAAACCGAGCCCGAATATTCTGGCGAATGGGCAATCTTGTTGCCCTTCAGATCGCAGCCATAGGCAGCACCCGGTTGGCCTGCACCGCCGGTGCCCGGGATTAGGCCGCAATTATAGCCGACCGCGAACAGGCGGCGCTGTCCGGCTGGCGCGATGGTCACCCCGTTGACAATTGTCGGCGTTAGCGCGGTTGCATCAGTGACCAGGATTGACGTGCCAAAGGGCGCGGCCACCTGATCATATTGGGTGTATTCGGCATTGAGATAGGCAAAGCTGGCGTTGACGGTCAAAGCGTCAACTGGTTTCCAAATCGCCTCAAGCTCAGCGCCGTAGGAACGGGCCTTGCCGCTATTTTCGATAATCGACAGCGTGGTATTGCCCACCGGAATCTGGCGCTGCTCCTGCAAGCTGGAATAGCGATTGTAAAAGGCCGAAAGGTTGAGCTGGACGGTGTTGTTGGCGAACCGGTTCTTTGAACCAATTTCGAATGCCGTCACGGTCTGCGGTGCGAAGGTTGAACGGCCGAGCGCCGCAGCGGCTTGGCTACCATTGAACCCGCCCGAACTGAACCCCGTGGATGCCGAGGCATAAAGCAAGCTGTCATCGCTTGCCTTATAGTCGAGCCCAACCCGCCAGGTCACCTTCTCAAAGGTTGCGGTGTTAAATGTAGCGCCAACAAAGCGCGTTGTGTCTGCGGGGAGGCAGCGAAAGCCCGGCTGGGGCGCAGGAATGGTTACGTAGGTGCAGTTGGTTGGTGCTCCCTGAACCCCAAACGAGGCGTCAGGAATGTTGCCAGTGGCCAGTGTGATCGCCGTGAATTGCGGCGCGCCTGCAACAAAGGGCAGCACTTCGTTGGCGTTGGAAAACTGGAAATCCTTCTTGTCGCGGGTATAGCGCACGCCCGCGGTGAATTTCAGCTGCTCTGTCACCGCGTAACTAGCCTGCGCATAGATCGCTCTGGATTCGGTCTTCGCCCGGAACTCCTGATAAAACCCGCCTGCCTGACGGACCGCTGGCGGACGCGTGTCGCCGGGCACGATCTGGATGAATTGTTGGTTGATGAAGGTGCCGTTAAGCTTGTCCTTAAAATAGTATGCCCCGATCACATACTCAAACGGACCCCTGCCGTTTGAGACGAGCTGGAGCTCTTGGCTGAAAGTTTTGGCCGAGGTGAACTGATAATCTGCGCCAATCTGGCTGCTCGAAAAGTCGGTATCCTGCGTCCGGGTCGTTTTGAAATCGGAATAACCGGTGATCGATTTGAAGGTAACACCGCCAAACTCATAGGCGATATTCGCGGACAGGCCGGTGTTGCGCAGGTCAAGTGAACCGGGGTAATCATTATTGATCAGATATGGATTACCAGCCGCGAACAGCGGAATACCCGTATCAATCGTCAGCGGCGCATCGATGATACCGTCGCGGTTGCCGCCGCGCGTGTTGAGAATGATCGGCGTCGCATTGAACAGCTGCAGGTTTGATGGGACGTGGAAATAGCTGCCGACCAGCTTGTAGCCGAACGCTGATCCGCCATTGCCGCCGCGCTTCGCATAATCAACCTTGAAGACTGCAGTCAGGTTATTGTCGGGCTTGATCAGCAGTGAGGCCCGGGCATATTGATTGTCATCGTCGAACAAATTTCCGCCCGAAGGACTGACATTCTTCACAAATCCGTTGGATTTTTCATACCCACCGGCAAAGCGCAGAGCGACCGTGTCGCCAAGCGGCGCATTGAGATAACCAGTGACGCGTTTTTGGGCATTTTCGCCGATGGTCAGATCTACGCCGCCAAATATCTTGGACAGTTCAGGCCGCGCGGTCACAATCGAAATGTTGCCGCCGAAGGTATTGCGACCATAAAGCGTTCCTTGCGGCCCGCGCTGCACCTCGACCCGCTCCAGATCGATAAAGCCGAGCGTCGCCTGACTGGCGCGCGACTGATAAATGCCGTCAATAAAAAACCCGATCGTGGTATCGGCGTTTACGTCAACACTCTCGGTGCGGACACCGCGAATCGCTGGGCGGGCATCAACCCCTGAACGGCCAAAGGTGAAGCCCGGCACAAGTCCTTCAAGCCGCGATATGTCGGTCAGGCCCTTTTCCTTGATCTCTTCCGCACCAAAAGCCGAAACCGAAATCGGAACATCTTGAAGATTTTCTTCGCGGCGCTGCGCAGTGACGATGATTTCGTCAATGCCAGTGCCTTCGTCCGCAGCAGGCGCGGCGGGCACGGCAGTTTGCGCTGAAACCATTGTTGGCGTGGCAATAGCGATCAAAACGGCGGAACTGGCCAGCAAGCCCTTGCGAAAATCGGTCATAAAGTCCTCCCTGTTGGCGCTCATGGCCACCCATAACCTTGATCGAACAGAAAACGACTTCGAATGCAATCAAATTTCGAACGGATTGGACCGCAATCGAAAGGCCGTGGCATGGACGCATCGGGCATGTGCGCTATTTCGGTTTACCTTTTATGCATTCGCAGTCACAACTTGCGGCAATGGTAGGGTCTGGCAGGGTGGGAAAACGGCAATCGTGAGGGAAGAAACGATGATCGACGCCCGTAGCATCCCGGCTTCGCGGCGGATCGCGGCTCTGGCGTTCCTGCTGATTGCCTATTTCTTTTATGCCTGGTCGTGGAACACTGTCGATATTCTGAGGCCCTATATCAAAGATAGCCTGGGATTGACGCTCACCCAATCGGGCTCACTTTACACCTTGCAATCGATCGGTGCGATCGCCGGAGCGGTCATCATGGGCCAAGTTGCAGACAAGATCGGCAGACGCAACGCGCTGGTCATATCAATGGTTGGCTATGGCGCAGGATTGCTTTCGGCGTTGCTGGTGACCGATTATACCGGACTGATCTTTCAGCGTATTGGCTTGGGTTTCTTTATGGGGTCGATGTTCCCGATTGCCGTCGGGATCTATTCGGGGCTGTTCGCCAGAGAGGTGCGGGGACGGATCGCGGGCGTCGTGCTTGGCACCTACAATCTCGCCGTCGCCGCGCTCGGCTTTCTCTCGGCTGCGGCATTCCGCAGCGGCTTTGACTGGAAGATATTGCTCTGGGCGGGTGCAGTTCCCATTGCGATTGCCGTGTTGGCCTTTTTGATTGTGCCCGACGATCGCAGGCTGATCCCGATGGACGGGATCGCCGACGAACAGACTACCGCCAAGGCTGCCCTGCCGATTGCCGAATTGTTCAAACCCGGCGTCGCACGGCAAACCATTTTGCTGGCAACCATGACGGGTCTCAATTTCTTCGCCTATCAAGCCTTCACGGGCTGGGCGACAACCTACCTTAAAACTGAGCGCGGCATTGCCGACTCGATAGTTGGCGATGTGGTCGGCTGGCAATTTATCGGGGCTGCGGCCGGAGGGCTGATCTGGGGTTGGATCAGCGACCACTATGGCCGCCGCAGTGCAGCGACTGGCTTTATCCTGGCAGCCGTGATCATCCCAATTTATCTATTTGTGCCAATGCCGGTAACGATGCTGGAGGTCACGGGTTTTGTCTATGGCGTCATGCTCTCGTGCAGCGCAATCTGGGGGCCGTGGCTGTCGGAACTTTATCCGCCGCACTTGCGCTCGACAGCGGCATCGATTTTCAACTGGGGCAGGGTAATCAGCATGACTGCTCCCCTGATCACTGCGCCGCTCGCCGAACGCTTTGGTCTGGCGCCGGTGATGAGCTTGGCCTCCGTCAGCTTTCTTGCTGCGGCTGCGATTTGGCTCAGCCTGCCTGAAACGGTGAACAAGCGAAACAAATGAACAGGTAATTCTCACAAGCCAACAGGTCGGTGAACGTGAGCGCTGAACGCATGTGGGCACGAGCAGGCCAAGATACGATAGTCCGATTTGCCATTATCGCTTGCCGGCGGAGGCGATTAGATTGGAAGTGAAGTCGAAAGGGCGCTCTTGGGACGGTGCGTCGACCTGCCGGGCCGGTCAGATACGTGCCGAGTGGAAGGTGCCATCACCGACAATTGATCGCCGGGAATGCCGCCCATGTCCCGCAACCCAATTGCGCGAGCCGTCCAAATGGTATGGGGCCAAGCCTACCTTAGCAAAACCGCCTGTCCACGAAAGCACCACATCGGCCCGCTGCCGCCGCCATGGATGCCTCTATTTTTGCTCGGTTGGTCTGGAAATCCGCCAACCTACAGCGGCATATTGTCGATCAGCCGGGTCGTGCCGATCCGGGCTGCTACCAACAGCCGGGCGGGTGCGGTGCCGATATTCGCCAGCGGAGCCAGCGTTTCCGAGTCGCGCAGCTCGGCATAGTCGACCGCACTGAACCCGGCTGAGTGCAGTTCGGCTTGCAGCGCGGTCAGCGTGTCACTTATTCCCGCTCCCCCGCGCAGCGCGGTGATCGCTGTTGCCATAGCGCGAGGCAGGACACTCGCCGCGCGGCGCTGTTCGGGAGACAGGAAGGCGTTGCGGGACGAGCGGGCCAGGCCATCGGCTTCGCGCACGGTGGGCACGCCGATAATCGCAGCAACGTTTGGTAAAGTCAGATCGAGGTCGCGCGCCATGCGGCGGATCACCGCGAGTTGCTGCCAGTCCTTTTCGCCGAATAGCGCCAGATCCGGGCGGACTTGATTGAACAGCTTGCAGACTACGGTCGCAACCCCATCAAAGTGGCCCGGGCGAACGGCGCCGCACAGCCAGTCGTTGACCCCGCCGACCGACACGGTGGTGGCATGGCCGCCGGGATACATTACCGCCGTCGGCGGCGCCCATAGCAGGCTCACGCCTTCGGCTTCGAGCAGCGCGCGGTCTTCGGCAAGTCGCCGCGGGTACCTGTCCAGATCCTCATTCGCGCCAAACTGAAGCGGGTTGACGAAGATCGAGACCGCGACGTGTGCGGCGCGGCTTTGCGCAGCGCGCACCAGCGTCAGGTGGCCTTCGTGCAGCGCGCCCATGGTCGGCACCAGCGCCAGCGCGCCGTCTGCCTTTAGTGCCTGTACAGCACTGCGCAGTGGATCAAGCTGCGTCATTGTTTGCACGCTGGAACCCCTTTGGATAAGACGCTCTGGCGGTCAGAGCCAGCCCGCTTTAGGTTGCACTGCAACACGCGGCAACATTCAAACGCAGGTCATATCAATACAGTGTCATCGCTTTCTGCCCCGCACCGGATCGTCTTCGCCAATGAGAAGGGCGGCACCGGCAAATCGACCACTGCGGTGCATGTGGCCATTGCACTGGCCTATCAAGGCGCGCGCGTGGCGGCGATCGATCTTGATCCGCGCCAGCGCACACTGCACCGCTATCTCGAAAACCGTGCTGAGACCGAGCGCCGTCGCAGCATTAAACTGCCGAATGCCCGGTTCGAAGTGTTTACCGGGGC
>JANOTT010000115.1:0-2532 GCA_031416535.1 Novosphingobium sp. | reverse complement strand
CCTCAACGTAAGCGTAGGCCGCTTCTTCGCTGTGGAACTGGGGCTGTGAGAGAACGGACGGCATTGGAAGGCTCCTTGATGGAAGCCACCATAGCGGTTAGAGTGGGTACGTCAAGTATAATAACGCCAAATAAAAAGGGGCAGGGTTCAAAGTACCGCCGGGGTGGCGCACGTTGTCAGGCCGGGCGTGCCTGTGCTATTGGAACGCGGGGAGCATCGATCCGGAGAGGGGGCGCGTGTGCGGCTTTGGCATCTGTTGGCGCTCGTCGTCGTCTTCTCCTCGTCGAGCGCGCATGCCGAACCGCGGATCGCGCTGGTGATCGGCAATTCCCAGTACGACGAGCGGCTCGGCGCGCTGGCCAACCCGGCCCGCGACGCCGACCTGATCGCGGCCTCGCTCAAGAAATCCGGGTTCGATGTCGAGCGGGTCAGCGACGCCGATCGCCGGACGATGTTCCGGGCCATGGCCCGGCTTGGTCAGCGGACCCGCGCCGCCGGATCGAACACCACCGCGCTGTTTTACTATGCGGGTCACGGGCTCCAGGCGAAAACGGTCAACTACCTCGTCCCGGTGGGCGCCCAGATCGACAGCGAGGCCGACATCCAGATCGAATCGATCCCCGCCGACAGCGTGCTCGATTACATGGAGGAGGGGGGCGCGGCGAACAGCATCGTCATCCTCGATTCGTGTCGCAACACGCCCGTGGTCCGCCGGGTCCGCTCGCTGCGGGCGGGTTATGCGCCGATCGAAAAACGCGGCTCGGCGCTGATCGCGGTCTCGACCAGCCAGGGCGAGTACGCGCTCGATGGCGATGGCGACAACAGCCCTTACGCCAAGGCGCTGGCGCGCGAGATCGCGGTGCCGGGACAGGGCATCCTCGACATGTTCCTCAATGTTCGCAAGGCGGTGCTCGCCGAGACCCGCGGCGCGCAGGAACCCGCCGAGCTGTCCAATTCGTTGCGCGAGAACTTTCCGTTCACGGTCAAGGTCGAGGTGACGGTCACCGCGCAGCCGAACGCGATTACAGCACCCCCGCTGGCGCCCGGCACGCTGATCCGCGATTTTGCGACCGTCCCCACGGGCACCTCGGGCGACGGCACGGTGATGGCCGGGCCATACCTGCGCGATGGACCGGTGCTGTTGCAGCTGCGCGACGTTTCGCCTGCGGGTTCGGAGGTCGTCTTCATCAACAACCGCGCGCTTTATGAAGGCAAGGCGGTGGCACCGACGATCAGCCAGAACATGCTGACGATGCGCGGCACCGGCAATGTCGCGGCCTCGTTCACCCTGACGCTGGCGGTCCCCGCCGAGAAGGTCAGTTTCATGATCCCGCGAATGTTTCCCGAAACCCCCAGCGGGATCACCTTTCCGGCGTGGAAGGCCACCGCGCTGTCGGCGGGCGGGAGCGAGCTCGACACCCGCAGCCGTGCGCTCGCACGGCGCTTTGGCACCGACATCGAACGCGAAGTGGTGACCCTGCGCGCCCCGGCCTTCGAGGGGATCGCGGCGGTCCGTTTCGAATCCGACCCACGGCTCGGGACCACCCCGTTCGCCGCATTCAGCGCGATCCTGCTCGAAGGCATCTGGGTCGAGGCGATGCCCTGAGCGGGCCGGCACTGCGAAGCGAACGTCTTGGCGTCTCGCTTGCGCAACCTATGCAATCCATGGATACCGACGTTTCCGATGCTCGCGGAGGGGGCTGGTGATGTCTGAATCCACATCCGAGGTCGGGCGTTCGGCGATGCGTAAGGCGTTGTGGCGGATCGTGCCGCTGATCGCGCTGGCGTATTTGTGTGCTTACACCGATCGGGTCAACGTCGGCTTCGCGGCGGCGCGGATGAATGCCGACCTGGGCTTTTCCGCCACGGTCTATGGCCTGGGCGGCGGGCTGTTCTTTCTCGGTTATGCGCTGTTCGAGGTGCCATCGAACCTGATGGCGGTGCGCTATGGCTCACGCGCCTGGCTGGCGCGGATCATGGTCACGTGGGGATTGCTGTCGGCGGCGACGATGTTCGTGGAGACGCCGTGGCAGTTCTACACCGTGCGGTTTCTGCTGGGGGTGGCCGAGGCGGGATTCTATCCCGGCGTATTTTCTATTTCTCGCACTGGTTTCCCGCCTGCCACCGCGGCCGTGCGGTGAGCCGGTTCTATGTCGCCAGTCCGTTGTCTTCGGTGCTGCTCGGGGCGGTCTCGGGCTGGCTGCTGGCGCTCGACGGAACCGCGGGGCTGCGCGGCTGGCAGTGGCTGTTTCTGGTCCAAGGGCTGCCGTCGGTGCTGGTCGGGCTACTGGTGTGGAAGTATCTCCCCGAGCGCCCCGCCGACGTTCATTGGCTGACCGACGGCGAAAAGGCCTGGATCGACGGCGAACTGGCGCGCGAGCAGGCGCGGATCGGCGATCCCCGCCACGATGGAATGCTTGCCGCGCTGCGCAACCCGCGCGTACTCCAGCTCGGCGCGCTGGGGATGCTGCTGATCGGGGCGATCACAACGCTGATCCTCAATGCACCGTTGGTGCTGACCGCGGCGACCGG
>JANOTT010000114.1:0-2344 GCA_031416535.1 Novosphingobium sp. | reverse complement strand
CAGATGGAGAAGCGCAAGGGCGTGTTCGGCGATCCGTAAGGACAATTGGCATAGCCGCCGCGATCCACCCATGATATCTGCCCACAAGGGGTCGCATCGTTAGTGGGGGGAATCACACGATGCCATATCGTCACGCGCACTATTATGTCGGCTTCGTGCTGCTGGTCATCGCTGTCGGATTCTGGGCCAGCTATTGGTCGCCGATCGCAACAGTGCCGGCGGCATTACATTTCCATGCGATGAGCGCGATGGTCTGGCTCTCGTTGCTGATCGTCCAGAGCGTATCAATCCACCGCCGCAACAACGCGTTCCACAAGCAGGCCGGCCTCACTAGTCTGGCGCTGTTTCCCTTCCTCATCCTCGGGCTGGTGATGATCGCCGATGTCGCGGCACGGCGCTATTTGGCCGCTGAAAGCGCGTTTGTGCTGCACAATTCGCCTTCATTCGGGATCGGCGTGGCGATCGCCATCGGCGCTTATCTGACGTTGTTCTACCAAGCGCTGAAGAACCGCCGGAACGTGAAGCTGCACGCGGGCTACATGCTGGCGACCCCGATCATCCTGTTCGAATCGCCATTCTCGCGGGTGATGGGCGAGTATTTCCCGTGGATGGTAAACGTGATCGGCAGCCCCGAGATTCACTCGGTGCAGGACAGCATCGCGGTGAGTAATGGCTTCTCGTTCGCCTTCGCGATGATGCTCTATTTTATGAACCGGAAGCATGGCGCACCGTGGCTGGTGGCGGCCTTTTTCGTGGCGCTTCAAGCCGTGGTGATGTGGTTTACGCCTTACGTTCCGTTCATGGGCACACTTTTCGGCGCATATGCGCACATCCCGTTTGCAGTTACCGCGAGCGCCGGTATCGGCGCCGGGATTCTGGCGGGATGGCTCGGCTGGCGGGCGGGCGCTCCGGTAAAGCGGCCGGTGGCGGAGGCGCTGGCCTGACTTGAAGCTGTCACAAATCGCTGCGACGCGAAGGGGTGGAGTGACAGAGGGGGCCTAGTGAAACAGAAATTGTGCGCCGAGGCGCTCGGCAGCTTCCTGCTGTTTGCGACAGTGATCGGTTCCGGGATCATGGCCGAGCGGCTGGCGGGCGGCAATGTTGCGGTGGCTTTGCTCGGCAACACGGTCGCGACTGCGGCGATGCTTTACGTTTTGATCGCAATGCTTGGGCCCATTTCGGGCGCGCATTTCAATCCGGCGGTCAGCCTGGTGATGCACCTTCGCGGCGAGATCGGAAGCGCCGAGCTGGCTGCGTTCGCCGGGGTGCAGGTGGCGGCGGGCGTACTCGGCGCGTGGGCCGCGCACGCGATGTTCGGCTTGCCGATCATCCAGCTCTCGACCCACCTGCGCGACGGGCCGGGGCAGTGGCTGGGCGAATTTGTCGCCACCTTCGGACTGGTCTTGACGATCCTGCTGACCTTGCGCCACCGCCCCGCCAGCATTCCGGCCAGCGTCGCGTTGTATATCGCGGCGGCTTACTGGTTCACCGCGTCGACCAGCTTCGCCAACCCGGCGATTACCCTGGCGCGCAGCCTGAGCGATACGTTCGCCGGCATCGCGTTGACCAGCGTGGCCGGGTTTGTGCTGGCGCAACTGGCTGGGGCACTGGCGGCGCACTGGACTGACTTGGCGGTGTTCGAACCGGCAGCGGATTAATCCGTGTGCGCGTGCCGACACCGCTTGCGAGACTGGCGTGCCGAAATGAGCCTGGCGTTCAGATTTCGCCGCGTTTCTCTGCCTCGGCCGCCTCGACCTTGGCCAAGTCATCCGGTGTATTGATATTGGCAGGATCGGTTGCCAGCCGCACCGCGCGGGCGCCGATCGCCTCGGCAAAGGCGCGCATCGAATGCTTGCCGGTGCCCTCGAGGATCGCTTCGATCGCGCTCAGCGCGCTGACCGGCCACAGCCCGACCACCGGCTGCGCGGCCAGATAGGCTGGCGCCGGGGCGAGCAGCGCGGGCAGTGCATCGGGCAGATCGGGCGCATCGACCCCGATGCTGAGTACCGCAGCGTAGCCTTGGTCGGCCGCAAGATGCAGCGCCGCCGCGATCCCGCCGAGCGGTCCCATTCCGGCCTGAGGCCAATCGGGCAGGGTCGGGGCGGGAGCCGTCTCGCGGCCCGCCACCACCACATGTTCGCACCAGCCCGACAGCAGATCGACCGCGCGCACCAGCAAAGTGTGCCCGGCAAGTTCGGCCAGTGCCTTATCGCTGCCGAAGCGCGAGGATTGCCCGCCGGCCAGAACCACACCCAAAATCATTCGAAAATCTCCGGCCAATGCGCCTATGCCAAGCGCACGCCGGCACAGGCAATGTCCGGGTTGTGTGCGATCTTGCGCCGCA
>JANOTT010000113.1:0-8380 GCA_031416535.1 Novosphingobium sp. | reverse complement strand
CTCATGCCCAAATCACTCATGCCCAAATCACTCATGCCAGGTAACCCCATCGCGCTCGGCCAGCGCGATCGCCGCCGATGGCCCCCAGTTGCCCGCCGGATAGCTTTTCGGTTTGACCATCTGATCGGTCCAGCCGGCGCGGATCGCGTCGATCCAGCCCCACTGCGCCTCAACCTCGTCGCGGCGTACGAACAGCGTCTGATCACCCTCGATCAGGTCGAGCAGCAGCCGTTCGTAAGCGATGCGCTTTTTCGGCCCGGCAAAGGCATCGGGCATCGTGATGTTGAGCGGCACCGGGCGCAGCCGGATGCCGTCGCGATCAAGCCCGGGCTCCTTGGCCATCAATTGCAGCTGGATGTTTTCTTCGGGCTGGATCCCGATCACCAGCGCATTGGGACAGGTCTTGGCCCCGCGCGAGCCGAAGATCGAATGCGGGACGCAGCGAAAATTGACGACAATCTCGGTCTTGCGCACGGGCAGACGCTTGCCGGTGCGCAAATAGAACGGCACGCCTTTCCAGCGCCAGTTATCGAGGTGCGCCTTGATTGCAACGAAGGTTTCGGTGTCCGATGGCTTGCCCAGCTCCTCGTCGTAACCCGGCACCGGCTGGCCATCGATCGCGCCCTTGCGGTATTGCCCGGTGACCGTCTCGCCCGGAGCGACCAGCCGCAGCGCGCGCAGAACCTTGACCTTTTCGTCGCGGATCGCGGTGGCGTCGTAATTGGCCGGGGGCTCCATCGCCACCAGCGCAAGCAATTGCAGCATGTGGTTCTGAACCATGTCACGCAGCGCCCCGGCGCCGTCGTAATAGCCCACCCGGCTTTCCAGCCCGACCGTCTCGGCAATGGTGATCTGCACATGATCGATGTGTGCCGCATTCCACAGCGGCTCGAACATGATGTTGGCAAACCGCAGCGCGAGCAGGTTCTGGACGGTTTCCTTGCCCAGGTAGTGATCGATCCGGAAAATCCGGTCCTCGCTAAACGCGGCGGCCACCGCATCGTTGATCTCGCGGCTGGACTCCAGGCTGGTGCCAAGCGGCTTTTCCAGCCCGATGCGCACCTTGTCGCCGGTCAGCCCGGCGGCACTAAGCCCGGCAATGGTCGGCTCGAACAGGCTGGGCGCGGTCGACAGGAAGATCGCCAGGCCCTGATCGCCCGCGCCGAACCCGTCGGCCAAGCTGGTAAAGTGGCTGGTATCGGTGGCATCGAGCACCTGGTATTTGAGCCGCGGCAGGAAGCTATCGATCGCCGGTTTGCGGAACTCGGGCAGATACTTGTCGAGCGCTGTGCGGGCGAAGGTGCGATAGGTCGCATCGGTATATTCGGACCGTGCGGTGCCGATAATGGTCAACTCGGGCGCGATCAACTGGTCATCGTGCAGCGCGCACAGCGATGGGAGCAGCATGCGCTGCGCCAGATCGCCGGTCGCGCCGAACAGCAGCAGTCGGTCCGCAGTGAAGCTCATGCCAAACACTCCCCGCGCCCGGATCGGCCAAGCGACCGGGCTTTAACGAGTTAGCAGCAGGGGCCGGGGTGCGCCAGTGCGGCGCGGGCCGAATCAGGCGCGGGCGCGGTGTGAATACGTCTGCGCGCGGCGCGCCTTGCGCGGCTGCGGCAAATGCACCGGGGGCGCGGCGTCGGGTACAATCGCGGCGCTGCGCGGATGATATTCCTCCGATGGCAGCGCCTTGCCAAACAGCCAGCCCTGCACCATCCGGCAACCTTGCGCCTTGAGCTGATCGAGCTGTTCGGGCTCCTCCACCCCTTCGGCCAGCGTGCACATCCCCAGCCGGTTGGCCAGCGCGATCACGGCGGCGACGATGGCGCGCGATTCCTCGCGGGTAGACAAGCTGGAGATGAAGCTGCGGTCGATCTTGATCTTGTCGAACGGGAAGGTCAGCAGATAGTTCAGCGAGGCATAGCCGGTGCCGAAATCATCGAGCGCGATCTTCAGCCCGAGCGCCTGCATCCGGCACAGAATGTCGATGTTGGCTTGTGTATCGCCCAGCAGTACGCCTTCGGTAATCTCGAATTCAACCCGTCCGGGCTCGATCCCGCTGTCACCCAGCGCGTTGACGATCACCGGCAGCAAGTTGGGGCTGGAAAACTGGACCGGCGACAAATTGATCGCGATCGCTTCGCGGCCCGGCCAGGTCGCAGCTTCGGCAAAAGCGGTGCGGATCACCCATTCGCCGATCGGCACGATCAGGCCGGTTTCCTCGGCGATCGGGATGAACACATCGGGCATGATCAGCCCGCGAACTGGATGCTGCCAGCGCAGCAGCGCTTCGTAGCCGGTCTTGGTCTCGCTGGTGACATCGACCAGCGGCTGGAGGAACATGCGCAGTTCGCCGCGCGCCACGGCATGACGCAAATCGCGTGCCAGCGTGTGGCGTTCGTGCAGTTTGGCGTCCATGCCCGGCTCGAACATTTCCCAGGTTCCGCGCCCGGCAGTCTTGGCCGCGCTCAGCGCAATGTCGGCATAGCTTTGCAGCTGCGCCTGCTGGTCGGTGTGGAACGGCGCCAGCGCAATCCCCAGGCTGATCGCGCTGGGCAGTTCCTGATCATCGACCAGCAGCGGTTCGGCGAGCATCGTCACCAGCAGTTCAGCCAGCCGCACCGCGTGATCGCAGGCGTCGTCACCGCTGACCGCGATGGCAAATTCATCGCTGCCCAGCCGGGCCACGATCGGCTCGTTGCCGCCCAGCCCGCTCGCGCTCACCACCGCGCACAGCCGCGTCGCGAACAGCCGCAGATACTGGTCACCCAGCGGGTGGCCGTGCATGTCGTTGATGTTTTTGAATCCATTGATGTCGAGCAGCATCAGGGCAACATGCTCGCCGTCCTGATGAGCGTTGAACAGCCCGGCCAGTACCTGATTGAAGTGGCTGCGGTTGGGCAGACCGGTCAAGCCATCGAAATGGGCCATTTGCTGGGCCCGGTATTCGGCTGCGCGCTGTTCGGTAACGTCGGCGATGACCCCGCGGTAATCGACCCCGTCGCCCGAATGGCTGGGGCGCCCGCTCAGCGACCACCAGCGGGGCGCGCCGTCCTGCGTGGCATCCAGTGCCACCACGACCGAGCGCAGTGAGCGGCCCGCAGACAAAGCTGCCGCAATTTCGTCGCGGCCCGAACTCGGTGCGAACAGATCGGTCAGGCGGTGGCCGAGCAGGCGTTCGGCCGGTTGACCGGCAGCCTGGGCAAAGCGCGGCGAAACCTTGGCCAGCTGTTGCTGCGCGTCCAGTTCGAACAGCCAGTCGGAGCCGCTTTCTTCGTATTCGTTGAGCAGCAGTTTGACTGTGCGGGCGGCGCTGTGCAGCTCGCGGTCGGACAGGATGCGGGTTACGAACAGGTCATGCGCGGTATAGGCCATATGCACCAGCAGGCCGCTGGCCACCGCCAGCACCGCGATGGTGCCCAGCGCCGGCAGAGTCTCCAGCTGGGCCAGCCCGATGCCAAGTCCCGCCGCCTGCGCGGCAACATAGACCAGCGCCGAGCGCGGCAAAGTGCGGACAGTATAGGCCGCCGAGGCAATCTGACTGACCCCGCAAACCGCCAGCAGCAGTTGCACGCCCGGCGCAAGCTGCGGCAGCCACAGTGCCGCCAGCACAGCCATTGTCATGCCCAGCCACAGCGAATTCAACATGAACGCCAGCATGATCTTGGCGGTGCGTCGCCGCCGCCGGCCGCGTTCGATGCCTTCTGCCAGCCACACCCGGTGCAGGCACGCGGCCAGCATCGAGCTGGCGAACAAGCCGATGGGGATCGCCGACATCCGTCCGATCAACGCCAGCGTGATCACAGCCGCATTCAGCAGTGTGCCCAGCACCATTGGGCGCACCATGCGGATGTGTGCAGAGATCAGCCGGTTATCGACCCAATCGCGCAATTCCGCTGGAACGACAACCCGCAGCGCTACCTGTTTGCTGACCATTAAGATATCACCCGACCCTAGTCTTTTCTTGGTTGCACCCTTAGTCTGGCTATCGTTAATTTTGTATGAGATGGCTCTGGTTTGAACGGCTTGGCGGCCACTGGCCTTTACCGCAGCCCAGCTCAGCGACTAGACCTACGGGCAAAGGAGATTCGTTATGCGCGCAGTTACGCTTTCCCTGGTCCTGGCGCTCAGCGCAGCGGTCGCTGTGCCGCAGCTGTCGGCCAAACCGGGAAAATCCAAAAGCCATCCGGTGGCCGAAGCGCAAACGCTCGATCTGGCCAAGCAGCTGATCGCGCTGCGCTCGGTGCAGGGCGAGGGCAATCGCACCGGCGCTGCGCTGCAGTTGGTCAAGACCGCGCTGGTGGCGGGCGGCTGGCGCGACGGCGATGTCGAAGTCACCCCGTTTGCCGATACCGCCTATTTCATCGCCACCTGGTCCGGCAGCGATCCCAGCCTCAAACCGCTGGTGATCTCGGGGCACATGGATGTGGTTGAGGCCAAGCCCGCCGATTGGCAGCGCGATCCGTTCACGCCCATCGTGGAGAACGGCTACCTGTTCGGGCGCGGGGCGAGCGACATGAAATTCGACGCCGCGCTGGCGACTTCGGCGCTGATCGAGCTGCGCCGCTCAGGCTACAAACCGCGCCGGACGATTGTGCTGCAATTTTCGGGCGACGAAGAAACCACGATGGGCACATCGCGCGTGATCGCCAAAAAGCTGAGCAATGCCGAGCTGGTGCTCAACATCGATGGCGGCGGCGGTACGCTTGATGAAAAGACCGGCAGGCCGCTGTACTGGACCTGGCAGGGGGCCGAAAAGACTTACGATGACTATCAGCTTGAGGTGACCAACCCTGGCGGACACAGTTCGGCCCCGCGTTTGGTCAACGCGATTGTCCAGCTTGCAACTGCGCTGGAACGGGTCGGAGCCTATCATTTCAAGCCCGAACTCAGCCCGCTGACCAAGGCTTATTTCGAGAAGGCTGCGGCGTTTGAAGCCGATCCAAAACTGGCCGCCGCGATGCGCGCCTTTGCCGCAAATCCGAATGATGAGGCAGCTGCTGCGGCCTTGCGGGGCAGTATATCCTATGTGGGGATGATCGGCACCACCTGCGTTGCCACAATGGTCGGCGGTGGCCATGCCCAGAACGCCTTGCCGCAGCGCGCCACCGCCAATGTCAACTGCCGGATCTTCCCCGGCCACACCCGCGAAGACATTCGCCAAGAGCTGGAACGCGTGATCGGCATGCCGGTGGTAAAGGTCACGGCGACCACCGGCGAAGACTCGATTGCGGCCCCGGCCTCGCCGATGCGGCCCGATTTCGTGAATGCGGCCGAAAAGGCGATGCACCGGATCAATCCGGGGCTGCCGATCTTCCCCAGCCAGGCCTCGGGCGCATCGGATTCAATGTGGTACCGCGCGCTCGGCGTGCCCAGTTATGGGGCGAGTCCGTTGTTCTCGAAGGATTCGGAAAGCTTCGCACACGGGCTGAACGAGCGGGTTCCGCTGTCGAACACCGCGCCGGGGATCATCTATTACCTCAGCCTGTTCACCGACCTGTCGAAATAACTGCGTCGAGCGCGGCGTGGGCGATGGCGCTGGCCTCGGCGGCGCTGAACGTGCGGGGTGACAGGCACAGCTCGAGCCATAGTCCGTCGACCAGCGCGGTGATCGCGATGGCAGCGTGGCGCAGCCGGGCGGGGGGCACGCCGCAAGGAGCGAGCAGCGCCTCCAGCCGGGCGCGGAACTGGGCATATTGCTTGTCATGCTGGCGCGCGATCGCCGGGCGCGAGCGCACCAGGCTCCAGAAGGCGACCCAGGTGGCGAGCAACTCTCCGCTCGCGACTGGCGGGGCAAAACTGGCGGTCACGTAGGCATCGAGCCGTGCGCGTGGTTCAGCCCCGGCGCGCGCCAGTGCCACATCGATGGCGGCGCTGACCTGCGCCCCGACATGGGCATAGGTTTCAGCGACCAGCGCGTCGATCCCGGCAAAATAATGGCTCACCAGACCGGCTGAAACGCCGGCTTCCAGCGCGATTGCCCGCACCGATGTACCGCCCGCACCAGCGCGCGCGAGCACCCGCGCGCATGCCGCGATCAGGCTTAAGCGTCGCGCGTCGGGTCCGGCGCGGGTAAAGGCGGGCGCGGTGCTCACTTGCGCCAGCCTAACACTTGTTATACGATCGTCCAATAAGCAATGCGGGACTCGCCGGGAATGACCATGTCTGACCAAGCCTTGGCCCAGATCGCCAGCAGTGAAGCCGATCCCGATGCGGACTGGTCGCTGCCGGGGTGGACGTACCACGATAGCGAATTCTTCGCCGCCGAGATCGACCGCGTGATCCGCCCGTCATGGCAGATCGTGTGCCATATCAGTGATTTACCCGGCCCCGGCGATTACCGCACGCTCGACTACGCGGGCGAGAGCGTGATCGTGATCCGGGGCCTGGACCGCATCATCCGCGCCTTTACCAACGTCTGCCGGCACCGCGCGATGCGGTTGGTGCAAGGGCCGGGCGGCTGCGCCAAGAAGCTGGTGTGCCCGTATCACGCGTGGACGTACGAGGCCGATGGAAGGCTTAGCGGGGTGCCGCACAAAGCGGAATACCCGGCGCTCAACATGGCAGAAAGCGGTCTAGCCGCAGTAGCAATCGAACAATGGCGCGGGTTCGTGTTCGTGCGGCTCGAGGACGCGGGCTTCCCCTCGGTCGCCGCGATGATGGCGCCGTTCGAAGCCGAGATCGAACCCTACCGCTTCGAAGCGATGCAGCCGCTCAGCCCGGTCCGCCACCGCCCGCGCGCGGTCAACTGGAAGAACGTCGGCGATAACTATTCAGACAATCTGCACATCACGGTGGCGCACGATGGGCTGACGCGCCTGGTCGGCAGCAGCTACCGGATCGAGGCGCACGGCTGGGCCGACCGGCTGTACGGCGAGGTCACCAGCGGCAACAAACAGAACTTCTGGGAGCGGTTCTACACCGCGCATCTGCCAAAGGTGGCGCACTTGCCCGAAGCAGCGCAGGGCCGCTGGCTCTATTACAAGCTGTGGCCCAACATGGCGTTCGATGTCTACGCCGACCAGATCGATTTCATGCAGTGGCTGCCCACCTCGCCCACCACCTGCCTGTTGCGGGAGGTGTCGTATGCCTTGCCCGATAGCTTCACGCCCGCCGGCCAGCACCGCGAAATGAAGCTGGCGCGCTATGCCAACTGGCGGATCAACCGCGTGGTCAACGCCGAAGACACCTGGCTGATCGGCGGGGTCCAGCACGGCATGGCCAGCCGCAGCTACACCGCCGGACCGATCGCCACCAGCGAGGTGTGCCTGCGCAGCTTTGCGCGCAAGATCAGGGCGATAATTCCGGAGGCGCGGTTGGAGCGGGCGCCGGAGCAGGGGTGGAGTGGCGGGTGAGGGGAGCCTGGTCTCTCCGTTAATCCTGCTGCGGGCAGAAAGCAGGCTTTGGCTGATCGCAATCGCAATGTCTGGTTTATACTGCGATGCGGTTCGATCAGGTGTGGCGATCGGTGGTCTGTCGCTCGCCATGGTCCAGATTTTGGTGCTTCGAAAACCTTGACTGTACAGGGTGCTCAACTTTCCAATGAAAATCCATTGGCGAAGCCCGTCTAAGATCGAATGGATCGAGCAGGCACTCGCGAAGTTCGTTTCGGCCTATGCGGACCAAGGAATTGCTGAAATTTCGTTCCCTCAGCTGGGTTGCGGCAATGGCAATCTGGACTGGGCAGATGTGCGTCCACTGATGGAACACGATCTCGAGAAGGTTACAATTCCGGTCTACATCCACGACTATGCCGTAGATGCTGGATTGCCAGAACATCTTGCGCCGACCGCGCGCGCCCTGAGGGATGCACGCGTCTCGAGCAGTCGTTTCGACAGCTTCATGGCCTCGTTGGGTAAGGCGCTAAAGGTGTCAAACGGCGAGCTCACGACACTTGATGCTCAATCTACATTCCGGGCATGCCTGCGCGATGACAATGGGCTTGCAATTGAGACTGAGACCAGCAGCTGTATTTTCGAGGAAGATGATCTGCGCCGCGGTTGGTTCGATATGCGCGCGGGGCTAGTCACACGAGAGAACGCGGGCTGGTCCATCAAGCGCGGCGCAGAGCCTTTGCTCTCGCTGCTCAGTGTGCTTCCTGATATGCGGCCGGTGCAAATCCAGCGTGCAAGGCAGATCTGAACCTGAATTCGCGGCCGAGCCAAGGCCCAACACGCGCGGCGCCGGCTCGGCAGATCAAACAGTCGAGCAACGGGAACTCGCATGGCGCTGAGCCAAGCTTTTGTCGACCAGCATATCGCGCATTGGCATATCGCGCATTGGCAAAATCAACGTTCTGAGTCATCCAGTACGGTGGTTCCCAACCACCCCCCTTTCCTACTTCCCCAACCTCTGCCATGATCGCCGTCGCGCAGAAATC
>JANOTT010000112.1:0-4126 GCA_031416535.1 Novosphingobium sp. | reverse complement strand
CGCGACCCGGGCCGAAATCGCTGACGTGCTCACCCGCGCCAAGGCCAAAGCCGCCAGCCAGGGCGGCAAAGTGGCGATGGTCTATCTCGAAAGCCCCGCCAACCCGACCAACGCACTGGTCGACGTCGAAGCGGTCAAGGCCGCGCGCGATGCGGTGCTGGGGGCCGATTGCCCGATCGCGATCGACAACACCTTCCTGGGGCCGCTGTGGCAGCGCCCGCTCGATCAGGGCGCGGACATCGTGGTCTATTCGCTGACCAAATATGTCGGCGGGCACTCCGATCTCGTCGCTGGCTCGATCGGCGGAGCCAAGCGCTGGATCGATCCGGTGCGGATGCTGCGCAATACGATGGGCGGGATTCTCGATCCGCACACCGCGTGGATGCTGATGCGCAGCCTCGAGACGGTCGAACTGCGGATGAGCCGCGCGGGCGAGAACGCGGCCAAGGTCTGCGCCTACCTCAAGGGTCATCCCAAGGTCGAAGCGCTCGGCTACCTCGGCGACATTTCCGATCCGCGCCAGCAGGATATCTTCGATCGCCATTGCAGCGGCGCGGGCAGCACCTTTTCGCTGTATATCAAGGGCGGCGAGGCCGAGGCCTTCCGGTTCCTCGACAGCCTGAAGATCGCCAAGCTCGCGGTCAGCCTCGGCGGAACCGAAACGCTCGCCAGCCTGCCCGCGGCGATGACCCACCTGTCGGTCCCCGATGAGCGCAAGGCGCTGCTCGGCATTTCCGACAACCTGGTGCGAATCAGCATCGGGATCGAAGACGCCGATGACTTGATCGCCGATTTCGAGCAGGCGCTGGCATTGGTTTGATCTGGACCGGCCGCCGGCTTTCTGCTTGGGGGCAGGCATGAGCCACGAACCGCACGACAAGCTTCGCTCCGATACCGATACGCCCGGCCCCTCGCGGCTGGCCGCGGTTACCGCAGGGCCGTGGGCGGGGTGGTCCCACTGGGAGCCGGTGGACGATTTCGAAGAACACACCGGTCCGTTCTACTGCCAGTCACAGGGTGACGCCGTGCTGTGCGCCTTCCGGCCCGAGGCGAAGAACCGCAACGGCGGCGGCAATGTCCACGGCGGCGCGCTGATGACCTTTGCCGACTATGCGCTGTTCATGATTGCCGGCGGCATGGACGCCTCGATCTATGGGGTGACGGTGACGATGAACTGCGAATTCGTCGGTGCGGCCGAACCGGGGCGGCTGCTGACCGCGCGCGGCGAGGTGGTCCGCGCCGGCTTTTCGATGGTCTTCGTGCGCGGGCTGATCAGCGATGAAGACCGGCCGGTTCTGGCCTTTTCGGGCACGATCAAGAAGGTCAAGCCAAAGGCCTGATCAGCCCTTCCACTCGCGCCGTTCCTCGCCTGCGCGCAGCACTTCGTACGCCAGTTGCAGCGCGCGGAAGGCCTTGGCGGCATCCTCGTCGCCGGGGCGCAGATCAGGATGCACTTCCTTGGCCTTGGCGCGCCAGGCCTTTTTCACGTCGTCGAACCCAGCATCGGTACCCAGGCCCAGCAGATCGAGCGCGCGCAGTTCGTCACGGCTGTGCGTGCCGTCGCCTGAAGTCGCCCAGCCGTAATGCGCGCTTTCGTGATAGCCTTCGTGCGTCTGCCGCTCGGCCGCCTCACGCTCGGCAATTTCCTCGGCGTCGAGCCCGGCGAAATAGTCCCACCCGGAGTTGTATTCGGCGGCGTGGCGCTGGCAAAACATCCAGCGGTCGGGGTTGTTGGGGCTTTTGGGCGCGGGACAAGTGCCTGCGTCGGTGCAGCCGTGCCGGTCGCATAGCCGCATCTGCACAGCCTCGCGGCTGCCGCCGTAGCCGCCCCAGCGGGGAAACCCCCAGGCATCAGATCTGCGTGCACCGACCATCGCTTTGCCCGGTACTCGCAAGCAGGCGCGCTGCGCAAGCGCAATGAAGTTTGCGCGCGCCATCAATCTGCCGTTAACCGCGCTTGCCTTATGCGGCGTTCGGTTTCATATCGCAACCCGGCCTCAGGAGGGCTATTCGATGAGCAAGCAACTCGCGCTGGCGATTTCCTTTTCCGTGCTGGCCACGCTGGGTCTGGCGCTGTTCGGGGTCGATCCAGTCGGGCAGTTGAGCGGCGCGGGGCACGCGCCCACGGTGATCAGCGTCGAAGCCTCGCCGCTGCCCGCGCTCAGCCAGCTGCTGCCCAGCCTGTATTAGGGTAACCCTCCCCCTCGGGGGAGGGGGACCATGCGCAGCATGGCGCAGAGGCACGGGCCGCTGATCCTACGCGCTCGCTGCGAGGACCATGCTCGCCTGTTCCACCACCGTCTACGGTGGTTCCGCTTCCCGTGTCGGGGAGGTCCGGCCTACTAATCAATCGTGATCGTGACCGCGCGGCGGTTCCTGGACCAGGCGTCCTCGGTCGAATCGAGCGCGACCGGGCGATCCTTGCCAAAGGTCTGCGTGGTCAGGCGGCCGGCCTCGACCCCCTGGCTGACCAGATAGTTCTTGGCCGCATTGGCGCGCCGTTCGCCCAATGCAAGGTTGTATTCGCGGGTGCCGCGTTCGTCGGTATGGCCCTCGATCGTCACGCGCTTGGCCGGGTATTTGGCCAGCCACACGGCCTGCGCGCCAAGCGCCTGCTGATCGGCGCTGTCGATGTTGTACTGGTCGGTGTCGAAATAGACCGTGTCCTGACCCATCATCTGCGCGGCAAAATCGGCCTGACTGCCGGGGGTTGCCGCAGTGCTGCCACCGCTTGTGTCGGTCGAGACCGCGCCGCCGGGATCGGGCGGCAGGATCTTGGGTGCCTTGCGCGAGCAGGCGGAGAGCGCCAGGGCGCTGGCGAGCACCAGGGCAAGGGTGAAGTTGGTCTTCATCGGGTTCTCCTTTGACGGTCTAAGTTCAGGCATTGCGGGGCGGAGTCAACGCGGCTTACGGTCGAAGCGGTCCCCAGGCGGGATCGGAGCCATCGCCGGGGGTGGTCAGTTTGCGTTCGTTCTTGCCAGTCAGATCAACCTGCCACACCCCGGTTTTGCCCGAGGTGCGGGCGGTGCGGAAAAACTGGATCACCCGGCCATTGGGGGCCCAGGTCGGCGCTTCGTCCTGCCAGCTATCGGTCAGATAATGCATCGCCCCGCCGGCCGGGTTGATCACCGCGATGCGGAAATTGCCGGCAATATGGGTGAAGGCGATCTGATCGCCGCGCGGGCTCCATTCGGGGGTGGCTGAGCGTCCGCCGAAGAAGCTGATGCGCTTCTGGGCCGTGCCATCGGCGTCCATCACATAGACCTGCTGGCTGCCCGAGCGGTCGCTTTCGAACACGATCCGGCGGCCATCGGGCGAGAAGCTGCCGCCGATGTCGATCCCCGGAGAGGTCGTGAGTTTAACCGCGTTGCCGCCCGCGCTGGGCATCTTGTAGATGTCGGTATTGCCTGCGATCGCCATCGAATAGAGGATCGATTTGCCATCGGGCGACCAGCGCGGGGCGAACAGCGGATTGGGCGATTGCAGCAGCAGTTTCTGGGTCTTGCTGGCCAGATCGTAGATGTAAATCCGCGGGCTGCCGTTGAAGTACGACAGGTACAGGATCTGCTGGTAATCGGGCGAATAGCGCGGGGTCAGCGCGGTCGCTTGGCCCGTGGTCAGGTACGTGTGGTTGGCCCCGTCCGAATCCATCACCGCGAGCCGTTTCATCCGGCGGTTTTTCGGCCCGGCTTCGGCGATATAGGCGATCCGGCTGTCGAAAAAGGCGTTTTCGCCCGAAAGCCGCGCATATGCCAGATCGGCGCACTTGTGCGCGGCGCGGCGCCATTCGCCCGGCGGCACGGTCCACCCCGCCTTGGCCAGCTGCTGGCCCAGCGACACGTCGTACAGATAGCAGCCCACAGTGACGTTGCCGTCGGGCTCGGCGCGGACATAGCCTTGCAGCAGCATGTCGGTGCTGCGGCCCTGCCAGCCGGGATAGTCGGGCGCCTGGATCTGCGCCAGCGCGGGGCGGGGCAGGCTGCCCGGCCCGGTCGGCTGGAACAGCCCGTTATTCTTGAGATCGCCATAGATCACGCTGGCCAGGCTGAACCCCAAGGCAGCGGTGCCGCCCGCGCTGGTTTGTGTGGGCACATCGGCGTTGGTGGCAAAGGCGGGGATCGCGATC
>JANOTT010000111.1:0-20395 GCA_031416535.1 Novosphingobium sp. | reverse complement strand
AGGTTAAAGCGCATCTGCCCCGGCGCGCAAGCGCGGATTTCTGCTGGCTCTGCCGCGGCGCGGTTGCCGTAGCGGAAAGCCCAAGGGCGTTGACCCGCAGCGGCTCGTGCCTAAGCTGAGCCCAAACACAAACCAGGAGAGACCATGCGATTCTCAGGCAAATGCGCAGTTGTTACCGGCGCCGCATCGGGTATTGGCCGCGCGGCCACGCTGCTATTTGCCCGCGAAGGGGCCACGGTTTACGCCGCCGACCTTGATCTGCCGGGCGCCAGGGCGGTGGCCGCCGAAGGCGAAAATATCGTGCCGGTGGCCTGCGATGTGTGCGACGTGGCACAGATCAAGGCGCTGATGGACCGCGCGGGGGCCGAGCAGGGCGGGATCGACTACCTGTTCAACAATGCCGGAGCGGGCGGCGACCGCGCGCCGATCGACGAGATCGAGCCCGAAGGCTGGGACCGCACCTTCGACCTGCTGATGCGCTCGGTGGCGATGGGCATCCGCTATGCCGCGCCGCACATGAAGACGCGGCCTGGCGCAGCCGTGGTCAACACCAGCAGCGTCGCGGCGGTCGGTCCGGGCTATTCGCCCACCGCTTATGCCGTGGCCAAGGCTGGCGTGCTGCATCTGACCAAGTGTGCCGCGACCGATCTGGCCAAGTTCGGGATCCGCGTGAACGCGGTGCAGCCAGGCTTCATCAACACCAACATTTTCACCGCCAGCCTCGAGCTGCCCAGCGCGATGGTCGATACGGCCAAGTCGATGATTCTGCAGATGTCATCGAACGCGCAGCCGGTGGCGCGCGCCGGGATGCCGGTGGACATCGCCAATGCGGTGGCGTTCCTGTGCAGCGATGCCGCCAGTTTCATGACCGGCGCCTCGCTGATCGTCGATGGCGGGATCACGGTCGGGCCGCGTCATGCCTGGGACCCCGAAGCGCCGGGGCTGTTCGATGCCTTGCAGGCAATGGCTGACAGCGCGGCCGCGGGCACCGCCCAGTGACGGCCAGCGTGGCACTTCCTGCAGCCGAACGACTGCCGCTGCGCATCAAGCTGGGCAACGGTGTCGGGTCGATCGCCTATGGGGTCAAGGATAACGGGTTCGCGGCGCTGCTGCTGCTATTCTACAGCCAGGTGCTGGGGCTGGAGGCACGGCTGGTCGGGTTGGTCTTGCTGGTCGCGCTGCTGCTCGATGCCTTGGTCGATCCACTGGTCGGCTATTGGAGCGACAAGACGCACAGCCGCTGGGGCAAGCGCCACCCGTGGATGTATGCCGCGATCCTGCCGATGGCGGGCGCGTGGTTGATGCTGTGGCATCCCCCGCAGACCAGTGCGATCTGGCTGTACGGCTATCTGCTGCTGTTCGCTTTTCTGATGCGTGCGGCGGTATCGTGTTATGAAATTCCAGCACTGTCGGTGGTGCCGGGATTGACCAGCGATTACGACGAGCGGACTTCGGTTACGCGGTGGCGGTTTATCTTCGGCTGGGCGGGCGGGCTGGCCATGCTGATGCTGGCGTTCGGTGTGTTTCTGGTGCCGTCGGCCCGCTATCCGGTGGGTCAGCTCAACATCGATGGCTATGGCTACTATGGCTGGACCGGGGCCGGGCTGATGATTGTGGCTGCATTCGTCGCCGCCTTGTCCACCCATCGCCGCATTGCCCGGCTCGACAGCAGTCCGCCGGTTCATTTGCCGCTGGGTGAAACGCTGCGCAAGGTCGGTCGCACCCTGGCCAACCGCGCGCTCTTGATCCTGCTGGCCACCACGCTGTTTAACTTCATCAACGTGGGCATGGGCTTCTCCACCGCGACCTATATCCTGACGTACTTTTGGGAAATGCCGCAAGCCGGGTTCCTGGTCTATTCGGTAGCCTTGTTCGTCGGGGTAATCGGCGCATTTCTGCTGGTCGGGTTCCTGCAAAGCCGGATCGAAAAGCGCACCGGCGCCGTCATTTGCGGCCTCGTCTCGCTGGCGTTTGGGCTGTCGCCGTATTTGCTGCGCTTTGCCGGACTGTTTCCCGAAAACAACCAGCCGTCGCTGATCCCGGTGCTGTTCACGCTGATCACCATTTCCAACGGGCTGGCGGTGGCGGCCGGGATGCTGATTACGTCGATGGCGGCAGATATCATCGAGGCGTCGCAGGAGAAAACCGGCGAGCGGACCGAGGGGCTGTTCTTTTCGGCCTATTTCTTCACGCAAAAATGCGCGACCGGGATCGGGATATTTCTGGCCGGCACCATCATCAGCGCGTCCGGGTTTCCGGCCAAGGCCCGGCCCGGCGAAGTGCCAGCGGCAGTGCTCGATCAGTTCGCGATCTACTTCGTGATCGTGCTGGCCATGATCAGCCTGGCCGCCTCCGCGACCATATCGCGGTTCCCGATTACCCGCGCCCAACACGCGCAGCGCATCGCCAAGCTGGCCGGGATGGCGGAACCGTCCGGCGATCCAACTTAACCGCCCGGTTAATTCTCCCTTGGCGCGGGCACTGGCTCGTGGCAGGGAGCCTGCTGAGACTCGATAAGCACAAGAGAGGACTACCCATGGATTTCGAACCAACCGACCGCCAAGTCTATTGGCGCGACCGCGTCCGTCAGTTCATCGAGAACCACGTGCGGCCGCGGATGGGCGATTACAAGGCGCAGGACGCCGCCGGAGCGCGCTGGAAAGTGCTGCCCGTGGTCGAGGAGGAAAAGGCCCGCGCCAAGGCGCAGGGGATCTGGAACCTGTTCATGCCGCCGCAGGCCGGCCGCGCGCACCTGGATGATACGTTCGAGTTCGAAGGCCCTGGCCTCACCAACCTTGAATATGCCTTGTGCGCCGAGGAAATGGGCCGGGTCGGCTTTTCCAGCGAAGTGTTCAACTGTTCCGCGCCCGATACCGGCAACATGGAAGTGTTCCACCGCTATGGCACGCGCGAGCAGAAGGAACGCTGGCTCACCCCGCTGATGAACGGCGAGATTCGCTCGGCCTTCCTGATGACCGAGCCCGATGTCGCCTCGTCGGATGCGACCAATATTGAATGTTCGATTCGGCGCGACGGCGACGAATATGTGATCAACGGGACCAAGTGGTGGTCGTCGGGCGCGGGCGATCCGCGTTGCAAGATCGCGATTCTGATGGGCAAGACCGATTTCGAGGCCAAGCGCCACGCCCAGCAGTCGATGGTACTGATGGAGCTCGACGCCCCGGGGGTCGAGATCGTGCGCCATCTGCCGGTGTTCGGCTATGACGATGCCCCGCACGGGCACATGGAAATCAAGCTCAACGATGTCCGCATCCCGGCCAGCAACATGCTCCTTGGCGAAGGCCGCGGGTTCGAGATCGCGCAAGGCCGCCTCGGGCCGGGCCGCATCCACCACTGCATGCGCACCATCGGCGTGGCCGAAGAAGCGCTGGCAAAAATGGCCCGGCGCCTGCAATCGCGCGTCGCATTCGGCAAACCCATTGCCGATCAGACCGTGTGGCACGAACGCGTGGCCCGCGCCCGGATCGATATCGAGATGACCCGGCTGCTGTGCCTCAAAGCCGCCGACATGATGGACAAGGTCGGCAACAAGGCCGCCGCCGGCGAAATCGCGATGATCAAGGTCCAGGCGCCGACCATGGCGCTGCGGATCATCGACGATGCGATCCAGGCGCACGGTGCCGGCGGGGTGTCCGAAGATTTCGGGCTGGCCTCAGCCTATGCCCATCAGCGCACGCTGCGGATCGCCGACGGTCCCGATGAAGTCCACAGCCGCGCTATTGCCCGGATCGAATTTGCGCGGCATTCGCCCAATGCACCCAAGTCGGGCGAGATCAGCTCGGGCGATATCGGCGCAACCCGCTGAACCTCTTACCCCCTCCCGCTTGCGGGAGGGGGCTTTGCGAAAGAATGAAATGATGAAAGCTGCCGTCCTCGTTCAGGCTCAACAGCCACTCGCAATCGAGCAGCTGGCGATCAGCAAGCCCGGCCCGCACGAGGTGCTGATCCGCACCGCCGCCTGCGGACTGTGCCATTCGGACCTGCACTTCATCGAAGGCACCTACCCGCATGTCATGCCCGCAGTGCCCGGCCATGAGGCGGCGGGGATTGTCGAGGCGATCGGCAGCGAAGTGCGCACGGTCAAGGTCGGCGATGCGGTGGTAACCTGCCTGTCGGCCTTCTGCGGCCACTGCGAATTCTGCGTGAGCGGGCGAATGGCGCTGTGCCTCGGTGCCGAAACCCGCCGCGCGCCGGGCGCCGAACCCCGGCTGACCCGCGCCAGCGATGGCAGCCCGGTGGCGCAGATGCTCAATCTGTCGGCCTTTGCCGAAATGATGCTGGTCCACGAACACGCCTGCGTCGCGATCAATCCCGACATGCCGCTCGACCGCGCGGCGGTGATCGGCTGCGCGGTGACCACCGGCGCCGGGGCGATCTTCAACGCCTGCAAGCTGACCCCGGGTGAAACGGTCGCGGTGGTCGGCTGCGGCGGGGTTGGCCTGGCCACGATCAACGCCGCCAAGATCGCCGGGGCCGGGCAGATTATTGCCGCTGACCCGATGCCTGAAAAGCGCGCGCTGGCGCTCAAGCTGGGGGCGACCCATGCCTTCGATCCGTCCGATCCCGATGCCGCCAAGCAGATCCAGGAGCTGACCAAAGGCGGGGTCGATCACGCGATCGAGGCAGTCGGCCGGCCGGCCTCGGCCGAGCTGACGGTCAGGTTGCTGCGCCGCGGCGGCACCGCAACGATTCTGGGGATGATGCCGCTTGCCGAAAAAGTCGGGCTGTCGGCGATGGACCTGCTCTCGGGCAAGAAGCTGCAAGGCGCGATCATGGGCGGCAACCGCTTCCCGGTCGACTTGCCGCGGCTGGTCGATTTCTACCTGCGCGGGCTGCTCGATCTCGATAGCATCATCGCCGAGCGGATCCCGCTTGAGGCGATCAATGACGGCTTTGAAAAGATGAAGACCGGCGCTTCGGCGCGCAGCGTGATCGTGTTCGATCAGTAAGGGAGCCGGCGGCATGAGCGAGGCAATCAACGCCGAGGAAGCTTTCGTTGGCACGGTCGAACCCGAAGGCGCCGACAAGCTCGACGAAGCGCGGCTGGCGCAGTGGATGAGCGCCAACGTAGCGGGCTTTGCCGGGCCGCTGCACCTGACCAAGTTCAAAGGCGGGCAATCGAACCCGACTTACAAGATCACCGCGCCCAGCGGCAATTACGTGCTGCGGCGCAAGCCGTTCGGGCTGCTGCTGCCCTCGGCGCATGCGGTTGACCGCGAATACCGCGTCCAGGCGGGCTTGCAGTCCACCGGCTTCCCGGTCGCGCCGCAATACGGCCTGTGCACCGACGAAAGCGTGGTTGGCGCGATGTTCTATGTGATGGGCATGATCGATGGCCGCACGATCTGGGACGGAGCGATGCCCAAGGACGCACCCGCCTATCGCCGCGCGACCTACGAGGCGATGTTCGATACGCTGGCGCAGTTGCATTCGGTCGATGTCGCGGCGGCGGGTCTTGGCGAATATGGCAAACCGGGCAATTATTTCGGCCGCCAGATTGATCGCTGGACCAAGCAGTACCGGCTGGCCGAAACCGAAACGATCCCCGAGGTCGAGCGGCTGATCGAATGGTTGCCGGCCACCATGCCCGAGCAGACCCGCACCAGCGTGGTTCACGGCGATTACCGGATCGACAACATGATCTATGCGCATGACCGGCCGCAAGTGCTGGCGGTGCTCGATTGGGAACTGTCGACGCTGGGCGATCCATTGGCCGATCTGACCTATGTGGCGATGGCCTGGGTCACCGAAAACGGGGGACGGTCAGGCGTCGCCGATCTGGACCGCCAGGCGCTGGGCATTCCCGAACTGGCAGAAATGGTCGAACGCTATTGCGCCGCCACCGGGCGCGACAGCGTGCCCGACATGAACTGGTACTTCGCCTATAACTTCTTCCGCCTGACCGGTATTCTGCAAGGCATCATGAAGCGCGTGATCGACGGCACCGCCAGCTCGTCGCATGCCATAGAGCAAAGCGAGCGGGTCAAGCCGCTGGCTGAGCGCGCGTGGGAATTTGCGGTAAAAGCCGGTGCTTAGTTTGCCGGGGTGCGCTATTTGCATCCGCAAATAGCTTTGCAACACCGGCCCGCTCCCCCGGCCCGACCACCCATTAAAGGTACCCTGAGGGTGGTCGGGCCGGGGGAGCGGGCCGGTGTTGCAAGGAAAGCCCGTCCGGGCTTTCCGCACCGGCGTGGGCCGGAAACAACTCCTCCCTAGAAACTCTTGCTCCAGGTGAACGCCACGCCCTGATCGTCGGGTGCGCTGGCGTAGTGGCCGGGGTCGATGCGGTAATACAGGCTCAGCATCGCCGCGCCGGTCCACAGCGGGCCGCGCCAGGCCAGCTCGGTGTCGATCTCGCGGCCTTGCGGGGCCAGCCCCAGCGTGCGGCGCGCGAAGGTTGGCTGCAACGTGGCATAGCTGTAATCGACCGGCAGGTTGAGCGCGATCCCGCCGCTTTCAACCCGCAGCGGCTGCGACACGCGCAAGGCCAGCAGATCGCCCGCTTTGAACACGCCTTCGCGGCCGGCATCGAACGACCAGGCCGAACTGGTCAGCCGTCCGCCCGGCGCGACCGATCCGCCGCTACGCGGCGCGGTGAAGCCGCTGCGCCACTGCGCCGCCAGCCGCCAGCCGCCAGCTGGCCGCCATTGTCCGCTGGCATCGAGGAACAGGCTGTTCGCGCCGCTGCTGCCAAAACCTTCGTTGAGCCGCGCCCCCAGGATGGTGCGCCGTTCGGTCAGCCAGCTCGCGCCCAGCGCCAGCTGCAGGTTGCCCAGCTGCCGGTCAAGAGCCAGCCCGTAGCGGTCTGCGCGGTCATAGCGCCGGCGCTCAAGCCCGCTCAGCGATGAGAAGACCGGCGCGGCACTGACCAGCGAGCCATGCTCGGCGCTGGCCGACAGGCCCCAGCGCCCGGCCTGATGGCGCCAGGCCATGCTCAGCATGCCATCCTGCCCAAAGCCTTGGTCATCGCCCGGCGCGCGGGCGATCAGGAACGCTGGCTGCTGGCGGCCCTGCAGCCGCGCAACCAGCCCATCCGAGCCCTGGGCAAAGGCAAAGGCAATCTTCGAATTGGGGGCAATCCGCGCCACGACCTGTCCGGCCAGCACCCGCGCAACCTGCGCGTCGGCTAGCGAGAGCTTGAGCATGCCTTGCCACGGCAGGCGGCCCACCCGGTCCTTGGCATCGACCGAAAAGGCGAGCGACACCCGATCATTGCCCAGCGCGACATTGCGGACCTGCGCGTTCAGCGCCGGGGCCAGCCGCGGTTCGACCTGCGCGGTGCGAATGCCTGCGCTCAGCTCGTATTGATAGGCCCGCTGATAGCCATCGAGCACGATCGCGCCAAAGGCTTTGGACGTGCTGCCGGCATCGCCCATCGGCGCCGAGGTTACCACGGTGGTATCGCCGAGCGGGATCGCCACGGTCGAACCAGCCAGGCTGGTGTTGCCTTGCGGGGCGAAGGCCTTGGTGATGTTGAGAATGCCGCGGCCATAGATCGCATCGGTGCCCACCGCCCCGCCATCGTTGGCGCTGCGCAGCAACAGATCGACCACCTGCACCGCGGTCAAATTGGGGAACGCCTGACGCAGCAAGGCTGCCGCCCCGGCGATCTGCGGCGCGGCAAAGCTGGTGCCAGAAAAGACGAAAGCCGAACGCGACCCGTCGGGATTGGTGACCACTTTGAGCACCCCGTTTTCATAGACGCAGCACACCCGCTCGCCGCGGGCGGACAGGAACCACGTCGCTTCGCTGCCGGCCTTGTTGCTGAAGGCGGAAATAGCATTGTTGGCATCGACCGAGCCGGCGATGATGACATTGCCGTTGCCCGCCACCCGCAGCCCCGCAGCGAACGGATCGGGATTGTTCGGATCGACCGCCGCGTCGGTCGAATCGCCGTCGTTGCCGGCCGAGATGATCACCACCACCCCGTTGGCGGCGGCATTGGCCACCGCCGAGCGCAGCTGCGAATTGGGCGGCGATCCGCCCAGCGAGAGATTGATGACCTTGGCGCCCGCGGCTACTGCGGCGTTAACCCCGACGGCGATGCTGCTGTCGGAGAACGTGCATCCGCTTTTGGAGTCGGTCGCAGTCATGCAGGTGCCCAGGGTGTCGGCGCGGAACATCGCGATCGTCGCGTCGAACGCAATGCCGACGATCCCGGTATTGTCGCGCGCGGCCGCAGCCACCAAAGCCACATTGGTACCGTGGCTGCTATCGGCATTGACCAGCCCGCGGTTGCTCACAACATCGCGCGAGGCCGGACTGATTCGCCCGGCAAATTCAGGATTGTCGGTGTCGATCCCCGAATCGATAATCCCGATCGTTACCCCGGCGCCGGTGGTGCCTCCAGCCCAGGCGGTGATTGCACCGTGCTGCCCCGGACCGGTCGAGCGGTTGTATTCACTGGTCAGGAACGCCGAGCTGGACGTAGGCGTCGGGGTTGGCGTCGGAGTCGGGGTCGGCGTGGGGGTCGGGATTGGCGCAGGTGCAGGGGCTGGCATCAGCGAGCCGCCCACCGAACCGCCGCCGCAGCCCGCGACCAGGCCAAACGACAACAAAGCAGCTGCCATCGGCCAGCGCGCCTCGAACACCATCGGCTTGGACATGCGAACGACCCTATTATCAGCAGCAGCACGCGAGTAGCGGCAGCTTGACTTGACGAGCTTTTGCCACGGCTATGATGAACAGGATATTTCTTTTACGATAGGCTGCAAGTGCACTTGCCCGCGCCCGGCCCAGACGATAGGCGCGCGCAACTGTACCAATCAAGCGCACCGATAGTGCCGACTAGTTGTCAGGAGATTACGCCGATGTCCGCCGAATTGTCAGCAGTGATCGAACAGGCCTGGACTGCGCGCGAGCAGGTCAACCCGGACAGTAGCGCTGTGCGCAGCGCGGTCGATGCAGCGCTGGAACTGCTCGATTCGGGGAAAGCCCGCGTGGCCGAGCCCGATGGGGCAGGCGGCTGGCAGGTCATTCAGTGGCTCAAGCAGGCGGTCCTGCTGTCGTTCCGGCTCAATGACAATGCAGTGATGGACTATGGCTCAGCCGGGGCGCCCTCGTTCGACAAGGTGCCGCTTAAATTCACCGGGTGGGACGCAGCGCGCTTTCGCGGCGCCGGAATCCGCGCGGTCCCCGGCGCGATCGTGCGGCGCGGCGCGCACATCGGCAAGAACGTGGTGCTGATGCCCAGCTTCGTGAATATCGGCGCCAATGTAGGCGACGGGACGATGATCGACACCTGGGCCTCGGTCGGCAGTTGCGCGCAGATCGGCAGCAACTGCCATATCTCGGCCGGGGCGGGGATCGGCGGGGTGCTCGAGCCGATGCAGGCCAATCCCACGATCATCGGCGACCATTGCTTCATCGGGGCGCGCTCCGTAGTGGTCGAAGGGGTACTTGTGGGCGAAGGCTGCGTGGTCGCGATGGGGGTGTTCATCACCGCGACCAGCAAGATCGTCTACCGCGATACCGGTGAAGTCATCACCGGCCACATTCCGCCGTTCAGCGTGGTGGTGCCTGGCGCGATGCCGGGCAAGGTGCTGCCTGACGGAACGCCCGGACCTTCGCTGGCCTGCGCGGTGATCATCAAATCGGTCGACGCGCAGACCCGCGCCAAGACCGCGATCAATGAGCTGCTGCGCGATTGATGCAGCGGCTTAACGCCTTGCTGCGCTGGTTACCGCTGATGGTGCTGACGGTTGCGCCGCTGGCTGCGCAGCCCATATCTTCCGACCAGTCCAGATCTTCCGCGCAAGCAAGCGCGCCCGCGCCGATCCCGCTGGAACTGGCGCAGGTCGTCAAACGCTATCCACACGATCCACGCGCCTTTACGCAAGGGCTGTTCATCGACCGCGGGCAACTGTTCGAAAGCACCGGCGAGCTGGGGCGGTCATCGGTGCGCGAGGTCGATCTGGCGAGCGGCAAGGTGCTGCGCTCGGTCGCGATTGCTGCGCCGCAGTTCGGCGAAGGAATCGCGCCGTGGCAAGGCCAGATCCTGAGCCTCACCTGGCGCGACGGGGTGGGTTATCGCTGGGACCGCAAGACGTTCAAACGGCTCGGCAGTTTCCGCTACAGCGGCGAGGGCTGGGCGCTGACCAGCACCGGCAAACAGCTGGTGATGTCCGATGGCACCGACGTGCTGCGGTTCATCGATCCGCGCGATTTTACGGTCAAGCGCAGGCTTAAGGTAACGGTGCAGGGCCGTCCATTGCAGCTGCTCAACGAGCTTGAATGGGTCGACGGGCAAGTCCTCGCCAACGTCTGGATGACCGATTACGCGGTGCGGATCGATCCGCTCAGCGGCCAAGTGGTCGGGCTGATCGATCTGACCGTGCTGCACCGCGAAGCCGGGGTATTCGGACAGGACCAGGTCGCGAACGGGATCGCGTGGGATCAGCGCAGCCGCAAGCTGTACTTTACCGGCAAGGAATGGCCGGCGCTGTTCGAGGTCAAGCTGGTCCCGGCCCCGCCTAAAAAAGCTCGCGCGCCTCAGAAATAGGTCGCGTTTTCCAGCGGTGGATCGCCGCGGCGCGCCACGGCGTAGGCCTCGGCCGCCTTGAGCACGCGCATCAGGTTGCGGCTGGCGAGCTTTTCCAGATCGGCCTGGCTCCACCCGCGCCGCGCCAGTTCGGTGAACAGCGCGGGGTATTTGGAGACATCTTCCAGCCCCGCGATCGTCACCTCGATCCCGTCGATATCGCCGCCGAGGCCAACATGATCGGCGCCGATCCGCTTGGCGATGTATTCAATATGGTTGGCTACGTCGGCAACTGACCCGCGCGGCATCGGGCGGTTCTGCTCCCATGCCGCCAGCGCCGCCTTGGCCGCCGCCGGATTGCCGCGATTGAGCGTCTTGAACCGGGCTTCGGCGCCGTCGCGCTCGGCGCTCCACTGGCGTCCGGCCTCAAGCACATAGGGCGGGTAGAAGTTGACCATCACGATCCCGCCATTGCCCTTGATTGCATCGAGCGCCGCATCGGTGACGTTGCGCGGATGCGGGTTGAGCGCATAGGCATTTGAATGGCTGACGATCACCGGCGCCCCGGCAATCGCCAGCGTATCGAACATGGTCTGTTCCGAAACGTGCGCCAGATCGACCAGCATGCCCAGCCGCTGCATTTCGCGCACCACCTGCTTGCCGTGAGCGGTCAGGCCGTTGTGCGCGGGCGCGTCGGTCGCGCTGTCGGCCCAGGCGTTGTTCTTGAAATGGGTCAGCGTCATGTAGCGCGCACCCAGCGCATACATCTGGCGCAACACCGCCAGACTGCCGCCGATCGAGTGGCCGCCTTCCATGCCCAGCAGCGAGGCGATCTTGTGCTGCTTCCACGCGCTTTCGACGCAGGCTGTATCGGTGCAATACTGCATCTCCGCCGGGTGGCGCGCGATCAGCCGCTTCATCACGTCGATCTGCTCGAGCGTGGCCTGCACTGCCTGCTGGTCGGTCAGGCTGGCCGAGACATAAACCGACCAGATCTGCGCGCCGACGTGGCCTTGGCGCAACCGGGTCAGATCGGTCTGCATCGCGCCGACCCCCTTGGCCGGATCGGCGGTGCGCGTGGTATCGCGAAAATCGAAGTCGCCCAGCACGTTCTGGCGCCGGTCGCGCATTTGCTCGGGCACGTCGTTATGTCCGTCCCACACCGGCGCCGCCGCCAGCGCGGCCATGGCAACCTGCTCGGGCGTGCGCGCCGGCTTGGCGGGCAGCGAAACCGACAGGGCCAGGCTGGAGGCGGCGGTCAGTGCCAGCAGGAGACGTCGCATCACAGGTTCCCCTCAAAATTGTGCCGCCAGCCTAGCGAGCCGCACCGATCAGGTCGAGCCGCTTGCGCAACCGCGCGAGTGCGCTTACGAAACCAGCCGGTTTGGCCGCGCCTTGCGGTCCGGCCGCTCAGGGCAGAAAGTGCAGTTATGGAACGCCAGAACGACGAAGTTCACATCACCACCGAAGAAGCGCGCGGCGGCAAGACCGGGATGGGCGTGCGGTATGTGCTGGGGATCAGCTTGGTGCTGGTAATCGTGGCGCTGAGCGCGCTGTGGCTGGTCGGCTCGCAGGGTCCGGACCAGTCGGGTCAGGCCGCAGAAACCAGCGCCGCGCCGGAGCCCATGGCCAGCTAAGCCGGCTTGGGCTTCAGCGCAGAACCATGCAGACACGGCCGCGATGCACCTGCTCGCTGATCCCGTAACACTGCTGCTGGCGGTGACCGCGACCTGGGCCGGGCTGCGGCTGGCGCGGCAAGCCGTACCCAAAATCAGGCGACGACCCCGCCTCGCAATTCAGCCGGTTGGCGGGTCCTGCGCTGCCGATTGACGCGGGGTGGTGCGCAGCAGCGCGATGGCCGCAACGGTGACCAGCGCGGCGATGGCGAAGGCCACCCCCGGGAAGTGGATTGGCGCGCGCGGACCGGTAAACCAGGCCATTGGCTTGACCAGCAGCAGCGGGCCGATGATCGCACCCAGCCCCATCATCATCGCCGCCAGCCCCTGCACCTCGCCCTGCTGGCCGGCGCTGGCGCGGCGTGAGAGCATCGCCATCAGGCTGGGCTGGACCAGCGATTGCAGCGCGAGCGCGGCCATCAGCACGAAGGCGAGCGCCGTGCTGGTGCACAGCGCATAGCCCACAAAGCCCGCTGCTGCGCCCACCATCCCCAGCGTGGCGCCGCCGCGCTCGCCCAGCCGTTTGACGGCCGGCCCGGTGATGAAGATCTGGCTGAGCGCGATCACCACACCGACCGCCGCGAAGCTCAGCCCGATCAGCTGGTCCGACCAGCCGAGCTGCGCGATCCCCCAGAAGCTCCAGGTCAGCGGGTAGACCAGGCTGGCGAGCTGCCACAAGAGCAGCACCAGCGCGATCCGCCGCATCCCCGGCACGGCCGCTGCCGTGCGCCAGGCGCCGAACGGATTGGCGCGGGCAAGGTTGAACGGGCGGCGCAGCTCTGGCTTCAGCGTTTCGGGAAACAGCCACAAGCCGTATGCAAAGTTCGCCGCAGCCAGCGCCAGTGCGGCATAGAACGGCGCGGTATCGCCCCACTGGCTCAGCAGCCCGCCCAGCGCTGGCCCGGCGATGAACCCCACCCCGAACGCGGCGGAGACCAGGCCAAAGTTCTTGGCGCGGTCGTCGGGCGCGGTGACATCGGCCACCGCTGCCTGGGCCGGGCCAAAGCTGCCGCCGAACAGTCCGGTCAATACCCGCCCGAACACGATCATGCCCACGCTGGTCGCCATGGCCAGCACGAGGTAATTGGCGGCGAGGCCCGCGAGCGCCACCAGCAGCACCTTGCGCCGCCCCAGCGCGTCCGAAAGATTGCCCAGCACCGGCGCAGCGATAAAGCTCGCGATTGCCATCGCCAGGCTCATCCACGCGCCGGCCTCGATCGCCGCGTCGAGCGGGAGCGAACCGACCCGCATCAGCAAGCGCGGCAGCACCGGCATGATCAGCCCGAAGCCCATCGCGTCGAGCAGGATCGTGAACATCACGAAGCGCAGGGCGTGGCGGCTGGGCGCGCTGGGCTGCTCAGCGCTCACGCAGCCGGGGCCGGGTTGGTCATGGTCCAGAACTGCGGCCCGCCGTCTGGCACCTGCCATTCGCTTTGCACGCCATAGCCCAGGTTCTGGTAAAGCCCGAGATTGGACGGCGTCGCGGTTTCCAGCACGGCGGGGACGGCGCACGCTGCCGCCTCGGCCAGCCCAGCCCGGATCGCCAGCCCGCCCAATCCCTTGCCCTGGCAATCGGGCCGCACCGCAGCGTATTTCAGATAGAACCAGCCCTCGTCGCGAGGCAGGTGGGCGCGGATGGCGTCATCGATGGCGATCGCGCGCAGCAGGCGGGTGCGGAAGATCGGAACATAGCGCAGCGCCCCGGGATGCCACAGCGGCAGGTGCAGGTGGACACTGCCGGGTGGCCGCCACAGTGTTACGGCTTCGGCGCCCGGCGTGCCGAGCAGCAGGCCGAAGCGCAGGTGCTCGTCAAACACCAGCCGCATAAAGGCGGCCAGGCGCGGCCCGCGCACCGCAGCGTCGGGGATCAGATAGCAGATCGCCGGATCGTCAAAAAATGCAGCAGCGAGCGTGGCAACGGCGCCTGCGCGGTGCCCGGCGCCCAGGCGGATGATGCTGCGGTCCATTGCCCAGCTCTAACTGACCTTGCCGCGCTGGCCAAATCGCGCTGCGCCTGCCAAGCCGATTGCCGAAGGAGCCCGGGTAATGGCAGCAGCCGACGACGACTATGTCTATGACGAAGACAGCGGCGAATGGCTGCCCGCTTCCGATCTGGCCGCCAAGCGGGCTGCCGCCGGGCAGGTTGAAGTGCGCGATGCAGTTGGAAATATCCTTGCCGATGGCGACGCGGTCACGCTGATCAAGGACCTCGAGGTCAAGGGCGCCGGGCAAACGCTCAAGCAAGGCACCGTGATCAAGTCGATCCGGCTGACCGGTGATGCGCAGGAGATCGACTGCAAGTACCCCGCGATCAAAGGGCTGGTGCTGCGCGCCGAATTCGTGCGCAAACGCTAGGCCGATGGCAAGCCTGCAGATCCTGGTCGATGCCGATGCCTGCCCGGTCAAGGACGAGGTTTACAAGGTCGCGCTGCGCCACGGCGTCAGCGTGGTGGTGGTCGCCAACATGGCGCTGCGCGTGCCGGTGCATCCGCTGATCAGCCGGATGGTGGTATCGGGCGCGTTTGATGCCGCCGACGATTGGATCACCGAGCGGGCCGATGCGGCCAGCGTGGTGATCACCGGCGATATCCTGCTCGCCGAGCGCTGCCTCAAGGCCGGGGCGAGCGTGATCGCACATACCGGCAAACCGTTCACGCTGGCCTCGATTGGCGGGGCGATTGCAACCCGCGCGATCATGGCCGATCTGCGCGCCGGGGCCGATGGACTGACCGGCGGCCCGGCTCCGTTCGCCAAGGCCGATCGCTCGCGGTTCCTGTCCGCGCTGGACGAAGTGCTGGTCCGGCTGAGCCGCGCGCCGCGCTAAACCCTGTGCTAGCCGCTCGACAAACGGCACCCGCCGGGCCACACTGGCGTTCCGGGCATCCAGCCTGGATGGAGCCCCGAAATGGCCAAGAGCCAGAAAAAAACGAACAAGGAAACGCGCAAGCCCAAGGCCGAAAAGCCCAAGAAGAACAACGCTTCGCAGCCTTCGCAAAAAGGCACGGTGCTCAGCGACAAGAAGTAACGCTGCACCTGTAATGGCCGCGCTGTTCGCCGCCCCCGCGCCGCAATCGCGCCCACGCACCGGGTTGCGCTGGCTGCTCGCGCTGGCTTACCTGATCGCAGGGATCGCGCATTTGCGCTCGCCCGGCGGGTTCCTCCAGATCACCCCGCCCTGGGTGCCTGATCCCGCGCTGACAGTCGCGCTGACGGGCCTGGCCGAAATTGCCGGAGCCACCGCGCTGGCGGCGATCCCGCGGCTGCGCTGGGCCGCCGGGATTGGTCTTGCGCTTTATGCGGTCTGCGTGTTTCCGGCGAACATTCACCACGCGCTCAGCCACATCGCCATCGGCGGGCGCGAACTTGGCTGGTGGTATCACGGCCCGCGGTTTGTCCTGCAGCCGGTGCTGGTGTGGCTGGCGCTGTGGACCGGCGGGGTGACCGACTGGCCGTTTCGCCGCCGCGCCTGAGCTCTGCGCGCGCCGCGCCAGACTGCGCCCCGCCGTCTCCGGCCGGTCTGGCGTGTGCGGAACCATTTGGCCGGCCTGCGCGTTCTTCAGCACGGACAGGAGTGAGCAAAACCAATGCGCAGCGCTGCCAAGCTCGTCATTTTTGCCAGTGCCAGCATCGTGCTAGGCTGCGCCATCGCGCTGGCCGTACCGACCGATTTGCGCATCGCGCGCGGCTCTGCACTTGAGGACTTGAGCCAGCCGCGCATCACCGATTATGCCGTCCCCGCGCCGCTGCCGGTCCTGACCGGCGCCGATTCGTACCCGGTGGTCTATTCGCCCAAGCACCTCGCCGTGACCGCGGCGGCGGAGCGCGCGCGGCTGGCGCGGCAGGCGGCGCAACCAGCAGGAGATGCGGGCTATGATCAGCCCAGCGACCAGCGCGATGCGGCACTTGAACGCGGCGACGCCGACGATGTAGCCGTGCATCGTGGCTCCACCGCCGACGCTGACGGCGAAAACGAAAGCGCGCAACTTAACGAAGCCGACGCTCCCGAAGGCTGACTCAGGGTAGCTCTAGCACCGCGTGAGGCGGGGAACTGCACGGCCGCTCAGCCGCGCAACTCCCCCGCTCGGTGCTGCATCTTAGCGGCAGCGCACGCCTGAATCGATGGCCCGGCCCGCCACAGCCCCGCCAATCGCGCCCAGCACGGTACCCAGCGTCTTGGAATCGCCCGGCGCGATGATATTGCCAAGCACACCGCCAGCGATCGCGCCGACGATCAGGCCCGTGGTGCCATCGCTACGGCGGCAGTAATACTGGCCGTTCTGGCCGCGATAGACCCGGTCATTGTCGTGCAACCGGCGTTCGCGATAGCGCCGATCGGTGCGGTAATAATTATCGGCATAATAGCCGTTATAGCGCGGATCGGGGTTGTTGTAGTCATAGCGGCCATACTGGTTGTACGATTGGGCGTCGTAATATCCCCAGCCATCGTTGTTGTTGTAATTGCTGCGCCCATACGTGGCGCAGCCGGCCAGCATGCTCGCGGCGATCACGGCAGGCAGGATGGATTTTGCGGACATGGCAGGTCTCCAACAGACCGCCCCAAACTCCCCCCGCTTCATATGCCGATTCTGTTCCGCCGCGCGGCATGACAGTGGGTTGGACCAGACGCCGGCGCGGGGGCGCGGGCAGGCACCGGGCGCAGCGAAGATGGCCGCGATTGCATTGCAGCGGGCCGAGCACCGGGCCGCCAGCGGAAATCGCGCCGGATTAGTCCGGCGCCGCGCCTGGGTCGCCTGCCACCAGGCGGCCATGTTCGCACCATGCAGCCAGGGCCGGACTGAATTCGGCGGCAACCCGCTGGTCATACCGGGCCAGGTCTTCGGCGCAATATACGCCTTGCCAACGCCCGTTGGTGCCCTTGTTCAGAAAGGTCTTGCCGCCGCCCTTCCAGGTGTTGCCAGCCCCAGGCATGAGCGCTTCGGAGGCCTTCTTCATGGCGTGGAAGCCAGCCGCTTCGACGAGTTCCGGCCAGAGCTGTTCAGCGATATCGATCTCGAGAAAGGCGGCGATGCGGCGCATCTCGCCTTCCCGGTCGGCCTTGAGGTCGTTGTAGTGCACCAGCAGCACATTGGGTTCGTGCCGCGCGGCCCAGAAGCTATTTTCCACCACAAAGTACGACGCTCCGGGATCCCCCAGCGCGTCTTCGCTGCCCTCCAGCCAGTCATGGAAATGGTCAGAAGGGTCGGACGCGACAACCGAAAAGGTATCGCCGAACTTGGGATCGTTGCGGCTGATTTCGAGCATTTTTTCAACCACGACGGACGTGTAATTCGCTTTGTGGTTGTAAAACGACATTGCCGCATCGCGCCCATCGCGCGCCACATGGATATATTTAAGACCTTGATAAAGCGGCAGCGCATCAAGCGGCAGGTGCGACTTAAAGAACCGCCGGTGGCTCTGCCCGGCTCCGATCTGGGCAACGACTTCGGGGGGCATCAGGCGGAAATCGGGCCACGGAGACACCTCCTGAACGGGGAACGGGTCAGCACTGCCGAACACCAGCATCCCGACGATACGCTGCGTCCAGGTGGTGCCGCATTTGGGATAGGTGGAAATGACGATGTCATCGCCGCGCATCGGGTATTCGTCCCACCCGGCGCTATCGAAAATGCGTGACCGCACCGGACGCATTGCGGCCCGGATCAGCGCTGGCTCGGTCTGTATCACGGTGCTCCCCCCTGCCTGAAAGTAACGTGGCCTGCTCTTACGCCAAACCGCCGCGGTCGGCAAATCCGCCGGAGCAGGTAGCGCCCGCCCCGGCAGGATTGACGTCTATTGCGCCGCAGGCAAATAGATTTCTCCGCCTTCTTCGCGGAATTTGTCGCTCATCTCCGCCATGCCTCTTTCAGCGTCCTCAGCCGCGATGAAGCTGCCGACCCCGGCGTTTTGCTTCGCCGCAAACTCGCGCACTTCCTGGCTGATCTGCATCGAGCAGAATTTCGGCCCGCACATGCTGCAGAAATGCGCGGTCTTGGCGCCTTCGGCGGGGAGCGTCTGGTCGTGATACTGCTCGGCCGTATCGGGATCGAGCGACAGGTTGAACTGGTCGCGCCAGCGGAAATCGAACCGCGCGCGGCTCAGCGCATCGTCGCGCAATTTGGCGGCTGGATGCCCTTTGGCGAGGTCAGCGGCGTGCGCGGCGAGCTTGTAGGTAACCACTCCGACTTTCACGTCGTCGCGGTCGGGCAGGCCAAGGTGTTCCTTGGGGGTGACGTAGCACAGCATCGCGGTGCCGAACCAGCCGATCATCGCCGCGCCGATCCCGCTGGTGATGTGGTCATAACCCGGCGCAATGTCGGTAACCAGCGGCCCGAGCGTGTAGAACGGGGCCTCGCCGCAGACCGCCAGCTGCTTGTCCATGTTCTCCTTGATCTTGTGCAGCGGCACGTGGCCGGGGCCTTCGATCATCACCTGGACGTCCTGCGCCCAGGCCCGCTTGGTCAGCTCGCCCAGCGTGTACAGCTCGGCAAACTGGGCTTCGTCGTTGGCATCGGCGATCGAGCCGGGGCGCAGGCCATCGCCCAGCGAATAGGCGATGTCATAGGCTTTGCAGATCTCGGAAATTTCGTCGAAACGCTCGTACAGGAAGCTCTCCTTGTGGTGGCTGAGGCACCATTTGGCCATGATGCTGCCGCCGCGGCTGACGATGCCGGTGACGCGCTTGGCGGTCATCGGAATGTAAGCCAGCCGCACCCCGGCGTGGATCGTGAAATAGTCGACCCCCTGTTCGGCCTGTTCGATCAGCGTATCGCGGTAAATCTCCCAGGTCAGGTCTTCGGCCACGCCGCCGACTTTCTCGAGCGCTTGATAGATCGGCACGGTCCCGATCGGCACCGGGCTGTTGCGGATGATCCATTCGCGGGTGTCATGGATGTTGCGCCCGGTGGACAGGTCCATCACCGTATCGGCGCCCCAGCGGATCGACCAGACCAGCTTGTCGACCTCGCTCGCGACATTGCTGGCGACCGCCGAGTTGCCGATGTTGGCGTTGATCTTGACCAGGAAGTTGCGCCCGATCGCCATCGGCTCGCATTCGGGATGATTGATGTTGCTGGGGATGATCGCGCGGCCGCGCGCCACTTCGCTGCGAACGAATTCGGGAGTGACGTGATCGGGGATGCTGGCGCCCCAGTCCTGCCCATCGCGAATGGTGCCCAGCGCCAGTTCCCGGCCCAGATTCTCGCGGGTGGCGACATATTCCATCTCAGGCGTGATGATCCCCCGCCGGGCGTAATGCATCTGGCTCAGGTTCATCCCCGGCTTGGCGCGCAGTGGCCGGCGCAGCGCAGTGGGGAACGGCGGCACCCCGCCCGAGCGGTCTGGCCCAAGTTGACCGTTATCCTCTGGCCGCACATCGCGCGGCGCGTATTCCTCGGCATCGCCGCGTGCCAATTGCCAGGCGCGGCGCAGCGGGGCGAGGCCTTTGGCGATGTCGATCGCGACGGCGGGATCGGTGTACGGCCCAGACGTATCGTAAACCCTGAGCGGCGGCTCGCCCGAGTTCGGCTCAAGATTGATTTCGCGCATGGCGACGCCGTGGGGGCCAACATGGACCTTGTTCGATCCGCGGATCGGGCCGGTGGTCACGCCGATTTCGAGCTTGGAATTGATGTCGGCCATAATGCGCTCCTTGGACGGAGAGCGGGCGGCAGACTGACCGGCCACTCCCTCCGCCCGTGCTAACGGGTTCAGGTTCAACGGGTCGCAGGGCGTTACACCTGCCTCTCAGTCACACGACTCCCCGGGGATAGCTTGGTCTAGTCGCTTGGGACCATGGCGGCAAGCTCAGCGCAGCAGGATGTACAGCGCAACCGCGACGACCAGCGCGGCGAACAGCTTGCGGGCGAGCGCGGCGCGGCTTTCTAGTCGGCGAACGAGCGGAAGCGCGACCAGCGTGCCAATTGCTCCGCCCGCGATCAGCGCGCCGAACAGCGGCCAGATGACCTTGCCTGCCGCGGCATAACTGACGCTGGTCGCGCTGCCGAACAGCGCCACCGAGACGAGCGAGGAGGCGCCGGCGTGGGCGAGGGTCATGCCGCTGGCAGCCATCAGCCCCGGAGCGATCAGGAAACCGCCGCCGATGCCGAAGAAACCTGCGGCCAGGCCTGCTGCGAAGCCGAGTGGGGCAAGCCGGACGACGATCGGCCAGGTGATGCGCACGCCCGGATCGCCTTCACCTTTGCGCGGGACCAGCATCGAA
>JANOTT010000110.1:0-63746 GCA_031416535.1 Novosphingobium sp. | reverse complement strand
TCGAACGGCGGGGTCTCGAACGCCCCGAGCGGCCCGTTCCAGACCAGCGTCCGGCAAGTTTTAAGCACATCGGCCAAGGCCTCGGTCGCCTGCGGGCCGATGTCGAGGATCAGCTCATCGGCGGCGACTTCGTGGACGTTGCAGGTGCGCAAGGACGCCGGATTGGCCGCAAATTCCTTCGCGACCACCACGTCGTAAGGCAGATGCACGGTGCAACCGGCCTGGTCCGCCGCCGCCATGATTGCTTCTGCAGTTGCGGCCAGGTCATGCTCGCACAGCGACTTGCCGACATTGATCCCGCGCGCGGCAAGGAAAGTGTTGGCCATGCCGCCGCCGATGATCAGGTGATCGACCTTGGTCACCAGATGGCCCAGCACATCGAGCTTGGACGAGACTTTCGCCCCGCCGACAACCGCTGCAACCGGACGCTGGGGGTTGCCCAGCGCGGCTTGTAATGCAGCGAGTTCAGCCTGCATTGCGCGCCCGGCATAGGCCGGCAGCACATGCGCCAGCCCTTCGGTGCTGGCATGCGCGCGGTGCGCGGCGGAGAAGGCATCGTTGACGTAAAGATCGGCATTGGCCGCAATTGCCGCAGCCAGCGCCGGATCGTTGGCTTCTTCGCCCTTCCAGAACCGGGTGTTTTCCAGCAGCGCGATATCGCCCGGCTGGAGAATGCCGATCGACTGCGCGACCACCGGCCCGGCAATCTCGGGCACGAACATCACCTCGCGGCCGAGCACGTGCTGCACCGCATCGAGCGTCATCGAGACCGACAGGGTCGAGACTTTTTCGCCCTTGGGCCGCCCGAAGTGCGCCAGCAGCAGCACCTTGGCGCCCTTGTCGGCCAGTTCCAGAATGGTCGGCGCACAGGCGCGCACGCGGGTATCATCGGTGACCACCCCGTCGGCCATTGGCAGGTTGAGATCGACCCGCACCAGCACAACTTTGCCGGTCAGGTCAGCGAGGTCGTCGAGAGTCTTAAAACTGGTCACTCATGAAATCCGTTCGCTTCGAGCGAAGTCGAGAAGCCGTGCGTGCGTGTCTCGACTTCGCTCGACACGAACGGATGATGCGCATCTGAACTAGAGCAGCTTCCCCATCGCCCCGGCGGTATCGACCATGCGGTTGGAGAAGCCCCATTCGTTGTCGTACCAGCTCAGCACCCGCACCAGCTTGCCGTCGATCACCGTAGTTTCGAGGCTGTCGATGGTCGAGCTGTGCGCGTCGCCATTATAGTCGATTGAGACCAGCGGCTCGTCCGAATAGGCCAGTACACCCTTCATTGCGCCCTCGGCGGCGGCCTTGAGCAGCGCATTGACCTCGTCCTTGGTGGTATCGCGCTTCGGGGTGAAAGTCAGATCGACCACCGACACGTTGGGCGTCGGCACGCGGATTGCCGAGCCATCAAGCTTGCCCTTTAATTCGGGCAGCACTTCACCCACCGCGCGCGCGGCGCCGGTGGTGGTCGGGATCATGCTCATCCCCGCAGCGCGCGCGCGGCGCGGATCCTCGTGGATCTGGTCGAGGATTTTCTGGTCGTTGGTATAAGCATGGATCGTGGTCATCAACCCACGCTCGATCCCGATCGCATCGTTGAGCACCTTGGCAAACGGCGCGAGGCAATTGGTGGTGCAGCTGGCGTTCGAGACGATCACGTGCTCGGCGCTGAGCTTGTCATGGTTGACCCCATAAACCACGGTCAGATCGACATTCTTGCCCGGGGCCGAAATCAGCACACGCTTGGCACCCGCCGTAAGGTGCTTTTCGCACGAAGCGCGATCGGTGAAGAACCCGGTGCATTCAAGCGCGATGTCGACGCCATTGGCCTTGTGCGGCAGCTGGGCCGGATCGCGTTCGGCGGTCACATGGATGCGCTTGCCGTTGATCACCAGATCGTTGCCGTCAACCTCGACCGACCCTTTGAACATGCCGTGGACCGAATCGCGCTGGAACAGCATCGCGTTGGCCGCGGCCGAGGCGAGATCGTTGATCGAAACCAGTTCGAGCCCGCAATCGGGTCGTTCGATGATCGCGCGCGCCACATTGCGCCCGATGCGCCCAAAACCGTTGATCGCAACTTTGATCGCCATCGCAAAGAACTCCTGTTAGCGGCCCAGCCTGGCCTTGATTCTGGCAACAATTGCCTCGGCGGTGAAGCCGAAATATTTGAACAGTTCCTCGGCCGGTGCCGACAGTCCGAAGCTGTCGATCCCGATGTTGAGCCCGTCGCGCCCGGTCCACTTGTGCCAGCCGAAGGTGGTGCCAGCTTCGATCGAGACGGTCAGCAGATCGTGCGGGATCAACGAGCCTTGATAGGTCTCGTCCTGCGCCTCGAACAGCTCCCAGCACGGCATCGAGACCACATCGGCGCCTATCCCGTCGGCTTCGAGCGACTTGGCCGCGGCGACCGCGAGCTGCACTTCGGAACCGGTGGCGAGTAGCACGACTTGGCGCACCGCTGTGGCGGATACCAGCCGGTACGCCCCCTTGGCGCTGCGGTTCTGATCGGCGTCAGTGCGTAGCGCGGGCAGGTTCTGCCGGGTCAGCGCCAGCGCGCTGGGGCCATCCTTACGGCCGATCGCCAGCTCCCAGCACTCAGCGGTTTCCATCGCGTCGGCCGGGCGGAACATCCACAAGCCGGGAATTGCGCGCAGCGAGGCGACGTGTTCGATCGGCTGGTGCGTCGGGCCGTCTTCGCCCAGGCCGATGCTGTCATGCGTTAGCACGAAAATCGAGCGCGCCTGCTGGAGCGCGGCAAGCCGGATGGCGTTGCGGCAATAGTCCGAGAACACCAGGAAGGTACCACCATAGGGCACGATCCCGCCGTGCAGCGCCATCCCGTTAAGCGCCGCCGCCATGCCAAATTCGCGGATGCCGTAATAGACATAGCGCCCGGCATAATCCTCAGGCGTCAGCGGCGGGGTGGACGGCGTCTTGGTGTTGTTTGAGCCGGTCAGGTCAGCCGACCCGCCGATCATCGCCGGAACCGCGGCGGTCAGCACCCCGAGCGCGTTTTCGCTCGACTTGCGGGTGGCGATATTGGGCATGTCGGCGGCGAGCTTAGCGCGGTAATCGTGCCACCCGGTCAGCGCAGGCAGTTCGCCCGCCATCCGGGCCGAAAACTCGTCGCCGCGAGCAGTCGCAGCCAACCGCGTATTCCAAGCGTCATGCGCAGCCGCGCCCTTGGCCCCAAGCGAGCGCCAGTCGGCCAGGATCTCAGCCGGAACTTCGAACGGCGGCGCGGTCCAGCCCAGCACTTCGCGCGCGGCGACAATTTCTTCGGGGCCAAGCGGGCTGCCGTGAACATTGTGCGTGCCCTGTTTGTGCGGCGCGCCCTTACCGATGATCGTCTTGCAGGCGATCAGCGAGGGGCGCGGGTCCTTTACCGCGCGGGCCAGTGCCTTGCTGATATCGGCATAATCATGCCCGTCGCACTCGGTGGTATGCCAGCCGGACGCCTGATAGCGCGCCAGAATATCCTCGCAGGTCGACAGCGACGTCGCGCCGTCGATGGTGATCGAATTGTGATCCCACAGCACATTCAGGTGGCCGAGCTGCAGATTGCCCGCCAGCCCAATCGCCTCGTGGTTGATCCCCTCCATCAGGCAGCCATCGCCCGCGACCACCCAGGTCTGGTGATCGACCAGTTCGCCGCCGAATTCGGCATTGAGGTGCCGCTCGGCAATCGCCATGCCGACCGCCATCGCCAGCCCCTGCCCCAGTGGGCCGGTCGTCGCCTCGGCGCCTTCCAGTTCTATATTTTCCGGGTGCCCAGCGCAGACCGAATGAAGCTGGCGGAAATTCTTGATATCGGTGATCGTCGGCGATTGGTAGCCGGTCAGATACAGCAGCGAATAGAGCAGCATCGACCCGTGCCCGGCGGACAGCACGAAGCGGTCGCGATCGGGCCATTTGGCCGCGGCGGGATCGAACTTCAATTGCTCGGCAAACAGCACGGTTGCGACGTCGGCCATGCCCATCGGCATCCCCGGATGTCCCGAATTGGCGGCCTGGACGGCATCCATCGACAGCACGCGGATGGCATTGGCCATGGCTGCATAGCGGGCACCATCTAGGCTCATGGCAGAGGTCATCGGCAAAGGCTCCCGGGCAGGGCTGGAACGCGGCGGCGATTCGGCGCGGGGTCTCCTTTGCCAAGCCCGGCCGCGCCGTCAAGGCGAAGGCTGGCGGCCTCCTTTTACAAACAGTGGGAAATGTGTGGCCCAAGACTTTGCCACGGCGCTATTTTGCGGTAACACTGAAGCTATGGCGGCGGATCGAAGCACTCTTGCAATCGCACGAATCGAAGCCGCACTGGCCCGGATCGAGGCTGCGCCAGCCAAGACCAGTGACGCGTCCGATAGCTCTGCGGCTGAGATGGCTGCGCTGCGCGCACGCCACGTGCAACTGCGCGCGGCGGTGCAGGGATCGCTGCAAGAACTCGATCAGTTGATCGAAGGCGCCCAAACCATTGATGGAGCAATGGGATGAGTGCACGCAATGTCACCCTGCAGATTGGCGGCCGCAGCTACATGGTCGCCTGTGCCGAGGGCGAAGAAGCCCATGTCGAAGGCCTGGGCGAGTTGATCGACGGCAAGGTCCGCGATCTGGGAACGGCCGGACACAACGAGGCGCGGCTGCTGCTGTTCGCCGCATTGATGCTCGCCGATGAGCTGCATGAAACACGCAGCAAAGGCGCTGCTGCGCCCGCGCCCGCAGCTGCTCCCGCAGCAGATCACGCGGCGGTATTGGAAGCGCTCGCCAGCCGTCTTGAAAAATACGCTGCAGGCCTTGAGCGCTAAGCGACAAGCGCCTATCTATGCCTGGACGGGTACTGCCCGGTGCGAGCCTTTGAAAATCCCTGAGGCTATAAGTAAAATCCTTGGGGGCTGTCCCTGGTCGGATCTTGGTCTGGCACACACGGTTCCCACCTGACGTGACGCGTCAGAGGATTTCCTGGCAACGGCCCATGGTGGTCCCGTCACCCACCTTTTTTTCCGGCAGAGGCGCAGCGCGTGACCGACAAGCAAGCCCTTCGCGCCGAATTGCGCCAACGCCGCGCCGCCCATGACGCCGCGATCCCGTCCGCAATGCGCAGCCTGTTGTTCCACCGGCCGCCCACGCCGCTGCTCGAACTGGTGCCGAAAGGCGCGGTGATCAGCGTGTATCATCCGATCCCGGGCGAAGCTTCACCGCTGGGTTACGCGCGCTGGTTCGCTGAACAGGGTCATGCGGTGGCGCTGCCGTGGTTCGCAGCGCGCGGCAGCCCGATGGGCTTCAAGCTGTGGGACAATCCGTTCGACGAAAGCACCCTGATGCCCGATCCCTATGGTGCAATGCAGCCGCCCGACGATGCCGCCGATGCGCAGGTCGATGTGGCAATTGTGCCGCTGTTGGGGTTCACAGCAGCGGGCCAGCGACTGGGCCAGGGCGGCGGGCATTATGACCGGTTGCTGGCCGCGCTGCCTGACCTCGTGCCGATCGGGCTTGCCTGGGACTGCCAACTGGTCGAGGCGCTGCCGCTTGAACCGCACGATCAGTCGCTCCGTGCAGTCGTCACCCCAACCCGCGTTTACGGACCATTCTGATGCGCACTGAACCGACCTGGCGAATCCCCCTAGGCATCCTGGCGCTGCTTTTCGCGCTGATGGTTTATGGCCTGGCAATTGCGCGTTTCCTCGCCCCGCTGTTCGAAGGTTGGCCAGCTTTGGCGCAAGCGCCGGTCTATATCGTGCTTGGTGTAATCTGGCTGCTGCCGCTGAGACGCTTCATGATCTGGATGGAAACCGGGCGCTGGCGTTGAGCCGCGCCGCACGCTAGCCTTCCGGACATCCGGGGGGGACGACGATGCGTAAATTGGGCATGCTGGCGGCGCTGCTGCTGTTGGGGGCGGGCCTGCTGCTGGTTCTGGGGCGGCCGTGGTTGGCGCAGCGCGCGTTCGACCGCGCGCTCGATCAGAACATCGGGGTCGATAGATCGGCCAAGCTGGGCGACGGGCTCCACGCTTACGTTTGCGGCAGTGGCTCGCCCATGCCCGACGCTGGCCGCGCGGGGCCGTGCATCGCGGTGCTGGCCGGCAACCAGGCGTTCGTGTTCGATGCCGGGTCGGGCTCGGTCCGCAAGCTGATGCGGATGGGGTTCCCAATGGAGAAGCTGCAGGCGGTGTTCCTCACGCACCTCCATTCGGACCATATCGACGGGCTGGGCGAACTGCTGCTGCAAGCCTGGATCGCCGGATCGCGCGGCGCGCCGCTGCCGGTCTTTGGCCCGAGCGGCACCGATCAGGTGGTGGCCGGGTTCAAGGCAGCTTACACCGCTGACGAAGGCTACCGCGTGGCGCACCACGGGCCCAAGGTGGCCAACCCGGCGGGCTATGGCAGCGCGGCCAGCATCATCGCCCTACCAGCCGGGATCGATCGCCAGGTGATCTATGAGCAGGATGGCGTGCGGATCACCGTGATCCGCGTCAACCATGCACCGGTTGCGCCTGCGTTCGGCTACCGGATCGACTATCAGGGCCGGTCGATCGCGCTGTCGGGCGATACTGTGTACGCCCCCAGCTTCGTCACCGCAGCCACGGGCGCCGATGTGATGTTCCACGATGCCATGAACAAGGACATGGTTGCCGCGATGGGCCGCAAGCTGGCGGAGCGCGGCCACGCCAATACCGCGCAAATCATGCAGGATATTCAAGGCTATCACGCCAGCCCGGAAGACGCCGCGCGCGCCGCCAAAGAGGCCGGAGTGCAGGCGCTGGTGCTGTACCACATGGTCCCGCCGGTTCCAGCGCGGCTGATCGAGCCCTTGTTCCTGGGCCGCGCGCCGGACATTTTCAGTGGCACACTCAAGCTGAGCGAGGACGGCATGATCGTCAGCCTTCCGGCCGCCGCTGACAGACAGGCCGGGCACGCGGTAAATTTCAGCTCAGGTTTTTAGAAAAATTCCCCAAGTGGCGCGAGTGACGGGACTCGAACCCGCGACCTCCGGCGTGACAGGCCGGCACTCTAACCAACTGAGCTACACCCGCGTGCCGCTTGGGGAGCAGCGCCACTAGGCCAGCGCGCCGAGGCTGTCAACCGCGATGACGCGGGCTGGTTGGCAGTGCTGGCAGCGGCCTTATAAACCATCAAAATCGGGGGATTCTGCTGGCTTGCAGGTAGCCAGTCGGCCCCCTCCCCTGCCCCCGGTTAACCATTCCTTTGCCTCTGTTTGCGACAAGCAGCGCATTCGGTCCGTTCGCGGACGCAAGTGGGGGCCTGGTACCGGTGAATCTACACCGCAGCTTTATCTCGTTGGCCGGAGCGCTCGCGCTGGCCGTGCCGGTCATGGCGATCGCCGCTCCGCTGATTGCGCTCGATAGCGCGGTCTATGTCGAGAAGGTCGCGCCGGGCAAAGGCCGCAGTTTGCAGCCCGCCGCGCGGCTCAATCGCGGTGACCGCCTGGTCTATGTGGTCAGCTGGTACCGGATGGGTGGCACCGGCGCATTTACCGTCACCAACCCGCTCCCGCGCAGCGTCTATTACCAGGGCAGTGCCGATGGCCGCGAAGAAGTTTCGCTCGATCGGGGCAAGACTTGGGGCAAGCTGGAGCAGCTGCGGATCGGCGACCGGATCGCCACCCCCGAAGACGTCACGCAGGTCCGCTGGCACGTTGCGGCCGATCAGGCAGCACACGGCTCGGGCGAGATCACCTACAGCGCGATCGTCCGATAATTTAGGGACAGTCCCTAAATTATTTGGCTAGTCGGCCAGCAGCAGTACCGGGGTTTCGATCAGGCGCTTGACCGCCTGGATGAAGCTGGCCGCGTCCCAGCCGTCGACGACGCGGTGATCGCAGCTGATCGAAATGTTCATCAGCTTGCGTTTGGCGATGCGCTCGCCGCCCATCCCGTCGGGCACGAACATCGGGCGCTCGATGATCCGGTTGGGGCCGATGATCGCTACTTCGGGGCGGTTGATGACGGGCGTGGTGGCCACCCCGCCGAGCGGCCCCAGCGAGGTTATTGTCAGCGTCGAGCCTGACAGTTCCTCGCTTTTGGCCGAGCCGGAGCGCGCGGCCTCGGCCAGCCGGGTAATCTCAGCCGCGAGTTGCCACAGGTTCTTGTCCTGCGCATCGCGGATCACCGGGACCATCAGCCCGGCGGCGGTCTGCGCCGCTATGCCCAGATGCACCGCGGCAAACCGCTGGACCAAGCCGGCCTCGTCATCATACCGGGCATTGAGCATCGGAAAATCGGGCAGCGTGCGGCAGATTGCGCTGATTAGCAGCGGCAGCAAGGTCAGCTTGGGCCGAGAACCTTGAACGTTCCCGCGCGCCGAATTGAGCTGCGCGCGCAGTTCCTCCAACGCGGTGACATCGCATTCCTCGACATAGGAGAAATGCGGAATGTTGCGCTTCGACGCCGCCATGTTCTCGGCAATCCGGCGGCGCAGACCGATGACCTTGATCGTCTCGTCCTTGGCGCGCGTGCCCGCGACACGGTAACCCGAGCCGGCGCTGTAAGCGAGGAACGCATCGAGATCGGCGTGGCGCAGACGGCCGTCTTCAGCCGCTTTGACTTGCGCCAGATCGATCCCGAGATCCTTGGCGCGCGCGCGCACGGCCGGGCTGGCGAGGACTTTGGTGGGCTCGGCTGGCGTCGGCGCGTGGGGTTGGCCTGCGGCCGCCTGCGGCTCGACAGGCTCAGCCTGAGCGGGAATGGGGGCTTTTGGTTTTTCTGGTTTAACCGCAACGACCGCTCGTGCTGAGCCTGTCGAAGCATTCGCGCTGCCGCTTGCAGCCATTACCCGGTCGGCATCGCCAGCATCGGAATTTTCCGCCTCGATCCGTTCCACTACCGCCTGCCGATCAGCCTCAATTTCGCCCTCAACCTCGATCACCACCAAGGCCGCGCCGATTGCGATCATGTCGCCTTCTTCGCCCGCGACTTCGAGCACCACCCCCGACACCGGGCTTTCCATCTCGACCGTGGCCTTGTCGGTCATCACGTCGGAGATGCGACCGTCTTCCTCGATCCGGTCGCCAACCTTGACGTGCCACGCAACGATTTCGGCCTCGGCGATGCCTTCGCCGATATCCGGCAGGCGAAAGATGAATTTGCCCATGCGTCTTATGCCTTCAAAAGCCGGTCGACCGCTTCGCCGATGCGGACGGGACCGGGGAAATACGCCCATTCCAGGCTGTGAGGGTACGGGGTGTCAAAACCGGTCACACGCTCGATCGGTGCTTCGAGGTGATAGAAGCAGCGTTCCTGCACCAAGGCCGACAATTCGGCGCCAAAGCCGCAAGTGCGCGTCGCCTCGTGGATGATCAGGCATTTACCGGTTTTTTGCACCGACTTTTCCACAGTCTCGATGTCGAGCGGGACCAGCGTGCGCAAGTCGATAATCTCGGCATCGATGCCTTTGTCCGCCAGCACCGCTTCGGCCACGTGGATCATCGTCCCGTACGCCAGCACGGTCATCGCTTCGCCTTCGCGCACCACCCGCGCCTTGCCCAGCGGGATCGCATAGTAACCTTCGGGCACCGCACTGTCGGGATGGCGTGCCCAAGGCTCGACCGGCTTGTCATAATTGCCGCTGAACGGACCGTTGTAGATCCGTTTGGGTTCGAAGAAGATCACCGGATCGTTGTCTTCGATCGCCGCGATCAGCAGCCCTTTGGCGTCATACGGCGTGGCCGGAATAACGGTTTTGATCCCGGCGACATGGGTGAACAGCGCCTCGGGGCTTTGGCTGTGCGTCTGACCGCCGAAGATCCCCCCGCCAAACGGCGAGCGCACGGTGATCGGCGAGGTAAATTCGCCCGCCGAGCGATAGCGCATCCGCGCGGCTTCGGAGATCAGCTGGTCGAGCCCGGGATAGATATAGTCGGCGAACTGGATTTCGGGCACCGGGCGCAGGCCGTAAGCCCCCATCCCCACCGCCGCGCCGATGATCCCGCACTCGTTGATCGGGGTATCGAACACGCGGTTCTTGCCGAATTTCTGTTGGAGCCTGGCAGTGGCGCGGAACACCCCGCCGAAATAGCCGACGTCCTCGCCAAAGATGACGACGTTCGGATCACGCTCCAGCATCACCGCCAGCGCATCGTTGATCGCCTCGATCATGTTGAGCCGGCGGACGGGTGCGTCGGTCTGGTTCATGCCCCCCTCCTCTTTAGAAGATGGGTCAGGGGGTGGTGGCGTGACGCGCTTGCGTCACGCGCGGTGCGCCGCACCACCCTGCTAAGACTGCGCCGCACCACCCTGCCACGACTAGGCAGCAAGCTACCAAGCCTCGCTGTCCCTCCTCTGAAGAAGCGGGAGGACGTCGTCACGGCGCTCATGATTCTTTCCATTCGGGCCATTTGGTGCGGCGCTCGCGGATCGCCTGTTCGGCCTGTTCCTCGAGGTGCCAGGGCAGTTCCTCGAACACGTCCTCGAACATGGTGTGGAACGGGTGGTGCAGGCCGTGGCCCAGCACACCGTTCTTTTCGGCTTCCTTGGTCGCGGCCTTGACCTGTTCGATCAGTTCGAGGTCCATCGCCGCATGCTGATCTTCCGACCATTCGTTCAAGCCAATCAAGTGCCGCTTAAGCCGCATGATCGGATCGCCCAGCGGCCACTCTTCGCGCTCCTGCGCCGAACGGTACTGGCTGGGATCGTCCGAGGTCGAATGTCCTTCGGCGCGGTAAGTGAAATGCTCGATCAGCGTCGGGCCGCCATTGGCGCGCGCGCGGTTGGCGGCCCAGCGCATCGCGGCATAGACCGCCAGCGCGTCGTTGCCGTCCACCCGCAAACCGGCGATGCCATAGCCCACTGCCTTGGCCGCGAAAGTCGCGCGCTCGGCCCCGGCGAAGCCTGAAAAACTGGAGATTGCCCACTGGTTGTTGACGATGTTGAACACCACCGGAGCGTTGAACACCGTGGCGAACGTGAACGCGGCGTGGACATCGCCCTCGGCGCTCGACCCTTCGCCGATCCAGCTGGCGGCGATCCGGGTATCGCCCTTGATCGCGCTGGCCATCGCCCACCCGGCGGCCTGCGGGTATTGCGTCGCAAGGTTGCCGCTGATGGTGAAGAAGCTGTGCTCGCGGCTGGAATACATGATCGGAAGCTGGCGGCCTTTGAGCTTGTCGGCCCGGTTCGAATAGATCTGGTTGATCATCTCGGTCAGCGGATAACCGCGCGCAATCAGGATACCTTGCTGGCGATAGCTGGGGAACACCATGTCATCGTCCGCCAGCGCGAACGCCGATGCAACCGAGGTGGCCTCTTCGCCGGTGCACTTCATATAAAAGCTGGTCTTGCCCTGGCGCTGGCCGCGGTACATCCGGTCATCGAACGCGCGGGTCAGCGCCATCACCCGCAGCATCCGCCGCAGAGTTTCGGGATCGAGCCTGGGATCCCACGCGCCGACCGCGCGATGATCGTCGTCCAGCACGCGGATCATGCCGTCGCACAGCGCATGGGTTTCCTTCGCCGCGCAGGCCTCATCGGGGCGCGGCAGCAGGCCGGCGGCGGGAATTTCAAGGTAGCTGTAATCGACCGGATCGCCCGGGCGAAACGGCGGTTCAGGCACGTGCAGCGACAGCGGCGGCAGGTTGCCGCGCGGCGCACCGGCAGGAGCGACTGGCTTGGTCATCCGGCAAACCTCTGGCCCACGAAACGCTCTCCTGCAAAAACTTCACTTTGGAAGCTTATAATAGCTGCGCGTTATTTTATTTCAAAGTGGTTACCACGTCAACTAGACTGCAACCGGGGCTGACAGCGCCGCCTGCGGGGCATATCCGGCGACCGCGAAGTCCTCGATCCGGAAATCGAACATGCTAGCTGGGCGCCGTGCGAACGACAGATTCGGGCACCCCGACGGCGCGCGGGCGAGTTGCGCTTCGACCAGATTGGCGTGGTTCAGATAAAGGTGCGTGTCACCGCCCAGCCACACCAGTTCGCCCAGTCCCAGGTCGCATTGCTGCGCCAGCATCCGGGTAAACAATGCGGCACTCCACAGATTGAAAGGCAGCCCCAGCGCGACATCGCAGCTGCGCTGGTACAACAGGCAATTCAGCCGGCCATTTGCGACGTGGAACTGGTAGGTCTTGTGGCACGGCGGCAGCGCCATCTGATCAAGCTCCGCGACGTTCCAACCCTCAACAATATGGCGCCGGCTGCCCGGATTGGTGCGCAGACTTTGCACCACCTGTGCAACCTGATTGATGCCCTTGCCCGCTTTGAACAGCCCGTTGCCCGCTGGCACAAAAGTCGGCCAATTGACCCACTGCTTGCCGTAAACCGGGCCAAGATCGCCCCATTTCCGTGCGAAATCAGCCTCCGCCACGATCCGAGCCGAGAAATCTTCGCGCGAAATCTGCTCGCCGCTCTCCTTGCGAAAACGATCGAGCGGCCAGTCGGTCCAGATCTGCACGCCTTGTTCGCACAGCGCCCGAATGTTGGTATCACCAGTCAAAAACCACAAAAATTCGCGCGTCGCAGTCTTCCAGTACACCCGCTTGGTGGTGATCAGCGGCATCGCCCCGCCCGCCAGATCAAACCGGATTTGCGCCCCGAAAACCGAGCGCGTGCCGACCCCGGTGCGGTCGATCCGCTCGTCTCCCGCCGTCCAGATCCGGCGCATCAGGTCGAGATACTGCCATTCCCAATGGGGTTCTCGGGAAGAATCGAAGGGAATCGCAACGCTGGCCATGAAAGCCACGTTAGCGTGAGATTGCCTGCTTGCCACCCCGCACATCGCCCCTTATAGGCGCGCTCCTGCCTCACCCCTGCTTGCGCCAAACGGTTCTATGGGGGTGAACGATCGGTCGGGGAATAGCTCAGCCTGGTAGAGCACTGTCTTCGGGAGGCAGGGGCCGGAGGTTCGAATCCTCTTTCCCCGACCAATCATTTTTTCGCCATGCGCGGCAACACAAGCCCGTTCAATCAAGATAGTAGTCCTGCGTTCGAACCAAGGTGGCAGTCTTGCCGACCAGTTTGCTCACCCGTGTCTCCAGCGCGTCCATCGCGGCCGGGTCATCGCACACCGCGACCCGCTCGTCGGCGGCATCGAGGAAACGCGGCGATGCTGAGCAGTTGATCAGGTTTCAATCCCGATGACAGCACCTCGCGCGGGGAGTGCGGATCGGCCAGGTCGCTGCTCAGCCAGCGATCGGCGGCAACCAGCCAGATGGTCACTCTGGCCTCGGCATACAGGTCTAACATCTGCGCCGCGAGTGCTGACGGCACTTGCGCTGCGCACAGTTCGGCCCCCTCCACAGTAAGAATCGTCCCGCCATTGAACGCCCCGAAGGGTCCGCTCTAGCCAAATTGCTCTGCGATCGGTACTATCCTCACCGACGGCTGGGCCGCTATCAACGAGACCGCAGCGCCGCGCGCGGTCAGCTTGCAGACCGCGATCACACGCGCATTGGGCAGGCTCTGTCATGGAGCAGTAGGGTGCCGTTGATATCGCCCAGCAGCCGCTGGATCGGCGCAGCACCCATCAGCATTCGACCACATTGACCGCCAGTCCGCCCAGCGAGGTCTCCTTGTATCTTTCGTTCATGTCGAGCCCGGTCTTGCGCATCGTCTCGATCACCTGATCAAGGCTGACGCGGTGCGTCCCGTCGCCCAGCAGCGCCAGCCGCGCCGCTTCGACCGCCTTGATCGAGCCGACCGCGTTGCGCTCGATACATGGCACCTGGACCAGCCCGCCAACCGGATCGCAGGTCAGCCCAAGGTTGTGCTCCATCCCGATCTCGGCCGCATTCTCGACCTGCTCGGGGGTCCCGCCGAGCGCCGCCGCCAGGCCGGCCGCGGCCATCGAACAGGCCACCCCGACTTCGCCCTGGCAGCCGACTTCAGCGCCCGAGATCGAAGCGTTTTCCTTGAACAGCGAGCCGATCGCGGCGGCAGTGAGCAGGAAATCCTCGGCCCCGGCGGTGCAGGCGCCGGGGGCGAAGCGCTCGTAATACCGCAGCACCGCCGGGACGATTCCGGCCGCGCCATTGGTCGGCGCGGTGACCACCCGGCCCCCGGCGGCGTTCTCCTCATTGACCGCCAGCGCCCATAGGTTGATCCAGTCGATCACCGAGAGCGGATCGGCCAGCGCGCGCTCCTGCCGGTCGCGCAGGATGGCCAGGATGGTCGGCGCGCGGCGTTTGACCGCCAGCCCGCCGGGCAGTTCGCCGCCCTGCACCATGCCGCGTTCGATGCAGGCGTTCATCGCCTGGCGCAGCGCGTCCAGCCGGGCCGAGATTTCAGTAGGCGAATGGAGCGATTCCTCGTTCCGCCGCATCAATTGCGCGATGGTCAGCCCATTGGCCCGGCACTGCGCGAGCAATTCATCGCCCGAACTGAACCGAAACGGCGCGTCCCAAACGCCTTCGCCAGGGCTGTTGCGGATCATCGCTTCGGCGGTCACCACCGCTCCGCCGCCAATCGAATAGGCGGTTCGTTCGGCGATCAGGCTGCCATCGGCGCGCAAGGCGGCAAAGTGCATGCCGTTGCTGTGCCCGGGCAAGCGTTCCCGCTGCAGGAACAACAGATCGCGGCTTTCGTCCAACAGGATCTCGGATACGCCATTGAGGCGCAGTCGCCCCGATTGGCGGATCGCCGCGACCATGGCATCGGCGGCATCGGGGCAAATGGTAGCGGGCCGCTCGCCCGACAGCCCGAGCAGCAGTGCGCGGTCGGTGGCGTGGCCCTTTCCGGTCAGCGCAAGCGAACCATAAAGCCGCACTTCGATCCGCGCCACGCCGGGCAAGTCATCGCCCAGCGCTGCCACAAAATCGGCGGCAGCGGTCATCGGCCCCATGGTGTGCGACGACGATGGACCCACGCCGATCTTGAACAGTTCGAAGGTGCTGGCAACCATGGCCGCGCTGGTTGCACCACAAGCCCGCGGCCTGCAAGGCCCGCGCGCGCCAGAGGTCCAGTCGGAGCAGGGCCTGACTAGTCGTTTGTCGGTTTGATTTTTCACAACAGCTGGAACCATTGCAGTGATTTGTCGTTGTTGTTGCACCCTCTGAAAACGCGCAAAAGTGCAGGAGCGAGCCCATGAAAACCGAAACTTATACCGATGCGATCGCGCTGCTGAAAGCAGACCATCGCAAGGCCGAGGGACTGTTTGAAAAATTTGAAAAGGCGAGCGGATCAGCCAAGCAAAAGATTGCAGAAGAAGTCTGTAATGAGCTTAAAATCCACGCCATGATCGAAGAAGAGCTGTTTTATCCCGCGCTCAAAGAAAAAATCGATGAGGACCTCTTGAACGAGGCTTATGTCGAACATGATGGCGCCAAAGTTTTGATTAACGATATTTTGGCCGGCAGTCCAAATGATGCGTTCTACGATGCCAAGGTGACCGTGCTGGCCGAAGACATCAAGCACCATGTCAAGGAAGAGGAAGAAGCCGGCAAGGGCATGTTCGCGCAGGCTCGCAACGCTGAAGTTGACCTCGTCGCGCTGCGCGATGCGATGTTGGCGCGCAAGGAAAATTTGATGGCACAGCTCGAAGCGTCTGGCTTGCCGCCCGCGCAGCTCGCTGTGGTCAACGCCTGAGTCCACGGTTTTAATGCCGTAACTCCCCGCGAGTGGAGTGAGAATCGCCACAGTTGCCCCGTTAGGATTAAGCCCTCTGGGTGCTGTGGCGGTTTTTTCCTTAGCCGCCGCGTAGCAGCTGCACGCCCCAATCGCGTTCGAACAGATAAAGCAACAACCGGGCAGCTTCGCCGCGCGCGCCTCTCAACCCGCCATCGCGATCGATCAGCAACCGTGCATCGTCGTGCGCTACCGGCAGCAACCGCTGGATCTGCTCGAGATTGGCCACGCGGAATGGGGTATCGCCCGATTGCCGGGTGCCGAGCAGTTCACCCCCGCCGCGCAGCCGCAAATCTTCCTCCGCAAGCCGAAAACCGTCCTGTGTTTCGCGCATCAAGGCCAACCGTTCGCGCGCAGTTTCGCTCAAGGTGCCACTTCGCAGCAGCAAGCAAGTGCTCTGTTCCGTTCCGCGCCCGACCCGCCCGCGCAACTGGTGAAGCTGCGCCAGCCCAAACCGTTCGGCCTGTTCGATCACCATCAGCGTCGCGGCGGGAACATCGACACCAACCTCGATCACCGTGGTTGCCACCAGCAGCCGCGCTTCGCCGCGCACGAACCGCTCCATCGCCGCATCTTTCGCCTCGGGCCGAAGCTGCCCGTGGACCAGCACCACGGTCTCGCCGAACCGCGCTTTCAGTTCGGCATAGCGCGCTTCGGCGGCGGCATTGTCCTGGGTTTCAAGTTCGCGCACCATCGGACAAACCCAGTAGGCCTGACTACCACTGGCCAGATGCCGGTCGAGGGCGCCAATCACGTCGCCCAACCGCTCAAGCGCGACCACGCGGGTGTCGATCGGCTGGCGCCCGGGGGGCATCTCGTCGATCCGGCTCACGTCCATCTCGCCGTATTGAGCCAAGGTGAGCGTGCGCGGGATCGGAGTGGCGGTCATCGCCAGGCAATGCGGGGTGCGCTTGCCCTTTTGCGCCAGCATCAACCGCTGGCTGACCCCGAACCGGTGCTGCTCGTCGATCACCACCAACGCCAGGTTCTTATAAGCCACCGCATCCTGAAAAATCGCATGCGTGCCGATCGCGATCTGGATGCTGCCATCGACCAGCCCCATCAAAATCGCCTCGCGCGCGCGGCCTTTGTCGCGTCCGGTCAGCAGCGCCACGGTAACCCCGGTCGGAGCTAGCATCCGGCGGATCGTCTCATAGTGCTGACGGGCAAGGATTTCGGTCGGGGCGAGCAACGCGGCCTGCGCTCCGGCCTCGACCGCAATCAACATCGCCTCCACCGCCACTGCGGTCTTGCCCGAGCCAACATCGCCTTGCAGCAGCCGCAACATCGGCGCGGATTGCGCCAGATCGCCCTCAATCTCGGCAATCGAACGGCGCTGCGCCCCGGTCAGCGCAAACGGCAGGTTGAGCCGCGCCCGCAGCCGACCGTCGCCGACCAGCGGCGTACCGACGTGCGCGCGGTTGGCGTTCTTGACCAAGAGCAGCGCCAGACTGTTCGCCAGCAATTCGTCATAGGCCAGCCGGTCGCGCGCCGCGACGTGATCGCCCTTGTGCGCGAGCAGCAGAGCGTCGCGCCAATGCGGCCAGTGCATTTTATCAGCCAGCCCCGGCTCGATCCATTCGGGCAGTTCGGGCACGCCCTCAAGCGCCTGCTGGATCAATGCGGCGGTGCGCCCCTGGGTCAATCCTTCGGACAGCGGATAGACCGGCTCGATCAATTGCCCCAGCATGGCCGCGCTGTCCTCGGCGACATGATCTGGGTGAACGATCTGCAGCATCTGCCCATACTGCTCGAGCCTTCCGGCGACCCAGCGGGATTCGCCCAGGGGGAGCTGCTTCTTGCCCCAACCCGAATTGCGCCCGAAGTAGGTAACCGCACAGATATTACCCGCCGCATCGCTGGCCAGCACCCGCAGCGGGCCGCGCCCCGGCGCGGCGCGGTATTCGACTGAAGAGAGCGCAATCACGATGTTTTCGCCAACGCTGGCCGCGTCGAGGTCCGCCACCGCACGGCGTTCAACGAAACGATCCGGCAAATGGTAGATAAAATCCTTGAGCCGGGTCAGCCCGAGCCGCTCCAGCGGGCGCGCCAAGGTCGCGCCGACGCCTTTGAGGCTGTCAGCCGGGACAAACAGAGGGTTGAGCCGTTCGGGGCGCATCGCGCTTCATAAGCCGCAAACTCGCACGCTTGCCAAGAGCGTTTGCCGCCGTGACGGGGGAGCGGCGGCAATTCGGAGGTCGGCCGCGAGCGGTTGCCTCAAACGTGCTCGCCGGCCATCGCCGGGTAAATGAACCCAGGCTGGCCCTGCTTTGCCTCGGCAAGCTGCGCCGCAGCAAACTCCCAGTTGGCCAGCGTGTCGAACCATTTGCCCAGGAATGCCTCGCGGTCATTGTGGTGATCGAGGTAATAGGCGTGTTCCCACAGATCGCAGACCAGCAGCGGGACATCGCCGCTGGCGGTCAGCAGATCGTCGGCGTCATGGGTCGAAACCACTTTAAGTGCGTCGCCCGTCATCGCCAACCACACCCAGCCCGAGCCGAAATGGTTGGTACCTTCGGCCACGAATTTGGCCTTGAGCGTGGCAAGATCGCCGAAAGCGGCTTCGATTGAATCCGCTAGGTCGTCGATCGGCTTGCTTCGCTCACCAACCATCGACTGCCAGAAAAATTCGTGATTCCATGCCTGTGCGGCGTTGTTGTAAAGCTTCTTGTTATCCTTGGCCTTGGCCTGACGTACAATTTCTTCAAGCGAAAGATCATCAAGTCCAGCTGCTTCGGCCAGCTCGTTGGTCTTTTTCACGTAGGTTGCATGATGCTTGTCGTGGTGCAGCTTCAGCGTTGCGACGGAGATCACCGGCTCGAGCGCGGAATAAGCGTAAGGCAGTTTGCAAAGCTCGATCATGGCTAGTCTCCTGGTCAGGTTTCAGGATATAAACGCTTGGCTTGCCACGATAGTTCCAGCGCGCGCCGCCATTCCGGCACGGTCTGACGCTAACCGGCCGCCGCTTGGCATCAACGGCCCTCCCGCACGTTGTGCCACGCATCGCGCACTGCCGCGATGGTGATGTCGGCGTGCTCGGTGGTAGTGGCGATTGAGCACACCGAAACCCGCATGACCCAGCGGCCGCGCCACAGCGCTGCGCCCATAAAGGCCACGGCATCCTGTTGGATCCGCTCAACCGTCGCCAAGGTCAGGCAATCACACTCCGCGGGGTCACTTCCTGCGCCGAAGCTGACCACCAGTTGGTTAAGCTCGGGCTGGTTAATCACGGTGACCCCATTGATTTCCCCGAGCCCGCGCGCGAGGTATTGCGCAATCCGCACGTCTTCATCGACCATCTGTGCGATCCCGGCCCGGCCCAGCCGCCGCATCATCGCCCAGGCCGCGAACCCGCGAGAGCGGCGAGACAGTTCGGGCACATAGGCGCCCGGATGACGTTCGCCCGAGCCGAGCTTGCTAAGGTAGCTCGCCTCCATATCCATCGCCGCGCGATGTGCAGCTTCATGCCGGACGATGGTAAAGCCGCAATCATAGGGCGTCTGCAACCACTTGTGCCCATCGGTCGCCCACGAATCCGCGCCCTCAACCCCGTCGAGCAAATGCCGATGCTTTTCGCTGGCGCGGGCCCACAGTCCAAACGCTCCATCGACATGCAACCAGCCGCCCGCCGCGCGCACCATTGGCACGATTTCGGCAAAAGGATCGCTAACCCCGGTGTTGATTTGCCCGGCCTGGCTGATGACGATCGCGGGATCGCTGCTGCTGCGCAGCGCTTGTTCGACGGCATCCGGCAACATCCGCCCCAGATCGTCGGTGGCAATCGTCTCGACCTGCTTCGCTCCAAGCCCAAGATACCGCAAACCAGAAAATACAGTGGTATGGGCATCGGCTCCGATCAGCACTCGCAGCGGCGGCGCCCCATAAAGCCCATCATCTTCGACATTCCACCCGGCCCGGCGCAGCAATTCACCACGCGCGGCGGCCAGGCCGACAAAGTTGGCAATGGTCGCCCCTGAAACCAGCCCGACTGAGCACTCGCTGGGGAGGTCGAGCAGTTCGAGCAACCAGCGCGCCGCCACTGCCTCCACCGCGGCGCCAGCCGGGGTCATCGCAATGCCTGCGCAGTTCTGCCCCCAGGCCGAAGTAAGCCAGTCTGCCGCCACCCCAGCGGGATGCGAATGTCCGTTGACCCAGCCATAAAAGCGCGGACCGACAATCGGGCGCAACCCGTCGCTCGCACCTGCCGCCAGTTCCTTGATCGCGGTCAACCCATCGGTCCCTTCATCGGGCACCGGACGGTCAAAGCGAGCGAGAATTTCGGCGTAGCTGGCCACCGGAAATGTCGCCGCATTTGCAACTTTACGCCGGTACTCAGCGCCCAGCCGCGCGGCCAGTTCCAGCGCAGCGAAATCCTTGTCGTCAGAATTCACGTGTCCCGCCCCCCATTCGTGGCCGCTTAGCTTGCCGGCCATCATCCGCTCGGCTTCGCGCACCTCCAAGCCCACGCACCCCTGATCATGCTGTCATACTACTGTGCCGATCAAGCGGAACTTTCTGGCGCTAAAATGATTGAGCAGATGAGCCAGCCTTTCCGGTTGCCGGAATCTGGGCGCGAAAGCCAAGGAGAAGAGCATGTTGTTACCAACCGGAACCGTGATCGCAGTGATCGACGGCAACACCTTCGAGCTTTATCGCAACATTGGCAGCGAAGCGGAGCCGGAACTAAGTCCTGAAGACAGTCCAAAGCTCGATTCGAGCAACCACTCGGCCGGCAGTCACCATTCGAGTTCGGGTAACCCTGGCGGTCACCAAGCCGATGAAGACGCCCACGCGATCGCTGCTGCAGAATGGCTTAACCAGCAGGTGCTGGGGCATAAATTGACTGATTTGGTCATATTCGCCGCGCCGCGCACCTTGGGCGAACTGCGCAAGCACTATCACAAGCAGACCGAACAGGCTTTGCTGGGCGAGGTAAACAAGTCGATGGCCGGACGCCAGCCAAGCGAACTGATTGCAGCTCTGCACCAATCCGATTGACCGCTTGCCATCGGCCCCGTTGCAGCTTAGCGGCGAGGCCGATGCAACCCGCAGACCGCCTCGGCCGCCTCAAATTCCGTGCTTGGCATCGCGGAACCAGAGAGGCTGACTTCATGATCGGGTGCTTCTTCGATAGGCATCATGGCGGGTGGGACGGGGCCGCGATGGGCTGGTTCGAGGCGCTTCTCGATGAGGACGATGTCGAGATTATGGCGTGGGCGCTGGGCACGCAGGATGTTCCCGCGCGCTATGCCGGGCCGCTGATGGATGCATTCCGCAAACTCGATTTTGTAGAAATTCCGCGTTGAAAAAAGTCTGGGTAATTGCAGCGCGTGTGCTTCGACAAGCTCAGCATGAGCGGGTATGGGGGTCTCTCCAATCCACTCAACCCCGTTCAGCCTGAGTTTGTCGAAGGCCGCGCGGGGCTTTTGTTTATGCGTGTTTGATGCCTGACTTCTCAAAAATTCTTTCTGCCACAACCCCGCTGACTCTGGCTTCGCTGGCACGCGGAGCGCAGTCGCTGGTGCTCGCTGATCTGGCGCGCGCGGCCACCAGCCGCGCCGTGTTTATCGCGCCGGACGAAGCCGCGATGCAGGGGATTGCCGACAGCGCGGCGTTTTTCGCACCCGAACTGGAAGTGCTATCGTTCCCGGCGTGGGACTGCCTGCCCTATGATCGTGCCAGCCCGGCCTTGTCGATCAGTGCGCGGCGACTGTCGGCGCTGCACCGCTTGCAAAGCGCACACGCCGGACCGCAACTGCTGGTCACCACGATCAACGCCGTGTTGCAGCGGGTGGTCACGCCGTTCCGGGTTCGTGAGAACGTACGGTTGCTCAAACCCGGTATGGAGATCGGGCGTGAGAGCCTGATCGCGCTGCTCCAGCGGCAAGGCTACAGCCGCACTGATACTGTCGCCGACGCGGGCGAATATGCGGTGCGCGGGTCGATCTTCGATATTTTCCCCTCGGGGCTGGACAGCGGGCTGCGGCTCGATTTCTTCGGTGACGAGCTGGAGACGCTGCGGCTGTTCGATCCAAACACCCAGCGCTCGACCGGCACCGTGTCCGAGCATTTGCTACTCCCCGCCAGCGAGGCGCTGCTCGACGAAGACAGCGTCAAGCGGTTCCGCAGCGGCTACCGCGAGCAATTCGGTGCAAATGCCACCTCCGACCCGCTGTACCAAGCGGTCAGCGACGGGCGGCGGCTGGCCGGGATGGAGCACTGGCTGCCGCTGTTCGAGGACCGGCTGGTCACGCTGTTCGATCATCTGAGCGCGCGTGACCTGATGTTGATCGACAGTGCTGCGCTGGGCTCGGCCGACGAACGGCTGGGCGATATTGCCGACTACTTCGCCTCGCGCACCGAAACTTCGGGCAAGACCGCAGGCAGCTACCGCCCGCTGGAACCCGCCGCGCTGTATCTGACCCGCGCAGAACTCGACGCGCAGTTCAATGATCATCCGGTCCACCGCACCGATATTTTTGCGCAGCCCGCAAGCGCCAGGGTGATCGACGCCGGGTTCGCCAGCGGGCGCGATTTCGCCCCCGAACGCGCGCGCGGTGACAATGTTTACGAGGCTGCCGCGCGCTACCTCACCGGCCAAGCGGCGCAGGGCAAAAAGGTACTGATCGCGGCCTATTCCGAAGGCAGCCGCGCGCGGATCGCGGCGATTTTGGGCGAAGCCGTGCGCCCCGCCCCGGTCATGGCCGATAGCTGGCAGGAAGCGCTGGGCCTGGCCGCCAAGGGCGTACCGGTGGCGCTGGTGCTACCGCTCGAAAACGGGTTCTCAAACGGTGAGATCGAGCTGGTCACCGAGCAGGACATCCTGGGTGACCGGCTGGTCCGGCGCAAAAAACGCCGCAAGGGCGCCGACGCCTTCCTCGCCGAACTGGCCGCGCTGACTCCGGGCGATCTGGTAGTGCATCTGGAGCACGGGATCGGGCGCTACGGCGGCTTGCAATCGATCCCGGTCGGGCAAAGCCCGCACGACTGCGTGATGCTGGCCTATGCCGGGGGCGACAAGCTGTACGTCCCGGTCGAGAACCTCGACGTGCTTAGCCGCTATGGCAGCGACAACGAATTTACCGCGCTCGACCGGCTCGGCGGCGAAGGTTGGCAAAAGCGTAAGAGCCGCCTGAAAGAGCGGATCCGCGCGATTGCGCACGAATTACTTAAGACCGCGGCGCTGCGCGCGCTGCGCACCGCCACGGTGCTCGAGCCCGAGCAGACCAGCTATGATCAGTTTGTCGAAAAATTCCCGTGGCAGGAAACCGACGATCAGGACGCTGCGATCGACGATGTGCTGGCCGATCTGGCGGCCGGGCGCCCGATGGACCGGCTGGTTTGCGGCGATGTCGGTTTTGGCAAGACCGAGGTGGCGCTGCGTGCCGCGTTCGTCGCGGCGATGGGCGGGCAGCAAGTTGCGGTGATCGCGCCAACAACTTTGTTGGCACGTCAACATTTCAGCGGGTTCACTGAGCGGTTCGGCGGGTTCCCGCTCAAGGTCGGGCGGCTATCGCGGCTGGTCGGCGACAAGGAGGCCAAGGCGACCAAGGCTGGGCTGGCTGACGGCACGGTCGACATTGTCATCGGCACCCATGCCCTACTCGCAAAAAGCCTGAACTTTAAGCAGCTTGGCCTTGTAATCGTTGATGAAGAACAGCGGTTTGGGGTCAATCACAAGGAAACCCTCAAGGCGTTGCGCACCAATGTCCACATGCTGACGCTGACCGCCACCCCGATCCCGCGCACGCTACAGATGGCAATGTCAGGACTGCGCGAGCTGTCGACGATTCAAACCCCGCCGGTCGACCGGCTGGCGGTGCGTACTTATGTGATGGAATGGGACCAGATGGTGATGCGCGAGGCGCTGCTGCGCGAGCACCACCGCGGCGGGCAGAGTTTCATCGTTGTGCCGCGGATTGCCGATATGGAAGCGGTCGAGCAATGGCTGCGTGACACCGTGCCCGAAGTCCGCGCGGTAACCGCGCACGGCCAGATGGCGGCGAGCGAGGTGGAAGAGCGGATGAGCGCGTTTTACGACAAGCGCTACGAGGTGCTGCTCTCGACCACCATCGTTGAAAGCGGGCTCGACATCCCCAGCGCCAACACGATCATCATCCACCGCGCCGATCGCTTTGGTTTGGCCCAGCTGTATCAGCTGCGCGGGCGGGTCGGGCGCTCGAAGCTGCGCGCCTATGCCTATCTGACCACGCCGGTCGATACCCAGTTGTCCGAGGTCGCCGAGAAGCGGCTCAAGGTGCTCGGCGATCTTGACAGCCTCGGCGCGGGGTTCCAGCTCGCCAGCCACGATCTTGACATCCGCGGTGCGGGCAACCTGCTGGGCGACGAGCAATCTGGGCACATTCGCGAGGTTGGCTTCGAACTGTACCAGTCGATGCTCGAAGACGCGATCCTGGCAGCCAAGGCTGGCGAACTGGGGCTAGCCCGCGAACGCAGTTCGCTTTCGCCGCAGATCACGCTCGATGCGCCGATTATGATCCCCGAGGAATACGTACCCGACCTGGCAGTGCGGATGGCGCTGTACCGCCGCCTCAACGATGCCGAGGATTCGGCTGAGATCGAGAGCCTGTCGGCCGAGATGATCGACCGCTTCGGACCTTTGCCCGCACCGACCACCAACCTGATCAAGCTGATCGAGATCAAGCGGCAAGCGATCATCGCCAACATTTCAAAGATCGACGTCGGCGCCAAGGGCACGCTGGTCAGCTTCCACGGTGACAAGTTCGTCGATCCTGCCGGGCTGATCGCTTACGCCGAGCGGCTGGCCGGCACGATCAAGCTGCGCCCAGACAGCAAGATCGCCGTGACCCGCGCCTGGAGCAGCGCCGAGGCGCGGCTCAACGGCTTGTTCCAACTAACCAAAGGCCTGAGCGCGATCGCGAAAAAGGCTAATGCAAAGCTTTAATGGTGAAGCTGCCCGCCTGATCGATCCCGGTGAAGCTGCCGAGTTTTGCCCCAAGCAGTCGCTCGGCATTAGCGATAAAGTCTTCGGCTTCAACGCAAGGGCTGCGCGAGCTGCCCAGATCGACCGCACATGGCACCGGCGAGCGCGAGCCGTTCGACGATCCCCAGCCGCCGGGCGGCGGCGTGTCATCGATCCGCCGCGATGGAATGCCCGACAGGTTCTGAACTTTCACGTTGCTCAACCCAGTCAGGCTGCTGCCGTGATATCCAGCGAGGTAAACGCCCTTGACCGAATTTGCGCCAGCGCCCGTAATCCGCCAGCGCACCGGATAATACGAAGCTAGCGCGAGGTATATTCCCTCGCGTCCCTGTGGCTCGATCGTGATGGCCACCTCGACGGGAATATCTTTAATCTGGTCGTAACTTGCCCGAAAGATTCCCATTGCCCGCACTTTCGCTCCGCCCCCGCCACTGGGTTCAAGATACTGCACCGAATCGTTGCCCTGTCGGCCGCCGATCGCGACCGATTGGCCGCATCCCGCAAGCATGATGGTGCCCAGCAAGTTCAAAAGTTTGGTCCGGGTCATGCGCCGCTAACCGCCAATTCCAAAAACTCCGCCGCGCTCATCGGCTGGGCGCGCAGAAACCCCTGATAAAACGTGCAGCCTTCGCTTACCGCGAGCAGCCGCTGGGCTTCGCTTTCCACCCCCTCGGCGATGACCTTCAGGTCCAGCGCACCAGCCATCGCGATGATCGCGCGGAGCACCGCCAGATCGCGCGCATCGCTGACCACGCCGTCGATCATCGAGCGGTCCAGCTTCAAATATTGCAGCGGCAGCAGCTTGAGGTAACGGAAGTTGCAGAACCCCGCGCCAAAATCGTCAAGCGCGATGCGCACGCCCTGCGCGGCCAGTTTTCCCAACACCTCGGCGGCCTGCGCGGCATCGCCCAGCAGCACTTGTTCGGTCACTTCAAGCGTCAGCCGCCACGGCGCAAAGCCCGTTTGCGTCAGCAGTTTTGCGAACTGGCCCGCATAGTCAGCGCTGGCCAGATCGTTCGGGGTGACGTTAAGCGACAGCCGCAGATCCAGCGGCCAACGCGCGCCGGTGGTCAACGCCAGCCGCGCGATGTGCTGCGACAGCTGCGGCACGTGATCGGCGCGCTCGGCGATGGCAAACAATGCGCCCGCGCCAACCCGGCCCAGCTTGGGATGGTTCCACCGCGCCAGCGCCTCGGCCCCGACCAGCCGGTCGTCGGCACAGGCAAATTGCGGCTGATAAACCACTTCGATTTCACCCAGATCGAGCGCGCGCAGCAGATCGGCTTCGAGCTGCGCCGCACTGAGGCCAACCCGGGTCGCCTCACCATCGGCCCACAGCAGCCGCCGTCCGGGTTGCGCCATCGTGCTATCGAGCGCTTGCCCCAGCCGGTCGAGCACCGAGCCCGCGCTTTCGCCCTCAATCCCGCGCAGCAGCGCCGCGCGCGGGCTTAGCCGCAGCGTACCCCAAGCGGTAGCAATCGGGCGCGCCAGGGCATCGAGCAATTGCCCGGCGGCGAGCTGCCAGCGCTTGCGGCTGCACGGCTCGGTCGCGAGCAGCAGAAACTGCCCGCCCCCGCCGCGCGCTGCCAGCCACAGACCGTCTAATTCCTCTGCGGCGAAGTGCCTGAGCCGCTGCGCCACCTCGACCAGTGCGGCATCACCGGCGGCTTTTCCGTAAGCCAAATTGACTGCATCGAAGCGCTTTAGTCCGACCAGCAATGCGTGCACCCGCTCACCGCGCGCAAACCACTCGTCCAGCCGCGCGGCCGCGGCGTCGCGCCCGGCAAGGCCGGTCAGGGCATCGCTGCGCGCAGGCGCATCGGGAGTTGGCACAGTTTTCATGGCAGCCGCCTTAGCACGAACCATCCTACCAAAGTGTTTGACCAAATCGTCCTTGGCGCGCCGCCAATTGCCAAGCGGCCCGCGCATCCCCTATGACCGCGTCATGCCCAAGCAACACCGCCTCGCTTTGCTGGTTTCGGACACCCCGCGCGCGCAGGAAGCATCCGCCATGCTGCACCAGGAACACGATTTCGTGCCACTGGACGAAGCCGAAGTGGCGGTGGTGATCGGCGGCGATGGGCAAATGCTGCACGTGCTGCACCAGATGCTCGACGCCGGGCGGGTGATCCCGGCATATGGGATCAATCTGGGCACGATCGGTTTCCTGATGAACCGCCCCAAAAGCAGCCGCGCGCTGGCCGAACGGGTGGCGCGGGCCAAGCCGCTGGCAGTCACCCCGCTGCAAATGACGGCCACCACCGGCAGCGGCGAGCAGCATACGTTTTCTGCGATCAACGAAGTCTCACTCCTGCGCGAAACCCGGCAGACCGCGCGGCTGGAGATCTCGGTGAATGCCAAGGTCCGCATTCCCGAACTGTTTTGCGATGGTATTCTGGTGGCTACCCCGGCCGGATCAACGGCCTACAATCTTTCGGCCAACGGCCCGATTCTGCCGCTTGGCTCTAACATGCTGGCGCTGACCCCGATCAGTCCGTTTCGGCCGCGGCGCTGGCGCGGCGCGATCATCCCCGATCACTACGAAATCGAATTTCGCGTGCTGGAGGCCGACAAGCGCCCGGTGGCGGCGGTGGCCGACCAGCAGGAACTGCGCGATATTCAGGTGGTGAAGGTCCACGTGGCACGCGAGCAGCAACTAACTCTGCTGTTCGATCCCGGCAAAACGCTTGAGGAACGCATCTTTGCCGAACAGTTCCAATTTTGAGCTACACCGGCTTGCCAAATGCGTCCGCGCTGTTATAGGCGCTGACCTGTCCGCAAGGACCGCTCCCTGATAGCTCAGCGGTAGAGTAGGTGACTGTTAATCACTTGGTCGTTGGTTCGAATCCAACTCGGGGAGCCATTTTTTTCAAACCGCAGCCGGGCCGCGTTGCCTTGCCCTGCCAAGGGTGACACAAGGCCCGGATGTGCCAGCATCCTGCCGCCGCGCCCGCTAACCAGACCTGGCCGCAAGACGGACGCGAGCGGCTGATTCTGCCCTCCCCAATCGGCTGGGTGGGCACCGGCACCAGCGATCCCGAACCTGCGATCATGGCGCAATTGGGCGGCGGCACGGTAATGATGATGGGCGATAATCCAGCGCTGCCGCGCATGCCAGAACGGCCCACGCTGCTCGATTTCTTCAAGCTCCGGTTCGGCGATTTTACCGTGCAGCACCTGCTCGCCAGCGGCAAACGCGCGCTCGATGATGGTCATGACGAGAAGATCGTGCTGGCCTGCCTACTCCACGATATTTCCAACGGTTGCCTGATCCGTCCCGATCACGGCTATTGGAGCGCGCAGCTTGTCGCGCCTTATGTCGATGAGGAAGTGGCCTGGGCAATCAAATACCACCAGGCGCTGCGCTATGTGCCCGATCCGGCGGTGGGCTATGTCTATCCCGAAAGTTACGACCGGTTTTTCGGCACCGATTACCGCTTGCCCGAATATCTCCGCCGCGATGCCCAGCATGCGCGCGATCACCGCTGGTACATGTCCGCGCGGGTGGTGACGTTGAACGATGTCTATTTCTTCGACGATACCGACCCGGTCGATCCCGGGATTTTTACCGACATTATCGGGCGGCATTTTTGCCAGCCAGCCGATGGCCTGGGGTATGATGACAGCCCGGCGGCGCATATGTGGCGCACGATGATCTGGCCGAACAATTTTCTCTAGGCGCAGCGTCAGAACCACTGCCGGTAAAGCAATTGCCCGCCGGCCCAGAGCGTCAGCGCGGCGGTTAGCGCACGGATGATCCGCTCGGGCAACCAGCGCAGCGCCAGCACGCTGCCCAGCTGTCCGCCCACCACCACCGCGATCAGCAGCGGCAGGGCGTCCCCAAGCGCCGCGCCAAACACGCCGATACCGTTTTTGGAGAGCTGGCCGCCCAGCCCGCTGAGCGAGTTAATCAGGATGAACAGGCTGGTGGTGGCGGCGATCGTCCGCGCGCCGGCCCAGCGGGTATAATGCAGCAGCGGCGCAAGGAAAATGCCGCCGCCAATCCCGACCAGCCCGGCGAGGTAGCCCAGCGGCGCGGCCGCCAATGGCATCCACCGCGCCAGCGGCAGCGGTTTTTCTTCGGACTCCGCCGCACGCGGAATGAACAGCGCCAGCCCGGCGGCGATCAAACTCAGCCCTAACAGCACCAGAAAAGTCGACTGCTTGATCGGGGTCAGCCCGCCCAGCAAGGCCAGCGGCGCAGCAATCAGCGCGAGCAGCAGCGCCCGCCGCCACGGCACCACGCCTGCGCGCGCAAACCGCACTGTGCTGCCGCTGACCACCACGACATTGCAGGCTAGGCTGACAATCGGCAGCAGCCGGTAATCGAACTGCGCAAGCGAGAGCAGCGCGCTGTATGTCGAGCCGCCGCCGAACCCGACCGAGGCATAAAGCAGCGCGGTCGCCAGAAAAGCCGGTGGCAGCCAGGTCATGCGGGGTGCTTACCCGGCGGCACCGTGGCAATGCTTGTATTTCTCACCCGATCCGCACGGGCATGGGGCATTGCGGGACAGTCCCATCTCGGCATAAGGATTGCCTTGGCCCGGTGCAGCCAGCACTGCGGCGCCGGTGCCCAGCGCGCCCATCATCGCCGCGGCTCCCGGGGTGCGCGCATTGCTGGCATCGTCGAAGCTGATGCTGTCGATATGGCCGGTCAGGAAATCGGGCAGTTCGGGCAGCGGTGCGGTTTCGGGCATCTGCAGCACGCTCAGCATCAGGACCCGGGTGACATCTTCGCGGATCGCCTCAAGCATACGCTCAAACAAGCCGAAGGCTTCCTGCTTGTACTCGTTGATCGGGGTTTTCTGCGCATAGGCCCGCAGGAACACTACCTGGCGCAGCGCATCGAGCGTGGCGAGGTGCTCTTTCCAGTAATGATCGAGCCGTTCGAGCAGGATCTGCTTTTCGACGTGCCGCCAGATGCTGGCATCACCGCCCATCTTGTCGGCCATCTTGGCGTCAGCCGCCGCAGCCAGCCGCTGTTCGATATCCTGGGGTTCGATCCCATCCTCGCGCAGCCAATCATCAATCGGAGCGTCGATCCCGAGCACGTCGAGCACCCGCGCCTTAAGCCCGTCGATGTTCCACTGTTCGGGGTAGGATCCCGGCGGGCAGGCATCGCTGACCAGCGCGTTGACCGTATCGTGGCGCATGTCCTGCACCACATCGTCGAGGGCGTCGGCGTCCATGATGTCGGCGCGCTGTTCGTAGATGACCTTGCGCTGGTCGTTCATCACGTCGTCGTATTCGACCACTTGCTTGCGGATATCGTAGTTGCGCGCCTCGACCTTTTTCTGCGCGGTCTCGATCGCCTTTGACAGCCAGCGCGAACCGATTGCTTCGCCGTCGGCCAGGTTCGAATTCATCATCCGGCTGAACAGCGTGTCCGGCCCGAAAATACGCAGCAGATCATCCTCGAGGCACAGGTAAAACTTCGACATGCCCGGGTCGCCCTGACGGCCCGAGCGGCCGCGCAGCTGGTTATCGATGCGGCGACTTTCATGGCGCTCGGTGCCGATCACGCAAAGCCCGCCGGCGCCGAGGACCTGGGCTCGTTCAGCCGCAACCTCGGCCTTGATCCGCTCGATCCCGGTGTCGCGCTCGGCCCCTTCGGGCAGATCGCGCAATTCGTCATCAGTGCGGAATTCGAAATTGCCGCCGAGCTGGATGTCGGTCCCGCGCCCGGCCATGTTGGTCGCTACGGTGACCGCACCCAGCCGCCCGGCCTGCGCCACGATGTGCGCCTCCATTTCATGGAAACGGGCATTGAGCACGTTGTGCTTGACCCCTTCCTGAGTCAGGTATTCGCTCAGCAGTTCGCTCTTCTCGATCGAAACGGTGCCGACCAGCACCGGCTGTCCGCCCTGCGCACGCTCGCCGATCAGCTTGGCAATCGCCTGGAACTTGTCGGCGGTATTTTTGTAGAACTCGTCTTCCTGATCGTCGCGCAGCACCGCCACGTTGGTCGGGATCGAGACGACGTTCATCTTGTAGATGTCGAAGAATTCGGCCGCTTCGGTCGCGGCGGTGCCGGTCATGCCGGAGATTTTGGGATACATCCGGAAATAGTTCTGGAAGGTGATCGAGGCCATCGTCTGGTTCTCGGGCTCGATCTGGACGCCTTCCTTGGCCTCGACCGCCTGGTGCAGCCCATTCGACCAACGCCGCCCGTCCATCTTGCGGCCGGTAAACTCGTCGATGATGATGATCTTTTCTTTCTCGACCACATAATCGATGTCGCGCTTGAACATCACCACGCCCTTCAGGCTCTGGTCGAGATGATGCACCACCTGCGTATTCTCAATATCGTAGAGGTTCGAGCCGACCAGCAGTCCGGCGTCCTCGAGCATCCGCTCGGCCTTTTCGAGCCCGTCTTCGGTCAGCGTGATGTTCTTGGTCTTCTCGTCCGCCTCGTAGTCTTCGGGGACCAGCAGCTTCACGATTGCGTCAACCGAGACGTACAGATCGCTCTTGTCATCGGTCGGGCCAGATATGATCAACGGCGTGCGCGCTTCGTCTATCAGGATCGAATCTACTTCGTCGACGATCGCGTAATTGAACGGCCGGTGGACCATTTCGTTGCGATCGTGCTTCATGTTGTCGCGCAGGTAATCGAAGCCAAGCTCGTTGTTGGTAGCGTAAGTGATGTCCGAATAATAAGCCTCGCGGCGCTCGGGTTCGGACAGGTTGGGGACGATCACCCCGACCGTCAGGCCGAGGAACTTGTAAATCTGCCCCATCCATTCGGCGTCGCGCCGAGCGAGGTAATCGTTGACCGTGACGACGTGGACGCCCTTGCCCTCAATCGCGTTCAGGTAAACCGCCAGCGTCGCGACCAGGGTCTTGCCTTCGCCGGTGCGCATTTCGGCGATCTCGCCGCGGTGGAGGACCATACCGCCGACCATCTGGACATCGAAGTGCCGCATCCCGAGCACGCGCTTCGAGGCTTCGCGCACGGTGGCGAAAGCCTCGGACATGAGGTCGTCAAGGGTCTTGCCCTGTTCCAGCTGGCCGCGGAACTTGTCGGTCTGCGCGGTCAGCTCGGCATCGCTGAGCGCCTCAATCATAGGCTCGAAGGCATTGATCTGCTGGACGGTTTTTTCCAGCTTCTTGATGAGACGGTCGTTGGACGAACCGAATACACGCTTGGCAATGGCGCCGATCATGGGCTTTTCCTGAATTTAGAAGGGGTCTGGGCATGTGCCGCGCGGGATGCAGGGTGCAGCCACGCAGCTTGGCAATCGGGTGACGCTGCGGCGGGCGTTATTCGCGCGCGCGGTCGATCCCGATCAGGACTGCCGCAAGCACCGGTGCCTGGGCACCGAGCGCAGGCTGGCTGGCCTTGGTTTGAAGCGCATAAGCCTGAACCGGGCGCGGCGCTGTCGCGGTCGCCAGCACCGCTGCCTGCCGCTCAAGCGTACGCGCATCGGCGGCTGCGCCAATTTGCGTACCCTCGCCCACCCGGGCCGCGGTCGGTGCGACCTGCGTGGCGAGCCCTGCGAGCAAGGCCATAAAAGCGAGGAAAATGCGGTTCATCGCTCGCGCATATAGGGATTGGTGCAGACATCGTCCAGTGGACGCTGCGAATCGTCCAATGGACGCAGCGAATTGATCTTTGCGGCGGATGCTGGTGTAACTGCCCAATCAGGGGGAGCGGTGCACAGCATGACTGACGAGGCAGCCCAGCCTAGCCCGCGCGCACATTCCCCGCGAATGGTCCAGCTTGACGGACTGCGCGGCATCGCCGCCTTCATGGTAGTTTTCTACCACATGGACATCGTCTACCGGATCGGCGGCCCCTTCGGGCGCGGCTATCTGTTCGTCGATCTGTTTTTCCTGCTCAGCGGGTTCGTCCTCGCGGTCTCGACCGAAAAGAAACTCAGCGCTGGAATCGGCGCGATCGAATTTACGTGGGTGCGTTACAAGCGCCTGCTGCCACTGGTGGCGGTGGGCGCGGGCGTGGCGCTGGTCCGGGCGGCGGCGATCGGGATGGCCGACCCGCTGACGCTGCTGTGGTGGCTGGCACTCGATCTGGCGATGATCCCCAGCCTAGTCGGCGCCGGGCCGTTCTACCGGTTCAACGGGCCGCAGTGGACGCTGTTTTACGAATTGCTGGCCAACTTTGTGCACGCCGCAGTGCTGCACCGGGTGCCGACCCGGTGGATGCTGCCCCTTGCGGCAGTGATGGGTGCCTGGCTGGTCTATGCCGTGCACGGGCATGGCTCCGACACGATGGGGGTTGATGCGCCGACCTGGACAACGTGGTGGACCGCGCTGCCCCGGGTGGGCTGGTCGTATGTGCTGGGGGTGTGGATCGGGCGCCAATTCTTGGCCGGACGGCGCGGACCAGCGCTGCCGTGGTGGCTGGCGCTGATCTTGCCGGTGTTCGCGATCATGCTGGTACCGATGCTGCCGCTGAACACGATTTACGGCGATCTGGCCTTTGTGGTGCTGTTCCTGCCGGTAATGCTGTGGGCGGTGGCGATGTCCGCTCCGCCCCCCAGCGTCCGCCCGGTGCTGGAATGGCTCGGCACGTTCTCGCTGCCGCTTTACTGCGTGCACCTGACTGTACTGGTGTGGATATCCGAACTGCTTGGCCGCGCGACCTGGGTGTGGCTGCTGGCGCTGATCAGTGCGCTGGTGCTGGCCTGGGTGTTCTCGAAGCTGGTGTCGTTCGCCAGCCCACCACTGGCCCTGAAAGAGAAAGCCTGACTGCTCCTCAGCGCAGGTCAACAAAAAACCGCGCTTGCCCGAAGCCAAGCGCGGCGATTTGCTGTGCTGGGCTGCGCGGTGCAACCCGGCGCGTCAAGCTTAGTTGACGGCGTCCTTGAGACCCTTGCCAGCCTTGAACTTGGGCTGCGAAGAAGCCTTGATGCTCATCGGTTCGCCGGTCCGCGGATTGCGGCCAGTCGAAGCCTTGCGCTTGGCCACCGAGAAGGTGCCGAAGCCTACCAGGCGAACTTCGTCGCCGCTCTTCAGCGCACCGGAGATAGCGTCGAAAACGCCCTCGACCGCTTTGGTTGCGTCGCTCTTGGTCAGACCGCTTGAATCGGCGACTGCGCTGATCAGATCGTTCTTGTTCATTTCGGGAACCCCCACCTTTCTGGATGCTTACGTATAACTCGCGATTCGGCTCGTGAAGCTGGCGCAGAATTGAGCGATTTTTATCCGCACTGTCAAAGCCAAACCGCGCAATTCATCGCAGATTATCCACGAATTTCCGCCATTTTGTCCCGTGCTGGTGCGTTAAGCATCACCGGGCGCTTATGCCGCATTGCAGCATGGGCATTGAGAGCGCGCGAATCAGTGCGCGGTGAGCGGCGCAACCGGGCTGCCTGGCCCTGCGGCACCAGGCTGGCTCGCCAGATCATCGGCCTCGCTCCATTCGATCGGGACCAGCGGCTCGGTCAGCGCGCGAGCGAGCACTTCGTCGACGTGCGACACCGGGATGATCTCGAGCGCTTCGAGCACCTTGGCCGGAATTTCGGCGAGATCCTTGCGGTTTTCCTCGGGGATCAGCACGGTGGTGATGCCTCCGCGCAGTGCCGCGAGCAGCTTTTCCTTGAGCCCGCCAATCGCCAGCACGCGTCCACGCAGCGTCACTTCACCGGTCATCGCCAGATCCTTGCGCACCGGAATCCCGGTCAAGGTCGAGACGATCGAGGTGACCATGCCGACCCCAGCCGAGGGCCCGTCCTTAGGCACTGCGCCTTCGGGCAAGTGAATATGAATATCCTTGCGCGCGATCAGCGACGGCTTGATCCCGTAAGCCGGGCTGCGCGCCTTCACAAAGCTGAAGGCGGCCTGGATGCTCTCGGTCATCACTTCGCCCAGCTTGCCGGTGGTCTTGACCCCGCCCTTGCCCGGCACTGTGACGCTTTCGATCGTCAGCAATTCGCCGCCAACCTCGGTCCAGGCGAGCCCGGTAACCGCGCCAACCTGATGTTCTTCTTCCGAAACCCCGTGGCGGAACTTACGAACCCCGGCAAATTCACCCAGGTTTTCGGGGGTAACCGTAACCGAAGTCACCTTGCCTTCGAGGATCTGGCGCAGACTCTTGCGCGCCAGCCGTGCGATCTCGCGCTCAAGCGTGCGCACGCCCGCCTCACGGGTGTAAAAGCGGATCAGGTCGCGCAGGGCTTCGGTGGTCAGCGTAAATTCGCCGGGCTTGAGCCCGTGCGCCTCGACCTGCTTATCAAGCAGGTGCCGGGTCGCGATCTCGACCTTCTCATCCTCGGTATAGCCCTCAAGCCGGATGATTTCCATCCGGTCGAGCAGCGCCTGCGGCAGGCTGAGGCTGTTCGCGGTGCACACGAACATCACGTCCGACAGATCGTAGTCGAGCTCAAGGTAGTGATCCTGGAACTTCGAATTCTGTTCGGGGTCGAGCACTTCGAGCAAAGCCGAAGCGGGATCGCCGCGATAATCCTGCCCCAGCTTGTCGATTTCGTCGAGCAGGAACAACGGATTACTGGCCCCGGACTTCTTGAGGTTGGAGATGATCTTGCCCGGCAGTGAACCGATATATGTGCGCCGGTGGCCACGAATCTCGGCCTCATCACGCACCCCTCCAAGCGACTGACGGATGAATTCGCGCCCGGTCGCGCGGGCAATCGATTTGCCGAGCGAGGTTTTTCCTACCCCCGGCGGACCGACCAGGCAAAGAATCGGACCCTTGAGCTTGTTGGTGCGCGTTTGCACTGCAAGGTATTCGACGATCCGGTCCTTGACCTTGTCGAGCGCGTAATGATCGTCATCGAGTACGGCCTGCGCAGCTGCGATGTCCTTTTTTAGCTTGGATTTCTTGCCCCACGGCAGCCCCAGCAGCACATCGAGGTAATTGCGGATCACGGTCGCTTCCGCGCTCATCGGCTGCATCGTCTTAAGCTTCTTGAGCTCGGCATTAGCCTTGGCGCGGGCCTCCTTCGACAGCTTGAGCTTTTCGATCTTTTCCTGCAGTTCGGCGATCTCGTTGGCTTCCTCACCCTCGCCGCCGCCCAACTCGGACTGGATCGCCTTAAGCTGCTCGTTGAGATAATATTCGCGCTGGGTCTTCTCCATCTGACGCTTGACCCGGCCGCGGATGCGCCGTTCGACCTGCAGCACACCAAGCTCGCCCTCCATGAAGCTGAATGCCATCTCCAGCCGCTTGAGCGGATCGCTTTCGGACAGCAACGCCTGCTTATCCGAGACCTTGGCCTGAATATGCGCGGCGACCGAATCCGCCAGTTCGGCCGCATCGACCACATCGCCCAGATCATCGCCGGCTTCTTGCGGGAGCTTTTTGTTGAGCTTGGCATATTCGGCAAACGTCTCGACCACCGAACGCATCATCGCGGACACTTCGGTGCCCGAGACGCTGATCGGCTCGATCGGCTCGACCTGCGCGACCACCATTTCGCCGCCCGCGCCCGGTTCCAGCCGCAAGGTCTGCAGGCTCGCCCGCTGCTTGGCCTCGACCAGCACGCGCACGGTGCCGTCGGGCAGCTTGAGCAACTGCAGCACGGTGGCGATCACGCCGATATCGAACAGGTCGTCCTCGGACGGATCGTCGCAACCCGGATCAAGCTGCGCAAGCAGGAAGATGTCTTTGTCGCCCTCGTTGGCCATTGCGGATTCGAGCGCGGCAACCGATTTGTCCCGTCCGACAAATAATGGCACGACCATGCCCGGAAACACAACGATGTCGCGCAAGGGAAGCAGCGGGAAGATTTTCATATTGTATCCATTGGTGTAGCGGTCCCAATTACCGCCGAGCGGGTGAATCCCGCGTGTGCACCGAGATATGGGGGTGCCCGTGCCGCGCTGCAATGGGGAGCGCGTGCTGGACTGTGGATCGTGCGCGCCTGCGCGGTTTGACTTGGGGTGGCGCGGCGCACAGGTTGCAGCGCTGACCAGCAACGGGATACGCAATAATGGATCGCGAACAGGTTCTGGCCAAAGTCCCTGCCGTTACGCTAGGTTTCTGGATCATCAAGATCCTCGCGACCACGCTGGGCGAGACCGGCGGCGATGCGCTGTCGATGACCTACAACCTAGGCTACCTGATCAGCAGCGCGATCTTCATTGTTCCGTTGTTCCTGCTGGTCGCCGCGCAAATCCGCGGGCGGAGCTTTTATCCGGTGCTTTACTGGGCGACGATCATCGCCTCGACCACCGCGGGCACGACCATGGCCGATTTTGCCACGCGCTCGCTCGGGATCGGTTATCCCGGCGGCTCGCTGCTGCTGCTCGCGGCGGTGCTAGCATGCCTGTGGCTGTGGTATCGCACGCTGGGCAGCGTCGATGTGGGCACGGTGGCGACGCCCAAGGCCGAGGCGTTTTACTGGGCGACGATCACCTTTTCACAAACGCTCGGCACGGCATTGGGCGATTGGCTGGCCGCGCTGCCCGGCGATACGCCGCCGGGAATCGGGCTGGGCTATCTGGGCGGCGCGCTGGTGTTTGGCGGGGCCTTGGCGGTGGTCGCGATGCTATATTACCGCACCACCATCAGCCGGGTCACGCTGTTCTGGGCGGCGTTCATCCTGACCCGTCCGCTGGGCGCGACCGTGGGCGATTTTCTTGACAAGCCGCTCGATCACGGCGGGCTGGCGATGAGCCGGCCGATCGCCTCGCTGGTGCTGTTCGGCTTGATCGCCGCACTGATCTGGCTGCTGCCCCAGCGCGCCGGGGAGCATCCGTCAAGCAAAGCCTAGTGCGGCCGGCCGGAGAACCCGGCGCGACCGCTGCCGTCACATCCCCGGCAGCTTGAACCCCGGCGGCAGCCCCATGCCCTGTTGGAGCCGCGCCATTTCCTGGCCCGAGACCGCGTCGGCCTTGCTCCGGGCATCGTTGAATGCGGCGGCGATCAGGTCTTCGAGGATGCCCTTGTCGGCCGGAACCAGCAGGCTGTCATCAATCGCCACGCCAAGCACGCGCCCTTTGGCCGAGCAGCGGATCTTGACCAGCCCGCCGCCAGCCGCGCCTTCCACCTCGATGGTATCGAGCTTGCCCTGCATTTCGGTCATCTGCTGCTCGATGGTCTCGGCCGCCTGTTGCGCCGCCTTGAGCATCTCTTCCATCGATTTCACTTCAGGTTCTCCATTTTGAGCCATGCGCCACGCGCGCATCTGCGCTGCCATCGAGTAATTCGGCAGCAGGAAAGGCCGCGAATGCCGCCTCGACCATCGGATCGCGCAGCAGCGCGGCACGCGCCACGTCGCGCGCGGCCTCAGCGGTTTCGCGTAGTGCCGGGGCGGCCTCGCCCTCGATCCGGGTCACCTGCCAGCGCTCGCCCGTGGCGCGCAGCAGCGCATCACGCAGTTCCGAGCTGGGATCGCCTGAAAAGCCCGGGGCCAGCGCGTAAGTCAGTTCGCCAGGCATCAGCGCCGCGACCCGCACCCAATCGTGCATCACTTGCGCCAGCCGCAGCTGGCCCGATTGATCGACGGTGCTGATCAAACTGGCCCAATCCAGCCCGGTCGGCGCTGGTGCAGCGCCCGCGCCAAGCCCAGCGCCTGCGCCCGGCGCTGCCGCCACCGGCCCGCGCGCGGCCAAGTCCTCAAGCTGCTTGGCCAGCGTACCCGGATCAGGCAAGTCATTGGCGTGCTGAACCCGCAGCAGCCCCATCTTGGCGGCGATCAGCGGGTCGGGCGCGCCGCGCACTTCATCATATCCTTTAAGCAGCAATTGCCAAAGCCGGTGCAGTTGCCCGGCACTCAGGCTCTGCGCCCAGCTCTCGATCGCCTCGCGTTCTTCCGCGCTGGCGGCATCAGCCCCGCTCTTGCCCAGCTGGCAAACCGTGATCCGGTGCGTCAGTTCGAGCGCCGCGCGCAGCAGCGCCAGCGGCTCTACCCCCAACGCATATTGCTGGTCCACCATCTCGAGCAGCGCACCACCCTCACCCGCCAGCAGCGCCCCGAGCAAGCGCCGCTGCGCGCCCTTGTCAGCCAGCCCCAGCATATCGCGCACTTGATCGGTGGTAACCTGGCCCTCGCCGCCCAGATCGGCATGCGCGATCGCCTGATCGAGAATCGACAGCCCGTCGCGCACCGATCCTTCGGCTGCCGCCGCGATCATCGCCAGTGCTTCGGGTTCGGCGCTGACGTGTTCGGCTGCGCAAATCATTGCAAAATGTTCAGCCAGCAGCGGTGCCTGGATGCGGCGCAGATCGAACCGCTGGCAGCGGCTGAGCACGGTCACCGGCAGCTTGTCGACCTCGGTGGTGGCGAAGAGAAACTTCACATGCGGCGGCGGCTCTTCCAGCGTCTTGAGCAGCGCATTGAACGCGTTGCGGCTGAGCATGTGGACTTCATCGATTATATAAATCTTGTAGCGCGCCGAGACCGCCGCATAGCGCACCGCCTCGATAATTTCGCGCACGTCGTCCACCCCGGTGTGGCTGGCGGCGTCCATTTCGATCACATCGATATGCCGCCCCTCGGCAATCGCCACGCAGGGATCGCAGACCCCGCACGGATCGATCGTCGGGCCGCCCTGCTCATCGGCGCCAATACAGTTAAGCGCCTTGGCGATCAGCCGTGCGGTACTGGTCTTGCCCACCCCGCGCACGCCGGTCATCAGGAAGGCATGGGCCAGCCGGTCGCGCTTGATCGCATTGCCCAGCGTCTGCACCATCGCGTCCTGGCCGAGCAATTGGGAGAACGTCTGCGGGCGGTATTTGCGCGCGAGCACGCGGTACGGCTGCGCGGTGGTGGTGGGCGGTGCGGCGGGGTCTGCTGGCTCGGGCGCACCAAACATCGTTTTCTGGCCGGCCGCTTCCAACTCCTCGGCGGAAGGTGCGGCGTCTTCTGGTTCATCGTCGAAAGTGTTTGGGGAATCGTCCATCGCCTACAAGTTAGGCGCAGCCCCGGCATTTGTCGAAGGGTGAAAAGGAGCCGACCGACCCGCCGCAACCCGTTGTGGCTGCTTCCTTCCGGACCTGACCAGGTTGGCGAGCGCAAACGTCCGACCGACTCCCGGCGCGGCATATGGCGGCGGTGTCGCGTTTGCGCAAGTCTGTCGGCGCGAATCGCAGTAGTGGGAGCTTCGACTGGTTCTAATCGTGACAGACGAAAGTGGCCTTTTTCCTTCCGGAGCGGCCATCAGGCGGGTCGGCCGACTATCTTCGCGGCCCAAGGCAGTCAGTCGGCCCGCTTCATCCTACCAACGCCAACGCCAAACCCCACACTCGTCATCCTGAACGCGTTTCAGGACGAAGGATTTGGATTTAGCTCGCGCGCGGGCCGTAATTCAGCGGAAATTGTCAGCGTAGGTTTGCAGTTTGAGCCGGCGCGGCGGGGTGGCGTGGACTTCGGCGGCAATCCCGTATTTGTCGGCATAGGCGGCAGCGGCCGCGCTACTGGCGAAGGTTAGCTCGACCTGCACCTGCGTGTCGCCCGAACCCGCCCAGCCCATCAGCGGATCGGGCCGCCTGGCCTCGGCCGGGGCGAATTCGAGGATCCACTCGTCAAGCCGGGCCTTGCCCGATTGCATGGCGTTTTTGGGGCGCTGAAAGATCCGTGCAGACATGCTGCTTCGCTTGCGTCGAATCGCGCGCGGAATCAAGTCTTACAGCACGATCACTTCGGTCAATTGGTACGATTAAACGCGTTCTTGGTTTTGAGGCTGGGCGCCTCGCTCCACGGCGTGTCGGGCCAGCGGTGCCGGGGATAACGACCCTTCATCTCGCGCTGCACATCGCGCCATGATCCGCGCCAGAACCCGGGGAGATCGCGCGTGGTCTGGACCGGCTTGCCCCCGGGCGAGGTCAGCTTGAGCAGCAACGGCTGCGGCGGGCGGCCAAACGCAGGATGCCGGTCCAGCCCGAACAGCGCCTGGACCCGAAGTTCGACCGACGGCCCGCCGGGATCGGCATAGTCGATCGGATAGCTGCTGCCGGCGGGACTCGTGAACTGCGCCGGGGCCAGCGCATCGAGCTGCTGGCGCGCGGCATGATCCAGCCTGGCCCGCAGCGCCTCGTGCAGCCGCGCCGGATCGAGTTCGTCAAGCCGCCGGGTGAGCATTGGCCCAAGCCAATCGTCGAGTTCGGCCAGCAGCAAGGCCTCGTCCAGCGCGGTAACCCCGGCGTAACGCGCGCGGGTCAGCAGCGCCGCGCTGGCAGCGGACAACTGCAGCAGGCCAAGCCCTTCAGCCGCGATCCGCTCGACCAGAAATGCCCGAATCGCGGCGGGATCGGGCCGGGGATCTGGCCCCCTGGTGAGCGTGATCGCGCCCAGCCGCGCCTCGCGCAGTGCTTCGACCCGGCGATCTTCGGCAATCCAGCGCAGCGTGGTCCGGAGTTCGATCCGCGCCGCCAGCCATTCGGTCACATCGGCCTCGTCCAGTGCAATCGCTCCTGTGATCCGCGCGCCCTTCGCCTCGCCCTGCGCCTCGCCCACCGCCAGCCACGCGGCGCGCGCCAGCGCCGAGGCAGGATCGAGCCGCAAACCGCGCCCGCCTGCGGTCAGCCAATCTTCGCCGCTGGGTGAGCGGCGGCGTGCAATGTTATCGGGATATGCTTCGGCGAGCAGAATGCCGAGCGGCGGTGCGGTGTTGAGGCGAGGTTGCGCGGGGGCTTCGACAGGCTCAGCCTGAGCAACACTTTGGGGCGAACCGGACCCAAAATCCCGCTCAGGCTGAGCCTGTCGAAGTCCCCGCGCCGCCCGCGCCCAGCCCCCCGCCAACTTGCGCGAAGCTTCGGCTCGCGCTGACCGGTCCCCATTCCACCGTTCCAGCCGCGCGGCCAGATCATCCCCGCGCCCGCCCAGCCCGCGTTCCTGCAGCAGCAGCACCAGTTTTGCTGCGCTCTGTTCCGCGCCATGCTGCGCAGCATAAAGCAGCATATGTGCCAGCGGCGGAGCCATCGGCAGCGCTGCCATGCTGCGCCCGTGCGCGGTGATCCGGCCGCTCGGATCGAGTGCGCCAAGCGCCTGTAATGCCTGCTTTGCTGCAGCCAATGCGGCGCTGGGCGGAGGATCCAGCCACGCCAGTGCCGCTGGCTCCGCCGAGCCCCACTGTGCCAAGGTCAGAAGCAACGGAGCGAGGTCCGAGGTAAGCATTTCGGGCGGATCGAATGCTGCACGCCCGGCATGCGCGGCTTCCTCCCACAGCCGGTAAGCCGTGCCCGGTCCTTGGCGGGCCGCGCGGCCCGCGCGCTGCGCGGCGGCGGCCTGCGAAGCGCGGTGCGTGACCAGCCGGGTCACCCCCGCCGCCTTATCGAATTCCGCCCGCCGCGACAGGCCAGCATCGACCACCACCGAGACCCCGTCGAGCGTTAGCGAGGTTTCGGCAATCGCGGTTGCCAGCACGATCCGCCGCCGCCCGTGCGGATCGCGCCTGATCGCCGCGCGCTGTGCTGCTGGATCGATCTGACCGTGCAGCGGCAAGACCAGAGCTTGCGGCAACTTCTCCGCCAGCCGCTCGCGCGTGCGTTCAATCTCGCCCACGCCGGGCAGGAAGGCCAGCACATCGCCTTGTTCGTCGCGCCACGCGGTCAAAATCGCGCTCGCCATTGCGTCATCGGTGCGCAGTTCGGGCCGCCCACCCAGCCAGCGGAGCGCCAGCGGGTGCGCCTGCCCCGCGCTCTCGATCACTGGCGCACCGCCCAGCAACGCCGCAAAGCGCGCGCCGTCGATGGTCGCCGACATCACCACCAGCCGCAGGTCTTCGCGCAGCACCGCAGCGCTCTCGATCGCCAGCGCGAGGCCAAGGTCGCTATCAAGGTGGCGTTCGTGGGCTTCATCGAACAGCACCGCCGAAACCCCCGCCAGGTCCGGATCTTTGAGGATGGTCGAAACGAAGATCGCCTCGGTCATCACCAGCACGCGAGTCCTGGCCGAACGTTTGCTGTCGAGCCGGGTGAGGTAGCCGACCGTCTCGCCCGCGGCCTCGCCCAGCAATTCGGCCATCCGTTCGGCCGCAGCGCGCGCTGCCACCCGGCGCGGGGAGAGCACGATTACGCTTCCGCTGCACCAACCCTCGCCCAGCAAAGCCGGAGCGACCGCAGTGGTCTTGCCGGCGCCGGGCGGCGCGATCAGCACCGCGCTGGTCTGCGCGCGCAAGGCGGCAAGCAGATCGGGCAGCACGGCATGGATGGGCAGATCGGTCATGCCCGACACCCTACCCCATCGGGTACATGATTTCCTTGGAAACCTTGTTGATCGCCTTCATCGTCTCATCGCTCAACACCAAATCGATCGCGGCAAAGATTTCGTCGAGCTGGTCTTCCTGGCTGGCCCCGACAATGGTCGAGGCGACGAAATCGTGCTGCTTCGACCAGGCAACCGCCAGCGTCACCGTGCTGATTCCGGCTTCCTTGGCAATCTCGGCAAAGCGCGCGGTCGAGGCGAGCGACTTGTCGTTGACGAAGCGCCGCCCCATTGCGGCCTGCCGCCCTTCCATGCCCAGATAGCGCGAGAACCGGGCGCCGTCGGGCCGGGCACCGTCCTGATACTTGCCTGACAGCACCCCGCCGCCAATCGGCGAATAGGGGATCAGGCTGACCCCCTCCATCCGGCAGACCTGCGCCAGCTCATCCTCGAACCGGCGGTTGTTCAGGCTGAAATTGTTCTGGATCGTTTGATAGCGGCTCAGTCCAAGCCGCTCGGACGCGGCGATGCTTTTCATCAAGCCCCAGCTGGTCTCGTTCGAGCAGCCGTTGATCCGCACCTTACCCGCCCGGACCAGCTCGTCGAGCACCTCCATCGTTTCCTCATAGGCCAGCGCGTGATCGGGCCAGTGCGTCTGATAAAGATCGATGTAATCGGTGCCCAGCTTGATCAGGCTGGCTTCGACTGCGCTGACAATGTTGCGCCGATCAAGCGCGGTCATCCCGTTGCGCAGCGGGCTGCGGAACCAGGTGTGGCTGGGCCCGGACACCTTGGTGGCGAGAATGATAGCATCGCGCGGTTTGGTCTTGAGCCATTTCCCGACGATTTCCTCGGTCCGACCGACCCATTTGGCATCAGGCGGCACCGGATAGCCTTCGGCAGTGTCGTAAAAGTCGATCCCCGCATCGAAGCTGCGATCAAGAATGCGCAGTGCAGCGGCTTCGTCGGTCTGGCTGCCGAAGGTCATCGTGCCCATGCAGATATCGGACACGACGATGGCGGACTTGCCGAGGCGGCGGTGTTGCATGCTGGGAGTTCTCCGGACACTGAATGGTTGTTGTTCAGGGCCGAAGTGCCGGTTTGCCATCGCACGGTCAAGTGCGCCGGACGCCCGGGTGACAGGTAGACGTCCGGCGACTTGCAGGCAGGTTAAACTTCGACCAGTTCGCGCAGCCGGATGCTCACCGCCTCGCGGTGGCGGCGACGGGCGGTGCGGTCCTGCTGTGACCAAGACACCCGCAGACCCGGCACCCCGGCGCGGTCCATCGCGCGCTGCCAGGAATAGAATTCTTCCAGGCTCAGCCGGTAGCGCAACATCACCTCGTCGATCGTCATCAGGCCGGTTTCGACCGCGGCCACCACCTGTGCCTTGCGGCTGGCCACCCAGCGTGAGGTGTTGGCTGGCGGCAGATTGTCACGAGTGATGATTTCACGCTGTGGCCCGGCGATCCGAGCGGGGCGGGAATTATGGTATTCGATCATTTTACGGCCCTCGATTTGAGTGGCCCCCAAGGACGTACACAGTTGTCCCGGCGTGGTTAAAAATAGCTAAATGTGGCGCGCAACTCGCCGCACGCACAGTCCGGCAATCGCCGAACGGCACCGGGTTAGCGATGAAAGGTTGGCCGGCCGAAACTCAGTAGCGGCGCGCGACAGCAAACTCGGCCGCCTCGACCATCGCGCTACGCGCTTCGCTCGGCGGGAAGCCGGCAATCGCAGAGATTGCGCGCTGGGCAAAGTGGCGCGCGCGATCACGCGTGGCGCTGATCGCATCGTGCTCGCAAATCAAAGCAACCGCGTGCGCCAAATCCGCGTCCGCATTGCGGTGGCCCATGATCGCGTCTTTCCAGAACGCGCGCTCGGCCGGGGTGCCGCGGGCATAGGCCAGGATCACCGGCAGGGTCATCTTGCCCTCGCGGAAATCGTCGCCCTTGCCTTTGCCCATCTCGGTTTCGTTGGAATCATAGTCGATCGCGTCGTCGACCAGCTGGAAGGCGATGCCCAAATTGCGGCCATAATCCTCAAGCGCGCGCTCGTCGGCTTCGCTGCGCTCGGCCACCACTGCGGCGATCCGGGTGGCGGCGGCAAACAGCGCAGCGGTCTTCGCGCCGATAATCCCGAGGTAGCGCTCCTCGCTGGTCTCGATCTGGCGCTGCGCGGAAAGTTGATCGACCTCGCCCTCTGAAATTATCGAACTGGCGCTCGACAGGATCTTGAGCACTTTGAGGCTGCCGTCCTCGACCATCAGTTCGAAGCTGCGGGTAAACAGGAAATCGCCGACCAGGACGGTGGCGGGGTTGCCGAAGATCAGGTTGGCGGCGGCTTTGCCCCGGCGCAATTCGCTACCATCGACGACATCGTCATGGAGGAGTGTGGCGGTGTGGATGAATTCAACCGCGGCGGCGAGCTTGTGGTGGCGCGTGCCCTGATACTCGCACAGCGCCGCACCGGCGAGCGTGAGCATCGGACGCATCCGCTTGCCCCCGCCCGCGATCAGATGCCCGGCCAGCGCGGGGATCAGCGGGATCGCGCTCTGCATCCGGTCCAGGATCACCGCATTGACTGCATTCATGCCGTGCGCGGTCAGTGCCATAATTGGGCCGAGCGAGGGTGCGCTGACGCGCGGATTGAGGGGAATGACGTCAGCGCTCATAGGCTTAGCGCATAACCACCGCGTCGGCCGCTGTGCAAGTGCAAAGCGGGCAATGGTATTGCGCAAAATGTCATGCTAGCCAGCCGATCATGTCCCAAGAATTGCCCGATCCCGTGCTCGCCAGCTTTCGCGCCAGCATCGACAACATCGATGCCGCGCTTATTCATATCCTGGCCGAACGCTTTCGCATCACCAAGGCGGTCGGCACCTACAAAGCCGAACACGCCCTGCCGCCATCCGATCCGGGCCGCGAAGAAGCCCAGATCGCGCGGCTGCGCAAGCTGGCCGGAGAAGCCCAACTCGATCCGGAATTTTCGGAGAAATTCCTGCGGTTTATTATTGACGAGGTGATCCGCCATCATGTGCAGGCGGCCGCGGGGTAAATTTAACAGTCCTGGTTTGGTCAATCTGGTTTGGAGGGGAAAACGGACGGCTCGGGAAACGGGCTCACTTAGCCTTTTTTTGCTCGTATGGTGCAGCTACGATAAGGGATAACACCAATGACCGCAGCGCCGCTCCCGCAACTTGAGCGTCTATTTCTGACGGATGCTGGGCTCGAGACCGACATCCTGTTCAATCGAGGAATCGACCTGCCGCATTTTGCCTCAATCACCCTGCTCAGGACCGAGCTGGGCCGACAGGCGCTGATGGACTACTTTCAGGGTTTTCTTGAGCTTGCGAAGCGTATGGCCTGCGGAATGATCCTTGAGAGTGCCACTTGGCGAGCGAGCAGTGATTGGGCGGAACCGCTCAAACTTTCTCAGGTCGAGCTCGATGCCTTGAACCACGAGGCTGTTCGCATGCTAATTCGGCTGCGAGAGACCTATCAGTCGGTGGTTCCTCACATCATCGTCAGCGGCTGCATTGGCCCTCGCGGGGACGGTTACGATCCCGGAAGGATCATGGGCATAGCAGAGGCTGAAGCCTATCACTCGCAGCAAGCGAGCGTGCTCGCCGCGGCCGGAGCCGATATGCTGACCGGCATTACCATGACCAACATTCCCGAAGCGATCGGCCTGGCCCGGGCCGCGCGGGCGCTCGAAGCGCCGGTTGCCATCAGCTTCACGGTCGAAACAGATGGGCGGTTGCCCACCGGTGATCGGCTCGCCGATGCGGTTATGGCGGTTGACGAGGCCGTGAGCGCCTATCCCGCCTACTACATGATCAACTGCGCGCATCCGGCGCACTTTGCCTCCGTGCTGGACGAAGCCGCAGACTGGACGTCGCGGATCCGCGGTGTCCGGGCCAATGCCTCGCGCTGCAGCCATGCGGAACTCGATGCCATGACCGAGCTCGACACGGGCGACATCGCCGAGCTGGCGGCGCTGCACCACGAACTCCGGCAGCGGTTTCCGAACATCACCGTGCTTGGCGGCTGCTGCGGGACCGATTTGCGCCATGTTACCGCGATTGCGGAGGCGTGCCTGCCTCTCTGACAGCGGGCGGTCCGCAAACAGGCGCGCGGCCAGCCCTACCCCCCAACGCGCGGCAGCCGCAGCTTGACCAGCAGCCCGCCCAGGTCCTCGCTTTCGGCCAGCGCGACACTGCCGCCGTAAATCTCCGCCACATCGCGCACGATCGCCAGGCCGAGGCCAGTACCGGGTTTGCCGGTATCGAGCCGCGCGCCGCGATCAAACATGCGGGTGCGTTCTTCCTCGGGAATGCCCGCGCCGTCGTCTTCGATCCACACTTCGCACAGCGCGCTGCCGGGCACCGGGTCGATCGTGACAAACACCGAGCCGCCACCGTATTTGGCCGCGTTCTCGATCAGGTTGCCAAGGATTTCGTCGAGATCCTGCCGCTCGATCGCGACCAATGCATCGCGGCTGCCATCAAGGTCGAAGCGCGACGTTTCATACAGCCGGGTCACCGCGCGCAGCACCGCCTCGACGCTTTCGCTGACATTCGCGCGGGCTTGCCCGGCGGCGCGGCGGCCGACGGCGCGCGCGCGCGCGAGGTGGTGATCGACCTGGCGGCGCATCACCGCGGCTTCGCGGATCACGGTTTCGGGCAAATCGGCAGCATGCGCGGTGGCGGCATTCATCACCACGGTCAGCGGGGTTTTGAGCGCGTGCGCGAGGTTGCCGGCGTGCGTGCGCGCCTCCTCGGCCTGCCGCTCGGAGTGTGCGAGCAAGGCGTTGAGCTCCTGCACCAGCGGCTGGACTTCGAGCGGCAAGGGCTCGGTCACGCGGTTGGTGCCGGCCGAGCGCATCCGCTGGATCGCGCGGCGCACTTTGCGCAACGGCCCCAGCCCGTACCAGGTCTGCAGCGCGGCCAGGACCAGCAGCCCCAGCCCCAGCACCGCGAAACTGCGATAGAGGATGCGGCGCACCCGGCTGGTCTGTTCGTCCAGATTGGTCCGCCGCTCGGCCACGGTGAACCACCACACGGTGTCGCTGCCGGGCAGCGTGACCGAGCGTTCGATCACCCGCAGCGGTTCGGCCGCAAACTGCCCCGAATTGTAAGTGTGCTGCTCCTTGTCGAGATGATCGGTCTGCACCGCGAGCGAGCGGTCCCACAATGAGCGCGAAGGGAAATCGTCATGCCCGGACCCGCGGATCTGCCAATAGAGCCCGCTGTTGGGTTCGAGCAGCCGCTGGTCGCCCAACGCTCGATTGAAGAACACCTCGCCGTCGTTGCCGACTTCGGCCGAGGCGATCATGCCGTTGAGCAGATACGACAGTTGGCTGTCGAAATTGCGGGTGATCAGACTGGTCAGCGTCTGATCAAGCGCGAGGCCGCCGCCCAGCAGGAGGACCGAGGTCCAGCCCGCCGCAATCAGCATCATCCGGCGCGAAAGCGAGCCGGTGTGCGGTATGCCCGCGGGCTGATCGTCCGCCACGGCGCGCCTTAGCCGCGCCCGGGCAGCGCCGGATCGTCGAGGCTATAGCCGAGGCCGCGAATGGTGGTGATCACCTCGGCCCCAAGTTTCTTGCGGATGCGCGTGACGAACACTTCGATGGTATTGGAATCGCGGTCAAAATCCTGATCGTAGATATGTTCGATCAGTTCGGTGCGGCTGACTACCTTGCCCTTGTGATGCAGCAGGTAGGACAGCAGCTTGTATTCCTGCGCGGTCAGCTTGACCGGCTCGCCGGCCAGCGTGACCCGGCCCGAGCGGGTATCGAGCCGCACTTCGCCCGCAATCAGTTCGGCGCTGGTATTACCCGAGGCGCGGCGGATCAGCGCGCGCAGCCGGGCGATCAGTTCTTCGGTCTGGAACGGCTTGGCCAGATAATCGTCGGCCCCGGCATCAAGCCCGGCGACCTTGTCCGACCAGCTATCGCGCGCGGTCAGCACCAGCACCGGGAATTTGCGGCCTTCCTTGCGCCACATCCCCAGCACGGTCAGACCGTCAATCTCGGGCAAGCCAAGGTCGAGGATCACCGCGTCGTATTCCTCGGTCGAGCCCATGAAATGCCCGTCCTCGCCATCGACCGCCAGATCGACCGCATAACCATTGGCTTCGAGCGTGCTTTTCAATTGCTTGCCGAGGGTCGGTTCGTCCTCGACGATCAGGATGCGCATTGCGGGGTTCCCCAGATGTGTCTGACGATCAGATGGGACTTGCGGTGGGTTGCGTCAAGGCGGCGGCCTAGCGCGACTCCCGGACGACCTGGCCCGAACGGGCATCGACGTCGATGAAAATCACGTGGCCGTCCTTGATGAATTTAAGCCGATAGACGAAAGCTGCCGGATCGTATTCAGGCCCAATATATTGCGCCGCGCGCATCTGCGGCAGCACCGCGCCCTCGATCTCGCGCAGCGAACGGACGTTGCCCGCGCGCACTTCGCGGCGCGCTTTTTCCTGCGCGCCGCTTGGACCAGCCAAGGCCGGCGTAATCGGGAGCACGGCCAGCGCCAGCAGCAAGAGGAGGAGCTTCTTCATGACAGTCGCGGCTTTAGGCTTCAAGGATTGAACAGCGAGTGAATGGCTTAGCTGCCTTTCAGCAAGGCAATATAACGGCTGCGCAGCTCGCTGGTGAGTGTGCCCGGCCCGCCGTTGCCGATCAGGCGACCATCGACTTCGACGACCGGCAATATCAGCGTGCCCGCGCCAGAACTGAACGCCTCGCGCGCAGCGAACAGTTCGTCAGGAGCGAATGGCCGTTCCTCAACCTCCAGTCCGATTTCCCGGGCAATCTGGAGCGAACAGATCCGCGTCACCCCAGGCAGAACCCCGTGCGTCACCGGATGCGAGACCAGTACCCCGCGCGCGTCGATGATATGCGCGTTCGAACTGGTCGCCTCGGTAATCACCCCGTCTTCGACCAACCAGGCATCGTCGGCCCCTGCCTCGATCGCTTGCTGCTTCATCATCACCGCATAAAGCAATTGCGTGGTCTTGGCCCCGCGCAGCTGCCAGCGCGCTTCGGGGCGCAGCACCACCCTGAGCCCGCGTTGCGCCAGTGGATTGGCGATCAGCGCGTCGGCCTGGGTGTAGGCAATCCTGGTTGCGGGCAGCGGCGGCTGCGGGTTGGGAAAGCTGCGGTCGGGTTGAGCCCCGCCGGTAAGTTGCAGATAAACCCGCCCTTCGTCCAAGGCATTGCGCTCGATCAGCTCGCTCAGCACCGCCGGCCAATCGGTCTGATCCGCGATCAAAGCCAGGGCTTTTGACCGTTCGAGCCGCGCGGCGTGATAGGGCCAATTGCGGAACTTTCCATCAATCACCGGCGAGACTTCATAAACCGCCTGTCCAAAGGTCAGCCCGCGATCAAAGATCGAGACCTGCGCCTCGGTTTCAGGAAGGAATTCGCCATTTAGCCAGACTGTGCGCATCGGAACTTCACAAACTTCACAGGGTTCAAAAAACAAAAAACACGCCCGGTCCCGGTCGCAGCGGCGATCATGGCAGAAGCTACCGCCGTAGGAAACCCGGCACCGCACGCGCGCTGGCTTGTCAATCCGCCGTGCTGCCCCTAGGCCCCGCGCCGATGGCCGCCGCACCGATCCTTTCCTGGGAAGACCTGGGCCTGATTCAGGGGTCGGGCTGGCTGTTCCGGGGCCTCGACCTGTTCATCGGCCCGCGCGACCGGCTGGCGCTGATCGGGCGCAACGGCGTGGGGAAGACCACGCTGCTGCGGCTGATCGCGGGCGAAGTTGAATCCGATCGCGGCCGCCGCTCGATCCAGCCGGGCACCCGGATCGTCATGCTCGAGCAAGACCCGTTCTTCACCGGCTATCCCACGCTGCTGGACTTCGCACTGTCCGGCAAGGACGCTCCGGCCCAGCATGAGGTCGAGGCGATTGCCGAGCAGCTCGGAATTGACTTGAGCCGCCCAGCCGACAGCGCCAGCGGCGGCGAACGCCGCCGCGCCGCGCTGGCCCGCGCGCTGGCGCAAGCGCCCGACCTGTTGCTGCTCGACGAGCCGACCAACCACCTCGATCTGGCCGCGATTGACTGGCTCGAAAGCTGGCTCTCGCGCTATACCGGCGCGTTCGTGGCGATCAGCCATGACCGGACGTTCTTGGAGCGGCTGACCAAGGCCACGCTGTGGCTCGATCGCGGGGCGCTACGGCGCAAGGAGGTTGGCTTCGGCGGCTACGAAACCTGGATGGAATCGATCTACGCCGAGGAAGCGCGCGCTGCCGACAAGCTCGATGCCCGGCTGAAACTCGAAGCGCACTGGCTCGAACGCGGGGTCACCGCGCGGCGCAAACGCAACCAAGGCCGCTTGTCAAAACTGTGGGAAATGCGCGCCGCGCGCGCCGCGATGCTGACTCCGACCGGCACCGCCAAGCTCAATCTGGCCAGCGACGATGTGAAGACCAAGGCAGTGATTGTGGCCGACAAGGTCACCAAGCGATTTGGCGAACGCGCCATCATCAAGGACTTCTCGCTGCGGATCACCCGCGGCGACCGGATCGGCGTGGTCGGCGCGAACGGTGCGGGGAAAACCACGCTGCTCAGGCTGCTGACCGGCGAGCTTGCCCCGGATGAGGGCACGATCACGCTTGCCAAGACGCTCGACGGGGTGGTGATCGACCAGCAGCGCAGCCTGATGTCGCCCGACAAAAGCGTGCGCGATGTATTGGCCGAGGGCGGCGACTGGATCGACGTGCGCGGCACACGCAAACATATCGTGGGCTACCTCAAGGACTTCCTGTTCGAACCCGGGCTGGTCGATGCCAAGGTCGGAACACTGTCAGGCGGCGAGCGTTCGCGGCTGCTGCTGGCGCGCGAATTTGCGCGGCTTTCGAACCTGCTGGTGCTCGACGAGCCGACCAATGATCTCGATCTCGAAACGCTCGATCTGCTGCAGGAAGTGATCGCTGATTACGACGGCACCGTGCTGATCGTGAGCCACGACCGCGATTTCCTCGACCGCACGGTAACCGTGACCTTGGGCCTCGATGGCTCGGGCAAGGTCGATATTGTCGCGGGCGGCTATGCCGATTGGCAAAAGCAGCGCAGCCAGCGCAATGCGCCGGCCAAAAACGCCAAGCCCGCCGCCGATGCTGCGCCGCTGCAACCGCTCAGGAAGGCCAAGCTGACCTACAAGGATCAGCGCGATTACGAGCAGCTCCCCCAGCGGATCGAGGAACTGCTGGCGGAAATCGCGCGCGATGAGGCGGCGCTGCACGATCCCGCGTTGTACGCCCGCGATCCGGCCAGGTTTGACGCGCTAACCAGCGCAATCGACCGCGCGCGCGCCAAGAAGGCAGCGGCGGAAGAGCGCTGGCTCGAACTGGCGGAACTGGTCGAGGGGTAAAAACCCAGCTCACCCCCTAGCCAACCGCTCCTTCACCCGCTGGTCGATCCGCGTCTCCAGCATCGACAGCGGCATCACGCCGTCCTTCAGCACTTCATGGAACCACTGCAGGGTGAACTTGTCGCCCAGCGCGGCCTGCGCGCGGGCGCGGTTGCGGACCCAGGCGGTGTGGCCGATCTTATAGCTGCAGGCCTGCCCGATCAGCGTGCAATAGCGTTCCACCTCGCGCTGGCAGCGCGCGCGGGCGAAGCCGGTGGTGGCGACCATGTAATCGGTCGCCGCCTCGCGGGTCCAGCGCTTGTGATGCAGCCCGGTGTCGATCACCAGCCGCGAGGCGCGGAACAGGAAACTTTGCAGGTAGCCGGCGCGTTCGAGCCCCTGGTATGCGCCCAGTTCATCGGCCAGCTGTTCGGCATAGAGCGCCCAGCCTTCGCCGTAGCTCGAGATGAAATTGTTGCGCAGCAGCATCGGCAAATCGCCCGATTTCTGCGCGTAGCTGCCCTGCAAGTGATGCCCCGGCGCGCCTTCGTGATAGGTCAGCGCGGGCAGCGAATACTTCGGCCAGTCACCCACCGATTTAAGGTTGATCCAGTAGATCGCCGGGCGGCTGCCATCGAGCGTGGCCGATTGATAGTACCCGTTCGAAGCGCCGTCCTGGATCTCCACCGGCACGCGGCGGATTTCGAGCGGCTGGCGGGGAATGTCGGCAAACGCCCTGGGCAACCGCTGCCACATGTCGGCCATCCCGACATTGAGGCTGTCGATCAGCGCCGTGCGCCCGGCGTCACTATCGGCAAACAGCTGGTCGTTCTGGCGGTTGAGCGCGGTCAGCCGGTCACCCACGGTGCCCTGGGTCATCCCGGCGGCCTTGAGGATCGTGTCGATCTGCCGGGTAATGTCGGCCACCTGTTCCAGCCCAATGGCGTGAACTTCGTCGGGCGAGAGACTGGTGGTGGTCGCCTGCGCCAGCGCATCGGCATAGATTTCATCGCCGCGCGCAATCCGCCAGGCCCCGTCGCCCGCCGCGGTTTTGCTGCGCAAGCTGGTCATCAGCGCGATCTGGCGGTCAAGCGCGGGGTACACCGCCAGCTCGACAATCCTGGCGGCGCGCGCCGCCCAGTTGCCGGCGATCCCCTTGGCCTTGGCCCGCGTGGCGAGCGACTGGACCATGGTGTTGTCCGCTGCCGCCACATCGCGCAGCTTGTGCATCTGGCCCAAGGTCAGATCAATCGACCAGCCCGGCGCGAGCAGCCCGCGCGCCGCTTCGGCGCGCTGGCCGGCGGTGTCCTGATCAAGCACCGCGGCAAAGCCGGACAGCCGCGCCAGATAGGCTTCGGCATCGGCGGCGGTGTTGATCGGGTGCGCCGAGTTCAGGAAATCGGGGATATTGAAATAGGCCCCGCCCTGCTGGTAGAGCCGGTACGGGGTTTGCACTCCGTCAATATCGTACTTGCCCGGCGCCAGCGTCCGCTGCTCGAGCATGTATTTGACCCGCGCCTGATAACGCTGCCCGGTGGCCGACAGCAGCGCCGGACGAATCGCACCAATCCGCGCCTGCCAGCGCCGCGCGCGGACCAGATCGCGGTGGCGTTCGGTCGCCGTTGGGGGCGTGAGCAGGCCGCGCAAGGGCGCCAGTCGGCCCTTGTCGAGCCCGAGCGAAGTTGCCGATTCGGGCGAATGCGCAATGCCATCCTGGAACATCGCGTCGAGCAGCGCCAGCAGCGCCTGATCGGCATTGCGCGCCAAACCCTTGGCCCAGATCGGTTCGGCGGCGAAGGCTGCGGCGGTGGCTCCGGCTCCTGCGAGAAAATGCCGACGATCCATAAACTGCTCCCTTGGGTATTTGCGGTGATGGGGCAGTCTGGACCCGATTGCAGACGCAGGGCAAGCCCCTCGACCAAGCGCAAAGCCCAACCGACGAAAAGCTAGCGACCGAGCCGATAATATCCCGCGACCCGGTCGAGCGCGAGCCGCAGCACCAGCTTGCCGCTGCGTACCGGCCAGGCCAGTGCCCGTTCGGCCAGGGGCACCGTCTCACCCGCACACACCACCCGCCACAAGATGTCGGACAAGCCCGGCCCGGCGGCGGCCACCGCGCCTTCGAACCGCATCCGCGCCGCCAGCTGCCGCTCGCTGGCGCTGAGCGAGACCTCGCCCCCACCGCCCTGCACCCGCACCACGTCCCAGCGCATCGTAATGGCGGGGGCCAGCTGCGCGCGTTCCCAATCGCGGCGCAGACATTCGCCGGCGGCGAATTGCACGTCGCTGAGGTGGCCACGCGCATGCAGCCAGGCCAGCGGGCTTTCGCCCATGTTGACCGTGACGCTGCGCCCGCCCGTGCGCGCGCCGCCGGTTTTTGCACCGCCGCGCCGCACTGGGCCTTCGTCGGTGAGTTCGCATTCGACCAGATCGCGCTGCATGGTTGCTCCTGTGCTGGGTGAGTCGCGGTTGCGCTTGCCAAATGCGGACGGTTGTAGGAAAGATGAAAACCAATCTGGTTACAGGATATGTGCTATGATCAACCGCATCCGCGACATTCGCCGGCAGAAATCGCTCACCCTGGCCGATGTCGCCGAACGCTGCGTCCCCGCCACCACCGCGCAGACGATCGGGCGGCTGGAGACCGGGATGCGGCAATTGTCGCTGACCTGGATGAACCGGATCGCCGCCGCGCTGGAGGTCGAGCCCGAATTGCTGGTGCGCGGTGCCGAGAGCGAAGTGCCCAGCTTTGTGGCGCGGCTGACCGCCGATGGCGCCGAAAGCCTGCCCGCCCCGCGCGAGGCGATCCTGCCCAGCGCCTTGGGCGGAGAAGGCGTGCTGGTGGCACTGGCGATCGAAGCCAGCGCGGGCGAATACCGCGCGGGCGACCAGGTGTGGCTGCGCCAGCTTGGCCCCGCGGCCTATCCCCGGTTGCTGAACCGCGACGTGCTGGTGCCGCGCCCCGGCGGGCGCTTTGCTTTTGGGCGGATGATCGACCGCGATGCGGCGCGGGTTGCGATCCTGCCGCCCGGCGCCGGATCGCGGCAGGTGGTGGTGGAAAGCCCGGCCTGGATCGCCGCCGCCGAGATGCTGGTGCGGACATTGTGAAGCGCCTGCGCGTGCTGTCACTATCGACGCTGTATCCCAATGCTACAGCGCCGAACTTCGGGGTGTTTGTCGAGCGGCAAATGCAGGCCGTGGCGGCGCGCGGCGATGTCGATCTGGTGCTGGTCAATCCGCTTGGTTTGCCGCCCTTTCCGCTCTCGCTGCACCCGCGTTACCGTGCCTTGCGCGGCGTTGACACGGTCGAGCAGCGCGGCGGGGTGACGGTGTTGCGACCGCGATTCACGGTGCTGCCCGGCACCGGCGGGCGCTTTAGCGCGCGCGCCGAAGCGGCGGCGGTCCTGCCGCTCGCGCGCCGTCTCCACGCCGAGGCGTCGTTCGATCTGGTCGATGCGCAGTTCTTCTATCCCGATGGCCCGGCGGCGCTGCGGATCGCGCGGGCGCTGGGCCTGCCTTGTTCGATCAAGGCGCGCGGCGCTGACGTAAACTATTGGGGCCACGCGCCCGGCACCGCGCGGCAGGTGCGCGCGGCGGCGCAGGGGGCGAGCGGCTTGCTGGCCGTGGCCGACGGATTGGCTGACAATCTGGCCGCGCTGGGGGTGGACCGCAGCAAGATCACAATCCACCGCACCGGGCTCGACCGCGCGATATTCCGCCCGCTCGACCGGGCCGCGTGCCGCAGCAAGCTCGGCCTGCCGCCCGATCACCCGGTCCTGGTTAGTGTCGGTGCGCTGATTGAACGCAAAGGTCAGCGCTTCGCGATCGAGGCCTTGACGCGGGTGCCCGCCGCGATCCTGGTGCTGGCCGGGGCCGGTCCTGATGAGGCCAGTTTGCGCGGCTTGGCAGCCAGCTTGGGCTTGGCCGGGCGCGTCCGCTTCCTCGGCGCGGTGCCACAGGCCGAACTGCCGGTGGTGCTAAGCGCGGCCGATGTGTTCGTGCTGCCCACCGCCAGCGAGGGCCTCGCCAATGCCTGGGTCGAGGCGCTGGCTTGCGGCACGCCGGTGGTGACCACCATGATTCCCGGCGCGCAGGAATTGCTGACCGATCCTGCCTATGGCCGCATGGCAGCGCGTGATCCGGGGGCGATTGCGGCAGCAGTGAATGAACTGCTCGCCGCGCCGCCGCCGCGCGCGGCGGTGCTCGCGGGCGCAGGGCAGTTCAGTTGGGCGGCCAACGCCGCGGCGCTGGTAGCCTCTTGGCGGAGCCTGGCGGCGGGTTGATCAGTTACGCTCGCGCGCCAGTCGTTCCTGCCGGTCGAGCGCTGTTTCAGCCGGCACAAAACTGTTCGAAGTGACCCGCAGCCAGACCAGGATCGGCGCAGCCATGTAAACCGAGCTGTAAGTCCCCACAAAGATGCCCAAGAAAATCGCCATCGAGAACCCGAAGATCACCTTGGGACCCAGCAGCATCAAGGCGCCAAGCGTGATCAGCATGGTCGCCGAGGTCATCACCGTGCGCGACAGTGTTTCGTTGACCGACAAATCGAGCAGTTCGGGCAGCGGCATGCGTCGGAACTTTTTCAGGTTCTCGCGTATTCGATCGTAAATCACGATGGTATCATTGAGCGAATAGCCGATAATCGTCAGGATTGCGGCGACGATGTTGAGATCGAACTCCATCTGCGTGAGCGCGAACATGCCCAGCGTCAGCGAGACATCGTGGATCAGGCTGAGCAGCGCTCCCACCCCGAATTGCCACTCGAACCGCACCCAGATGTAAATCGAGATCGCGATCATGGCATAGATCAGCGATGTCATTCCGGTCGAGTACAGCTCGCTCGAAATCTTGCCCGATACCGAATCCACCCCGTCAATCCGCGCGCCGGGATGCGCGGTGATCACAGTGGCAGAGATCTTGTTCGACATGGCATTCGACAGGCCTGGATCGCGTTCTGCGCCCTCAGGCAGTTTCATGCGGATCGAGACCTGGTTTGGCTGGCCGAAGCGCTGGATCGTCGGTTCGCCAAAACCCAGCTTTTCCACTTCGCTGCGCAGCTTGGCGACCGGCGCTTCCTGATCCTGCAGAAAGGTCACGCGGATCATCTGCCCGCCGATGAAATCGACGCCGAGATTAAGGCCCTGCGTGGCGACCAGCGCCCAACTCGCAATAACCAGCAAGCCCGAGACGATGAAGAACGGCAAACGCCACTTGAGGAACTGGATGTTGGTATCGTCGGGAACGAGTTTGAGGAGACGCATGTTCGCTGCTTCCTAGATATTGAGCTCGGCCGGGCGCGCCTTGCGCAGCCAGCCGGCGACCCACATGCGGGTGATCGTCACCGCCGTGAAAACCGAAGTGATAACGCCGATCACCAGCACGACGGCAAAGCCCTTGACCGGGCCAGAGCCGAACAGGAACATCAGCACCGCCGCAATGACATTGGTGATGTTAGCATCGAAAATCGCGCGGCTGGCTTCCTTGTAGCCAACCTCGACCGCCTCGACCACGCGGCGGCCCCGCTTGCGCTCTTCACGGATGCGCTCGTTGATCAGCACGTTGGCATCGACCGCCGCACCGATCGTGAGCACAAATCCGGCGATCCCGGGCAAGGTCAGCGTGGTGCCGAGCATGGCCATGATCCCCAGGATCATCAGCACATTGAGAATTAGCGCGAAATCGGCATAAGCACCGAACCGGCCGTAGGTCACCAGGATCAACAGCACGACCGCGAGCGTGCCGACCACCATGGCGATCATCCCGCTGCGGACCGAATCGGCACCCAGATCGGGCCCGACCGAGCGCTCCTCGATCACCTTCAGATCGACTGGCAGCGCGCCAGAGGCCAGGTTGATCGCCAGGGCCTGCGCGCTGGCCGGAGTGAAGCTCCCAGAAATGCGTGCCTGACCGCCCAAAATCGGCTCGTTGATATTGGGTGCGGAAATCACCTTTCCATCAAGAATGATCGCGAACGGCTTGCCGACGTTTTCCGACGTCAGCTTGGCGAACTTGGCTCCGCCCTGCTGGTTGAATGAAATTTCGACGATCGGTTCGTTGGTCTTCTGGTCATTGCTGGAGGTCGCCTGCGTCAGTTGATCGCCGTTGATCCCGCCCAGCCGGAACACCGCCAGCGGCACCAGTCCGTCTTTCTCGGGACTGGCAAACGGGACCAACTGTGTGCCCGGCTGGGCCACGCCTTGCGTCCGATCATTGGGCGAGGCGCTGGTATCGACCAGCTTGAATTCGAGTTTGGCGGTCTGGCCAAGCTGTTCCTTGAGCGCTTTGGGATCGCTCAGCCCGGGGACCTGCACCAGAATGCGGTTGCTGCCCTGGCGGATGATCGTCGGCTCGCGCGTGCCCATCTTGTCGATCCGCTTGCGCACCACCTCGACCGCGGCACCCATCGCCTGGTCGGCCGACTGCTTAAGCCCGGCCTCGGTCGGGGTGAGTTCGATCAGACCGCCATTGATCGCCAGATCCCAGTCGCGCTGGCCGGTGGTGCCCGCGCCATTGGTCAAGGTCTGCAGTTGCTCGCGCGCGGCATCGACCTTGCTCGGATCATTGAGCATGAACGCAATTTTGCCGTCCTTGGTCGAGACGTCGCCGATCCCGATCCGTGGCTCGCTCTTGGCCATGCGCGCGCGCACGCTTTCTTCCATCTGTTGCAGCCGCAGCTGACGGATCTGGTTGGTCTCGGCCTCGAGCAGCAGGTGGCTGCCCCCGGCCAGATCGAGCCCCAGATTGACTGTCGGCGCAGGCAGCGCCGCCGGCCAAGGCAGCCCCGCGACCGCAAACAGCGAAGGCAGCGCGGCGGCCGCGCAGGCCAGCGTTAGAAACCACAGCCAAGCCTGTTTCCAGCGAGGAAAATCGAGCATTTTGAAACTTTCGCTAAGCGGCTGGGCGCAAGATCAATCGTTGGCCGGCGCACTGCCGCTCGGCGGCACGATGTCGGCAATGGTCGACTTCAGCGCCTTGACCCGGACATTCGGCGCCAGCTCGATCTCGGCATACTGTTCGTCGACCTTGATGACCTTGCCCAGAAAACCGCCGCCGGTCAGGACTTGATCGCCCTTTTTGATGCTGTTGATCTTGTTCGCCAATTCGCGTTGGCGCCGCATTTGTGGACGGATTATCAGGAACCAGAACACCCCGAACATCGCGACGAACGGAAGATATTGCAACCACACCGGGGGTGCTTGGCCGGCACCGGCTGCGGCGGACAAAAGGGGGAGAATTGCGCTGTTCATGGCTTGCTGTGTACACCTGCTGGATCGCACGCCGGCAAGACACCGGCGGAATTGCGCGCGATTAGCAGCAATGCCAGCCGATAGCAACGCGCCGGCCCCGGACGCCTTGCGCATCTGGCGCCTGAGCGCACGCCGTCAAGTGGCGGCCGCAAGTTTGCGCCGAGCCGCTTGCCACAGCGCCCGGCCCTGCCTATAGGCGCGGTCCCTGCCCGGCTGCGTTCACGCGGACGGGCGGACCGGTCGGGACGTAGCGCAGCCTGGTAGCGCATCACACTGGGGGTGTGGGGGTCGGAGGTTCGAATCCTCTCGTCCCGACCATTTTTCTTCGCCGCGCCGTAACTTTGCCCCCCGCGGAGCATTTTCCTACACGAACCAATTTGGTTATGCATCGCCCTTCGTTCAAACCGAAGGAGCAAATCATGGCACTTCTCGATACCCTGATCGGGCCGATCATCTCGATCATCGACAAAGTCATCCCCGACAAGGCCCAGCGCGACAAGGCCAAGCTGGAGCTGCTGCAATTGCAAGGCACGCAGGATCTGGCCGAGATCAATTCGCGGCTCTCCGCGATTGTGGCCGAGGCCAATTCGCACGATCCGTGGACCAGCCGGGCGCGTCCAAGCTTTCTCTACGTGATGTACGTGCTGCTGCTGTGGGCACTGCCGATGGGGCTGCTGGCGATGTTCAGTCCGGACCGTGCAGCGGCGATTGCAGCGGGGATGAACGCATACCTCTCCGGTTTGCCCGAGCCGCTCTATGCGCTGTTCGGGACCGGTTACCTTGGCTACACCGCTGCGCGCCAGTGGGGCAAGATTGCCGGCAGCGACAAATAGCCTGAAGCGGTACCCGCCACAAAATGCCGCTCGTGGTTAGTTTCAGGTAATCTTTTGCCGTTATAGCCTGACTGCAGCGGCATTCCCCACGTGAGTGCCCGGGGAGTTCGCGCGTGAGCACAGCAAGGCACATCGGACCAAATTGCCGTACCGCGCTGGCCGCAACGGTGCTGGCGTCCAGCATTCTGCTGGGTGGATGTTCGAGCCGCGACACCGTTTTGGGCGAAAAGCTCGCCGCCGCCGATGCTGCGGCGGTGCGCGCCGAAAAGGCCGCTGACCGGGCCGAAGCCGCCGCAGGCAAGCTGGACAGGCAGCCCGCCGAGGTGGTTGAAGTCGACGCCGAACCCGAAGACCTGCAAGATCCCGGCCCGGCCGAGCAGGACCAGCAACAGGAAGCCTCCGCGCCGACCAACAACGGTTGACGCTTAGCGCTTGTGCGCGCGCTCCGCGGCTTTATGGATTGGCTGCATTCGCTGAACCATCCGGAGCGCAGGCGTGACGACACGCACAGTCCTGGTCCTCAATGGACCCAATCTCAACCTGCTTGGCACGCGTGAGCCTGAAATCTATGGCCATGACACGCTCGAGCAGATTTCCGCGCGGCTGATCGCACGCGGCGCCGAACTGGGGCTGACGGTCGAATGCCGCCAATCCAACCACGAAGGCGTGTTGGTCGATTGGCTCCACGAAGCGCGCGCGCGCGGGGTCCATGCCGTGCTGCTCAATGCGGGCGCCTATACCCACACTTCGATTGCTTTGCTTGACGCGATCCGCGCGATCGCGCTGCCGGTGATCGAGGTCCACCTGTCCGATCCTGAAACCCGCGAACCGTTTCGTCACCTGTCCTATGTCGGCATGGCGGCGGCCGACTGCGTCAAGGGGCTGGGTCCGCAAAGCTACCTGGTGGCGCTTGAGCGGGCGGCGGCGCTTTAGGCTTGCCCTCGCCTGCGCCGCGCCGCATAGGCGAAGGCCCTGGTTCAAATAAGAGGTTCGCATGAGCGAGACAAAGGGCGTCAGCCGCAGCGGCGGCATGAATATCGACAGAAAACTGGTGCGCGAACTCGCCGAACTGCTGAACGAGACTGGCCTGACCGAAATCGAAGTCGAAGATGGCGACCGCAAAATCAAGGTCGCGCGCCACGCCGCGGCGGTGCAGATGGTTGCTCCGGCGCCGCTGACGGCGCCTGCGGCTGCTCCGGCCATGCCGATGACCGCGGCTACGCCTGAGCCCGCCGCGCTTGATCCCGGTGCGCTCAAATCGCCGATGGTCGGCACCTGCTATCTCTCGGCCGAGCCGGGCAGTACGCCGTTCATCGCGGTCGGCCAGCAGGTCAAGGCCGGCGATACGCTGGTGATCATCGAGGCGATGAAGGTCATGAACCCGATCACCGCCACCAGCGCCGGGACGATCAAGGCGATCCTGGTCGAAAACGCGCAGCCGGTCGAATACGACCAGCCGCTGGTCGTAATCGCGTAGGACCAGCAGACGTATGGGCATTTCCCGGATATTGATCGCCAACCGCGGCGAAATCGCACTGCGCATTCACCGCGCCGCACACGAAATGGGGATCGAGACGGTGGCGGTGCATTCCACCGCCGATGCCGATGCCATGCACGTGCGGCTAGCCGATCATGCAGTCTGCATCGGACCGCCCGCAGCCAAAGACAGCTACCTCAACATCCCGGCGATTATCTCAGCTGCTGAAATCTCGCACGCCGATGCGATTCACCCGGGTTATGGGTTCTTGTCCGAAAATGCTCAGTTCGCCGATATTGTCGAGGCGCACGGGATCATCTGGATCGGCCCCAAGCCCGAACACATCCGCACCATGGGCGACAAGATCGAGGCCAAGCGCACCGCCGGCGCGCTGGGTCTGCCGCTGGTGCCTGGATCGGATGGCGCGATCAGCGATCTGACTGAGGCCAAAGCGATCGCAGAAAAAGCGGGCTATCCGGTGATCATCAAGGCCGCATCGGGCGGCGGCGGGCGCGGGATGAAGGTCTGCACCGGCCCGGACCAGCTCGAAACGCTGATGCAACAGGCCGGGAGCGAGGCCAAGGCCGCGTTCGGCGATGCCACGATCTATCTCGAAAAATACCTCGGCAATCCGCGCCACATCGAATTCCAGGTGTTCGGCGATGGCAACGGCGAGGCGATCCATCTGGGTGAGCGCGATTGCTCGCTCCAGCGGCGCCACCAGAAGGTGCTCGAAGAAGCCCCCTCACCCGTAATTTCGCCCGAAGAGCGCGCGCGGATGGGCGGGATCGTCGCAAGCGCGATGGCCGGGATGGCCTATCGCGGCGCGGGCACGATCGAGTTCCTGTGGGAGAATGGCGAGTTCTATTTCATCGAGATGAACACCCGGCTGCAGGTCGAACACCCGGTGACCGAGGCGATCACCGGGCTCGATCTGGTGCGCGAACAGATCCGCATTGCCGATGGCAAGCCGCTGTCGGTCAAGCAGGAAGACATCGAGTTCAACGGCCATTCGATCGAATGCCGAATCAACGCCGAAGACCCGTGGACCTTCATGCCCTCACCCGGCCTGGTGACCAGCTACCACGCGGCCGGCGGGATGAACGTGCGGGTCGATAGCGGGCTTTACGCGGGGTACAAAATCCCGCCTTATTACGATTCGATGATTGCCAAACTGATCGTCAAAGGCCGCACCCGCGAAGGCTGCATCATGCGGCTGAAACGCGCGCTGGAAGAAATGGTAATCGGCGGGGTCAAGACCAGCATCCCGCTCCATCAGGCGCTGATGAACGAGCCTGATTTCATCCACGGTGATTATACGATCAAGTGGCTGGAAGAGTGGCTGGCGGGGCGAAGCGCCTGACCCGAACTATTTGTGATCCGGAGGCTTGATGTCGGTGTTGTAGGTATCCATTACGATTTTCCAACTTCCGGTCTTGTCCTTGGCCCAGATCGTAATCCATTTGCCCGGTTCGACCGTCATTTTTCCATCCTCGCCCATCATGTTGCTGCGATAGCTGCCATAGGTATAGGCAAGGTCCCCAGACGAGGCCACGCGCATGCCCTCAAGCTTGGTCTCATTTTCAAAGCCTGGAATGGCGAGGACGTGCGTCCATTCTTCGACTATCGCATCGCGGCCCCGCCGTGCAGGCTCAGCAGTGGGCATCAGGATCGCGCCGTCGTCGTAAAACGCGCCAATCTTTGCGGCATCTCGCGTAGCGACGGCCTGGTTGAGTTGCACGTCAAGCTGGCGCAGTTCGGCCTCTACCTGATGAGCAACGCCGACGGGCGGTGAGCAAGCAGCAAGATACGCAGTGCCCGTTATAGCAAGTGCAAAGAATCCTGACCGCATATCATTGATGCTCCTTAAAACCTATTCCAACGGCACCCCGGGCAACTGTTTCGCAGTCCGGATAGTCAAGCTCGTCTTCACACTCGCCACATTGGGCGCAGGGGTCAGTTTGCTGGTCAGAAACTCCTGAAAGCTCTGCAAATCCTTGCTCACGATCTTGAGGATGAAATCGATCTCGCCGTTGAGCATGTGGCATTCGCGCACCTCGGGCAGCCCGCGCATATGCTCCTCGAACTGGCGCAGCGCGTCTTCGGCCTGGCTCTTGAGGCTGACCAGCGCGAACACGGTGATCGCATAGCCCAGCTTGGAGGCATCGAGATCGGCGTGATACCCGCGGATCACCCCTTCGTCCTCGAGCGCGCGG
>JANOTT010000109.1:0-6230 GCA_031416535.1 Novosphingobium sp. | reverse complement strand
AATGTGCTGGCGGTCGGGCTGGCCAGCGGGTTTATGGAACCGCTTGAATCGACCTCGATCCACCTGATCCAGTCGGCCATCACCCGGTTGCTCACGGTGCTGCCCGGGCAAAAGATCGAGCCCAAGGTGGTCGAGGGCTTCAACCGCCGCGCGATCGAGGAATTCGAAGGCATTCGCGATTTTCTGGTCCTGCACTACTGGGCCAACGCGCGCGTAGGCGAGCCGTTCTGGGACCGGATGCGCGGGTTTGAGCTGCCCGACACGCTGACGGCGCGGATCGCGGAGTTTGAGGCCGCCTGCCTGGTCCAGCCGCGGCTCGATGAGCTGTTCACCGAAAGCTCGTGGCTGCAGGTGATGGTCGGGCAAGGGCTGGAGCCGCGCGGCTGGAACCCGATCGCCAACCGCTATTCGGAAGATGAATTGGCCGGATTCCTCGGCGCCGTCGAAAAGGCCGCGATCGAGACGGTGCGGCCGATGCCGCTGCACATGGATTTCCTCGCCGCGCTGTGCGGCCAGGCCGAAGCGGAGCAGGCGGCATGAGACGGATTGGATTGCTTGGCGCGATGGCCTTGGCACTTGCGGTTACGAGCGTGCGCGCCCCGGCGGCGGCACCGGCCGATTACCGCGCGCGGCTGCCGCAGGACGAGGTGGTCTATTTCGTGTTGCCCGACCGGTTCGCCAATGGCGATCCGAACAACGATCGCGGCGGCATCAAGGGCGACCGGCTCAAAACCGGGTTCGATCCAGCCGCCAAGGGCTTCTACCACGGCGGCGATCTCAAGGGGCTGATCCAGCACCTCGATTATATTCAGGGGCTGGGCGCGACTGCCGTATGGTTCGCGCCGATTTTCAAGAACAAAGCTGTGCAAGGCCCCAAGGGCGATGAAAGCGCGGGCTACCACGGCTACTGGATCACCGACTTTACCCAGGTCGATCCGCATTTCGGGACCAATGCCGAATTCAAGGCCTTCGTCGATGCGGCGCACGCGCGCGGCCTGAAGGTTTACATGGATATCGTGGTCAATCACACCGCCGATGTAATCCAGTACCGCGAAGGCGCCGCGCAGAACTACCTCTATCGCGGCAAGGGCGACTATCCGTTTGCGCGGCGCGGCGGACCCGGTGGCGCGCCGATCAATGCCGGCTTTGGTGATGACAGCGATGCCAGTGCGGCCAACTGGTCGCACATGACCGACCCCAGCTTTGCCTATACGCCCTATGTTCCCAAGGGCGAGGAGCGCACCAAAACCCCGGCATGGCTCAACGATCCGATCTGGTATCACAACCGCGGCAACACCAACTGGCAGGGCGAAAGCGCGCAGTATGGCGATTTCGTCGGGCTTGACGATCTGGCGACCGAGCACCCGCGCGTGCTGGCCGGGTTCATCGACATCTTCGGCAGCTGGATCGACCGGTTCGGGATCGACGGGTTTCGGATTGATACCGCCAAGCACGTCAACCCCGAATTCTGGCGCAGCTTTGTGCCAGCAATGATGGCCAAGGCGCGGGCGCGCGGAATCCCCAACTTCCATATCTTCGGCGAGGTCGCTACTTCGGACTACGATCCGGCGCTGCTGGCCAGCTGGACCCGCAATGCCGGGCTGCCCGCCACACTCGATTTTGCCTTTGCGCACGCTGCCGTCACCGCGGCGAGCGGCAATACGGGCACGCAGAAACTGGCGCGGCTGATCGACGACGATGTGCTGTACGAAGGCGGCGCTGCGACCGCGCTGATCCAGCCGACCTTCCTTGGCAATCACGACGCCGGCCGGGTCGGAATGTTTCTGGGGCAGATGGCACCCAAGGCCGATCGCGACGAGCTGCTCGCGCGCAGCATGCTGGCCCACGCGATGCTGCTGGCGATGCGCGGGGTCCCGGTGATCTATTCGGGCGACGAGCAGGGGTTCGTTGGCCATGGCGGCGATCAGCTCGCGCGGCAGGATATGTTCGCCAGCAAAGTCGCGGTCTACAACGACCAGCCGCTGCTCGGCACCGCCAGTACCACCGCGCAGGACAGCTTCAACCCGCAGCATCCGTTGTATCGGCTGATCGCCCAACTGTCGGCGGTGCGCCGCGATACCCCCGCGCTCACTTCGGGGCGCAGCGTCGTGCGGCTGTTTTCGGACAAGCCGGGGCTGTTCGTGCTGTCGCGGTTCGATCCGGTGACGGACCGCGAAGTGGTTATTGCGTTCAATACCGCCAACGCTGCGCAGCGCGCGCATGTCGCAGTTGCGGCGCGCAGCCAATCATTCTCGCCGCTGGCCGGCCAGTGTTCGCTGGCGGCGGATGCACCGGGCAGTTTCACCGTCACATTGCCAGCGCTGGGTTTTGCGATCTGCGCGGCCAAGGATTGAACAGGTCTTCGCGTTACCATGAACCGTCTTGCCCCGATTTCTAGTGCCCCCGACCTTGCCGCGACCATCCCGTGGTGGCGCGGTGCGGCGATCTACCAGATCTATCCGCGCAGCTTCCTCGATTCGAACGGCGACGGGATCGGCGATCTGCCGGGGATCACCTCGCGGCTCGATTATGTGGCCTCGCTGGGGGTCGATGCGGTGTGGATTTCGCCGTTCTTCACCTCGCCAATGGCCGACTTCGGCTATGATGTAGCCGATTATTGCGATGTCGATTCGATCTTCGGGACGCTGGCCGATTTCGATGCATTGGCGGCGCACGCACACGATCTTGGCCTCAAGGTCATCGTCGATCAGGTCTATTCGCACACCTCGGACCAGCACGCCTGGTTCAGCGCCAGCCGCGCCAGCCGCGAGAACGCGCAGGCCGACTGGTACGTCTGGGCCGAGCCCAAGGCCGATGGCTCGCCGCCCAACAACTGGCAGTCGGTGTTCGGCGGACCGGCCTGGACCTGGGATGCGCGGCGGCGGCAGTATTACCTGCACAATTTCCTCGCCAGCCAGCCGCAGCTCAACGTCCACAATCCCGCGGTGCAGGACGCGCTGCTGGGTGTGGCGCAATTCTGGCTGAAGCGCGGGGCCGATGGCTTCCGCATCGATGCGCTCAACTTTGCGATGCACGACCCGCAGCTGCGCGCTAATCCGCCGGCGCGCGACGATGGCCGGCTGCGCACCCGCCCGTTCGATTTCCAGCAGCAGCTGTACAACCAGTCGCACCCCCAGATTACCCAGTTCGTCGAGCGGATCCGCGCGCTGACCGATCGTTACGACGCGGCCTTCACGATGGCCGAAGTCGGCGGCAAGGAAGCCGAGCGCGAGATGAAGCTGTTCACCGCCGGCGAAACGCGGCTGAACAGCGCCTATGGGTTCGATTTCCTTTATGCCGGCAGCCTCACCCCGCGGCTGGTCGCGCATGCGCTCGAATTGTGGCCAGCTGCGCCCGATGTCGGCTGGCCAAGCTGGGCATTTGAAAACCACGACGCGCCGCGCGCGCTCTCGCGCTGGTGCAGGCCCGAGCACCGCGATGCTTTTGCGCGGGTCAAGCTGTTGCTGCTGGTTGCACTGCGCGGCAATATCATCCTCTATCAGGGCGAAGAGCTGGGGCTCGATCAGGTGGAAATCCCCTACGCACAACTGCGCGACCCAGAAGCGATTGCGAACTGGCCGCTGACCCTCTCGCGCGACGGTGCGCGGACGCCGATGCCGTGGCGGGCGCAGGACGAGCACGGCGGGTTCAGCCGGGCCGCTCCGTGGTTGCCAGTGGGCAGCGAAAACCTGGCGCGCGCGGTTGATCGGCAGGACGCCGATCCCGGGTCATTGCTGAACCTCACCCGCGAACTGATCGCCGTGCGGAACGCCAACCCGGCGCTGCGTCAGGGCGATTGCACCACGGTTCACGCCGACGAAAACGTGCTGGTGCTGCGCCGCACGGACGATCTGCGCATGGTTGATTGCGTGTTCAACCTGTCGAACGCGCCTTGTCCCTTTCCCGCTGCAGCGATGGCTACGGGGCGGGTGCTGGCGGCGGTTAATGCGGCAGTGCCGGGTGCCCCATTGCCGCCGTTCGGCGCAATCATGATCGAAGGGAAGATTTGATGAAGTCGATGCGCCTGCTGGCCGCCGCACTGGCGCTGACCCTGGCTTTCCCTGCTGCGGCGCAAACACCGGCTCCGGTCAGCGCCAATTCGCCCGATGGCTCGATCACAGTCGCGTTGACGATCGATGGCGATGGCCGCGCGGCCTACAGCATTGCGCGCAAGGGTCAGCCGATCCTGGCGCCATCGAAACTGGGGTTCCTGTTCACCGACGCGCCCAAGCTTGACCGGCATCTGGCAGTGACCGGGCAGGAGGTCAGCGACTTCGACCAGACCTGGCAGCAGCCGTGGGGCGAATGGCAGCAGATCCGCAACCATTACCGCGAGCTCAAGGTCCATCTTAAGGAGACCACAGCGCTTGCCCGCGGGTTCACCGTCACCTTCCGGATCTACGATGACGGGGTCGGCTTCCGCTACGAATTCCCTGACCAGCCGGGGCTGCGGCAAACCAACATTGCCGAGGAACTGACCGAATTCGCCTTCGCTGCCGACGGGACCGCGTGGTGGAAACCGGCGTTCCTGTGGAACCGCGAGGAATATCTCTACAACCGCACAACCCTGTCAGCAGTCGGTACAGCCGATACACCGGTGACGATCAAACTGGCCGACGGCACGCATGTCGCGCTGCACGAAGCGGCGCTGATCGACTATTCGGGCATGGCGGTGGCGCGGACCGAGGGCAACACCTTGCGCGCGCAGCTGACCCCCGGCGCCGGGCGCCCCAAGGTGACCAAGACCGGTGCCTGGACTAGCCCGTGGCGCACGCTGATCATCGCCGACGATGCCGCTGGGCTGTATATGAGCCACCTGATGCTCAACCTCAACGAGCCCAGCAAGCTGGGCGACATGGCTTGGTTCAAGCCCGGCAAGTTCGTCGGCGTGTGGTGGAATATGATCAAGGGCGAATGGTCGTGGGCGCGCGGGCCCAAGCACGGCGCGACCAATGCCAACGTCAAGCGTTACATCGATTTCGCGGCCGCCAATGGCATTCCAGATGTGCTGGTCGAAGGCTGGAACGTCGGTTGGGATGGTGACTGGTTCGGTAATGGCAACGACATGGACTTTGCCCAGCCGACCGCCGATTTCGATGCCGACATGCTCGCCGCCTATGCCAAGCAAAAAGGCGTGCGGCTGATCGGGCACCATGAGACCGGCGGTTCGGCCAGCCACTACGACAGCCAGCTCGACCGAGCCTTCAAGTTTTCCGCCGATCACGGTCAGATGGTGGTCAAGACCGGCTATGTCACCGATGCCGGGCAGATCGAACGGGTCGATGCCGATGGCACCCGGCTGCGTGAGTGGCACCAAGGCCAGTGGATGTCGAACCACCTGATCCGCGTGGCCGAGACGGCGGCCAAGTATCGCGTCGCGATTGACAGTCACGAGCCGATCAAGGGCACCGGACTCCAGCGGACGTGGCCCAACTGGGTCACGCGCGAAGGGTCGCGGGGAATGGAATACAACGCCTGGGGCGGCAAGAACCCGCCCGAGCACGAAGCCAACCTGGTGTTCACCCGGATGCTCGAAGGGCCGATGGATTTCACCCCCGGGGTGCTCAGCCTCAAGGGCCAGAACGACAGCGACATCCTCTCGACCCAGGCCAAGCAGCTGGCGCTCTACGTGGTGATCTATTCGCCAGTGGTGATGGCCGCCGATACGCCCGAGAACTATGCCAAATACCCGCGTTCGTTCAAATTCATCCGCGACGTGCCGACCGACTGGCAGGATACCCGCGTGCTGGGCGGCGAAGTGGGCGACTATGTGACGATCGCGCGCAAGGTGCGCGGCGGGCAGGACTGGTATCTGGGCGCGGTGGGCGACGAACAAGCGCGCACCGTTACCTTCAGCTTCGACTTTCTGACCCCGGGCAAACGCTATCGGGCCGAGATCTACCGCGACGGCGACGATGCCGATTACCGGACCGATAAGCGCCACTCGATCGTGATCGAAACCAAAGTGGTGACGGACAAAGATCGCATGACACTGCGCCTCGCCCCCGGCGGCGGCGCGGCGGTGCGGTTGCATTTGATCAAATGATGCTGCGCTTGCTGCGGGCGGTTTTGCTGGCGTTCACCGGATGGCTGGCGCTGGCGCTTCCGGCGCAGGCGAGCCAGGACCGGGGCCGCCTGCTTGAATTCGAACACGTTGCGGCGCCCGGCTTGCCCGAGCAGCGACTGACGGTGTGGCTGCCGCCCGGCTATGACCAATCGAAACGGCGCTA
>JANOTT010000108.1:0-2475 GCA_031416535.1 Novosphingobium sp. | reverse complement strand
TCCAACTGCGGCACCTTCCAGGCGCGGCGGATGAACACGCGGTACCGGCCTGCCAAAGAAGATGGCAAACCCCAGAAGGGGACGGAATTCGTCCACACCCTCAACGGCTCGGGCCTCGCGGTCGGGCGCACCTTGGTGGCGGTGCTGGAGAACTTCCAGCAGGAGGACGGCTCGGTCGAGCTGCCCGCCGCGCTGTTGCCTTATATGGGCGGGATCACCCGGCTGGAGCCCGCCTGATGCGCATCCTGCTCACCAACGACGACGGCATCCACGCTCCGGGCCTCGACGTGCTCGAAGCGATTGCGCGCCAGTTCAGCGACGACATCTGGATCGTCGCCCCGGCCGAGGAGCAATCGGGCGCGGGCCACAGCCTCACGCTGTCGCACCCGGTGCGGCTGCGCCAGCACGATGCGCGGCGCTTCTCGGTCTCGGGCACGCCGACCGATGCGGTGATGATGGCGCTGCGCAAGGTCATGCCCTCGGCCCCCGATGTGATCCTCTCAGGCGTCAATCGCGGGGCTAATCTGGGCGACGACGTGACCTATTCGGGCACGGTTTCCGCCGCGATCGAGGGCACGCTGGCGGGGATCCGCTCGATCGCGCTCTCCCAGGTCTACGCCCGCGAGGGGATGGGCGACACCGTGCCCTTCGCCGCCGCCGAGGCCTGGGGGGCGAAAGTGCTCGCCCCGCTGCTCGACCTGCCGCTGCCGCCGCGGACGCTGGTCAACGTCAATTTTCCCGCGCTCGCGCCTGAGGCGGTGCAAGGCATCCGCGTGGTTCGCCAGGGTTTCCACGACTATGCCCGCGGCTCGGTGGTCGAGGGCACCGACCCGCGCGGCTACCGCTACTTCTGGTTCGGGCTGCACGGGATCGAACACACACCCGGCCACGCCACCGACCTCGAGGCTATTCAGGACGGATTTGTATCAGTGACCCCGCTGCAACTCGATCTTACCCACGATGCTTCGCTGGCCGCGCTGGCTGGGCGCTTTTCGGGATGATCCGGCGGCTGGGTCTTGGCTTGGCCGTCGCGGCGCTGGTCGCCATGCCGCTGCTGGCCCAGGACGCCGCCAAGCCGCCCAAATCCGCTCTGAAGACAGCGCCCAATCCCAAAACCGAAACCAGCCACGTGGTCCAGCCCGGTGAAACGCTGGGCGGGATCGCCGAGCGCGCCCAAGTGCCGCGGGTGCTGATCATCGAGGCCAACCGGCTGAAAGCACCTTACGTGGTCAAAGCCGGGCAGACGCTGGTGATCCCGCGCCGCCGCAGCCACACCGTCAAGGCCGGTGAAACAGGGTTCGATATCGCGATGGATTACGGCGTGCCGTGGGACGAGATCGCCGCCGCCAATGGGCTGAAGCGCGCGGCCAAGGTCAAGCCGGGGCAGCAGCTGGCAATCCCGACGCTGGTGAGCGGCGCAGCTGCCGTGCCGGTTGCCGATGCCTCACCCTCGATTTCCACCGATCCGCCCACGGGCCTGCCCGATACCATGGCCCCGGCGTTCGCCTGGCCGGTGCAGGGCAAGGTGCGCCGCGGCTTCACCGCGCCAAGCGGATCGAACCAGGGTCACGACGGGATCGATGTGCTCGCCGACGAAAGCACCGCAGTGCGCGCCGCAGCCAAGGGCGAGGTGATCTTCGCCGGACCGGGTCCGCAGGAATACGGGCTGACCGTGATCGTCTACCACGCGGGGCGCTGGACCACGACCTACAGCTACCTTGGCAAGATCACGGTCAAGGTGGGCGACAAGGTCAGAGCCGGCGAGCGGATCGGGCTGGTCGGACAAACCGGGCTGGCCAGCGAGCCGCAACTGCACTTCGAGATCAGGCGCAACAAGCTCGCGCTCGATCCGGCGCGCTACCTCGCCAAGCGCTAGGCCATGACCCAGAACACCGCGCCCATCGCCAGATAGGCCGCCAGAAATGCCGCGCTGTCGCGCCACGTTTCGCGGCTCGCCACGCCATGGCGCTGCGCCGCCAACCACAGTGCGGGGATGACGATCGCTGCGGCCAGCCCGCCCGCTTGCATCGCATAGAGTTGCGGTTTCAGCGCCAGCTTGTCCGGCCCGATCCGCGCCAAGGCATGGCCCAGCATCGCTGCGGGCACGAACTGGAGCAGATACATCGCATAACCGCGCGGGCTGGCCGGCTTGCCCCAGAACAACCGCAGCACCAGCGCGCCAAGCGCGGCGGCGATAATTACAGCCAGCCAGTTGATCGGTCCCATCGCTGTATCTCCTGTCAAATCGGACTGCGCCATAGCTAGAGGTGACGCCGCACACAAATGCGCCTATGCGCCGCGCAAATGGCAACAACAACGATTCCTCAGCAGCGCCGCGTCGGCATGGTCAGCCTGGGCTGCCCCAAGGCGCTGGTCGACAGCGAGCGCATCCTCACCCGGCTGCGCGCCGATGGCTATGCGATGAGCGCGGACTATGCCGGGGCCGATGTGGTGCTGGTCAACACCTGCGGCTTT
>JANOTT010000107.1:0-16872 GCA_031416535.1 Novosphingobium sp. | reverse complement strand
CTATTCGACCGCCGAGGACAACCAGCAGGCGGTGACGATCCGCGTGTTCCAGGGCGAGCGTGAAATGGCGGCGGACAACAAGATGCTCGGCCAGTTCGATCTGGTCGGCATTCCGGCCGCGCGCCGCGGGGTGCCGCAGATCGAGGTCACTTTCGACATCGACGCCAACGGCATCGTCAATGTCCACGCCAAGGACAAGGGCACCGGCAAGGAGCAGCAGATCAAGATCCAGGCTTCGGGCGGTCTGTCGGATGCGGATATCGACCAGATGGTCAAGGACGCCGAGCAGTTTGCGGCCGATGACAAGGTCCGGCGTGAAGCGGCGGAGGCCAAAAACAACGCTGACAGTCTGGTCCACGCAACCGAGCAGCAACTGTCCGAACATGGCGACAAGATCGATCCTGAACTCAAGGCGGAGATCGAGGCCGCGCTGGCCGAAGCCAAGACCGCGATCGAAGGCGGAAACGCCGCAGAGATGACCGCCAAGACGCAAGCCCTGACCGAAAAGGCCATGAAAATGGGTCAGGCAATCTACGAGAAGGAACAGGCTGCAGCCGCTTCACCGGATGCCGAGGCTCCGGCCGACGCCGGCGAAGACGTGGTCGACGCCGAATTCTCGGAAGTCGACGAGAAAAAGGGCTGATCAGGGTCATGACATGGGGCCGCCGCCGTGCTGAGTGGCGCGGCGGCGGTTCTGTATGCGGGATGGGGCAATGGCGGTAGAAGCCGACTATTACGAGCTGCTCGAAATCGAGCGGACCGCGGACGACGGAACGATCAAGCTGTCGTATCGCAAGCTGGCGATGCGCTGGCACCCTGATCGTAACCCCGGCGACACTGCGGCTGAGAGCAAGTTCAAGGCGATTAGCGAAGCGTACGAATGCCTTAAGGACCCGCAGAAGCGCGCGGCTTATGACCGGTTCGGGCACGAGGCGTTCAAGCAGGGCATGTCTGGCGGCGGGCACGGCGCCGGCGCCGGCTTTTCTGATCTGGGCGATATTTTCGAAACGATCTTCGGCAGCGCGTTCGGCGGCGGCGGTCGCAATCAAACGCGGCGCGGTGCGGACCTGCGCTATGACATGGAGATTGGGCTCGACGAAGCCTTCCACGGCAAGCAGGCCGAAATCGAGATCGAAGTCGCGGCCAAGTGCGAACCGTGCGCCGGCTCGGGCGCTGAGCCGGGCACCGGCACGCGCCGCTGTAACCTGTGCGGCGGTCACGGCCAGGTCCGCGCGCAGCAGGGTTTCTTCATGGTCGAACGGACCTGTCCGACCTGCCACGGGCGCGGCGAAGTGATCGAGAAACCGTGCCGCTCGTGCCGCGGCGAGGGCCGGGTCGATACCCCGCAGACGCTTGATGTCGCAATTCCGCCGGGGGTCGATACCGGCACCCGCATCCGCTTGGCCGGCAAGGGCGAGGCCGGGCCGTTCGGCGCGCCCGCCGGCGACCTGTACATCTTCATCCACGTTCGCCGTCACCCGGTGTTCGAGCGCGACGGCACCAATCTGGTGACCCGCGTGCCGATTGCCTTCACCACCGCGGCGCTGGGCGGCGAAATCCAGATTCCCGGGCTCGACGGCCAGCGCATCACGGTCGAAATCCCCGCCGGGATCCAGTCGGGCAAGCAACTGCGCAAGCGCGGCGCGGGCATGCCAGTGCTGCAAGCGCGCGGACGCGGCGATCTGGTCACTGAGATCGTGGTTGAAACCCCGTCCAAGCTGAGCGCGCGCCAGAAAGAACTGCTGCGCGAATTGCAGGAAACCGAAACCGGCGACGAAACCCCGCAATCGAAAGGCTTTTTCAACCGGATCAAGGACGCCTGGAGCGAAATTACCGAGTGACCGTGCTGCCACTTGTGGATGTAACGCCCGTTCTGTTGTGATATTTTCTGACTGATCCGTCTGTTGGAAGGGTGCTTCTGGCAGGGCACCAAGGTGCGCTGGGGCGATCACGCCGGCTGCCTGTTGTGCGCGACCGGGTCGAGATCAGGGTCCGCGCGCCAATTCAGCGCGCAGGCCCGGAACGAGCTTCGGATCGGCCTTAAGCCGGTGCTGCTCTTCATTGAGCACCGCGTGGAACGCCTCGATCTTGCTGCGCACGAGCTCGGCCGGATCGAGTTCCATGCCCTTGGGCAGGGTCGAGGCGATCAGGTCGATCATCCGTTCGGCCCCGTGGAGCCGGCCCCACAGATAATCGTTTTCGCGGTAGGCGCGGCTGAAGAAGGCGCCAAAATTGTAGAATTCGGTGCCGCGCAGGACGGCGTTGGCACCGCCGGGCCGGATCGTGTTGCAGTCTTCCGGCGAAATCCGGTCAACCTTGGCGGGTTCGAACTCGGTCAAGCCTTCGCCCTGCAGCAGCGGCAGGGTGACCGTATCGTAGAACGTGAAGCCGAGGTACGTCAAAAGCACCCGCCGTTTGAGCTCGCGCGGCATCCTGGCGAGCGCCTGGACCAACATGCCGTCAACCACCAGGTCGGTCGCGGGCAATTGCCGCCGGCTCGCAATCGCGCTGAGCACCGCGCCGGGGTCGCTGTCAAAATCGCGCGCGATCGCTCCGAAATCGCCACCCAGCGCGCCGCTCGCCTCACGGTCGAAGTAGAGCGCCAGCGCGCGGTAGATGGTCGAGCGCACCGCTTCGCGCGCTTCCGCTGCTTCGACGTCGAGGTCGCTCCAGTCCTCGGCCAGCCGCCTTGCCAGCAAGCGCAGTCGCCTGATCCGGAAACCAAGATCGTGATCGCGGAAAAAGGCGATGGTCTGCGCATTGGCCCCGCCGCGCATTGCTGCGATATGATCGAGGCCGTGCTGTGCCAGCCACTGGCCAAGCCGCTGGGCCACCGGATCGGCGCCGCCCACGCCCAGTTCGGGCGCCGCATGTTCGATTGTCGCGCCGAGTTCCTCGACGATCTGGGCAAATTTGACCTGACCATAAGCCTGGAAGGCATAACCGGCCTGGGTCGCTGCCGCCTGCTGCGCCTTGGCGCGCCAATTGCCCAACCGGCGCAGGGTGGGCGAATCGAGGAACAGCGTGCGCCCGAACAGTTTCTCTACCTTGCCCTCGACCTCGGGCCGCAGCGCATCGACGATGGTTTTGAGTGCAGTCAACTGACGCGAGGCGGCGGCGATCGCCTCGAGGTTATCGCGCACCGGTTGCTCGCGCGGGATCGAGGATAGCGACCCGAAGATCACCGAGAAAAACCCCGGAGCGCGCGGGTCGGCGTGGCGCTGCCCGCCGATCTCGTCGGGGTGCGGATCGATATAGACGAACCGCCGGTCGACCTCGCGCTGCGCCGGGCGATCGCGCAGTACCGCCATTGCTTCGGCAAACGGCGCATTGACCAGCACAGAGCCGTCGATCAGCGCGACCGCCTCGGTATCGCCGCGGTGACTGTGTTCGGGCATCACCCGTTCGACGAAAGCGGTGCGGCTGTGCCAGGGATCGCCGCGCTCGCGGGCCAGCGCGTCGATCTCCGCCAATTGTAGCGGCGGGAAGGCCCCCGGAAAACTGGCAGTGGCGCGCGCGGCCAGCACCAGTTCGAGCGGCGCGGCCAGGTTTTGTCCGCTCTCAGCCGGGGTCGCAGCGCGGAACCCGATCGAAACCCGGTGCTCGCTTTCCTCGATCATCTCCGGACTGTTGAGCCGCAGCACCTCGGGATGGCCCTTGAAGTCGGTCGCGGTGACGAACAGATCGAGCGGGTGGCCGGGGGGTAGCAAGGGGGCGTCGGTCTCGCCGCGCTGCATCGCATCGAGCGCCTCAGCCAGCAGCCGTGAAAAACCCAGGCCCCCGAACGGCGGTTCGAACCAGCGCGAGCGGATCAGCCGCGAGAGCTTTCCGCGAACTTCCGCGCGGGTTTCGGGCGCGACGCTGGCCGAGACGACATTGCCCGGGCGTTTCAGCATCCAGTAGACCAGCGGCATTGCCCACAATTTGGCATAGCGCGACCAAGGGCGCGCATCGGGATCGACCAGCACCTCGACATCGGCGCGTTCAAGCCACAGGGCGGTCAATGGCTCAAGACTTTGCCCCGAATGGATCGCCTGGGCCAGAAACACCCCGTTGATCCCGCCCGCGCTGGCCCCGGCGATTATGTCGGTCATCACTTTGAGCCGCAGGCCCGAGTGATGCTCGATCCGTGTCAGCAGTTTGAGGTAAACTGCCTCGGTGCCGCTTTCCATGGGCGCGCCGCCGTGGTGCGCGCGGCTGGCGCGGGCAAGCTTCCACAGCTCCTTGATCACCCCGTGCATATAGACCGCCAAGCTGACCCCGCCGTAGCAGACCAGTGCAATCCTGAGTTCTTTCTGGCGCATCGTGAGATCGATCATGGCAGATCATGATGAACCACGCCAACAGCTTGCTTTAGGCAAAACCATTGGCCTTGCACTTGCGTTTCCTGTTTGTTCCATATATCGCCATGCCATGGTCAAAACCAAGCGCCGCTTTATCTGTCAGGCTTGCGGCAGCGTTGCGCACCGCTGGCAGGGGCAGTGCGCCGATTGCAGCGAGTGGAACACCTTGGCCGAAGAAGCACCGGCTACGGTGTTCTCGGCCAAGCACGACTTGTCATCGGGCGGGCGGGCAATCAAGTTCGAAGCGCTCGATGCACCGGGCGAACAGCTGGTGCGCCAATCCACCGGTCTGGCCGAGTTCGACCGCGCGCTGGGCGGCGGGCTGGTGCCGGGCAGCGCGGTGCTGATGGGCGGCGATCCAGGCATCGGCAAAAGCACGCTGCTGCTGCAAGCCGCCGCTGCATTGGCCAAGCGCGGGCAGACCGCGGTCTATATCAGCGGCGAGGAAGCCGCCGGGCAAGTCCGGCTGCGGGCCGACCGGCTGGGGCTGGGCCAGGCGCCGATCCTGCTCGCTGCGGCCACGTCGGTGCGTGATATCCTGACCACTTTGGCGGGCATGCCGCCGCCGGCGCTGGTGGTGATCGATTCGATCCAGACCATGCATTCGGACCAGATCGAAGGCGCGCCGGGCACGGTCAGCCAGGTCCGCGCTTCGGCCTTCGAGCTGATCCGCTATGCCAAGCAAACCGGCGCCGCGCTGGTGCTGGTCGGGCATGTCACCAAGGACGGCAGCATCGCCGGGCCACGCGTGCTTGAACACATGGTCGATGTGGTGATGAGCTTTGAGGGTGAACGCAGCCACCAGTACCGGATTCTGCGTTCGATCAAGAACCGCTTTGGTCCGGTGGATGAAATCGGGGTGTTCGCGATGGAGGGGCAGGGCCTGGCCGAGGTTGGCAATCCGTCGCTTTTGTTCCTCTCGGGCCGCGATCAGCCGGTCTCCGGTAGTGCGGTGTTCCCCGCGATCGAAGGCACGCGCCCGGTGCTGGTTGAGATCCAGGCGCTGATCGTGCGGCTGGCCAGCGGGGCAACCCCGCGCCGCGCGGTGGTGGGCTGGGACAGCGGTCGGTTGGCGATGCTGCTGGCGGTGCTCGAGGCGCGCTGCGGGCTCAACTTTTCTTCGGCCGAAGTCTATCTGAACGTTGCTGGCGGATACCGGCTAGCCGATCCGGCCGCCGATCTGGCGGTGGCCGCCGCGCTGGTCTCGGCATTGGCCGACAAGCCGCTGGCGGCCGACGGGGTGTGGTTCGGCGAAGTGTCCTTGGCGGGGGAAATTCGCCCGGTCGCGCACGGCGCCATCCGCCTGCGCGAAGCCGCCAAACTGGGCTTCGGCAGCGCTTATGGCCCGGCCGATTTACCCGGCAGGCCCACGGACACCCGCTACGCCGGATTGGCCTTGTTGCCAAATCTCGTTGACCGGATAATGGGCGGCGCTTAGTTTCGCGGCCATGACCGGTTTTGACATAGCAGTTCTGCTCCTGGTGGGACTTGGCGCCATCACCGGCTTTGTGCGCGGGTTCGTTCAAGAAGTGTTCGCGCTGGCCGCGTGGGTGCTCGCGCTGGTGGCGATCCATAATCTCCATACCCCGCTGACCGCCGCGCTGGTTCCGCGTGTCGGCACCGCCAGCGGCGCCTCGGTGCTGGGCTTCGCGTTGCTGCTGCTGGTGCCTTATGCGATCGTCAAGCTGCTGGCGGGCCGGCTCGGCGCGGCCAGCCGCAATTCGGTGCTTGGCCCGATCGACCGGGTAATCGGGTTCGGGTTCGGCACGGTCAAGGGCATGGTGATCACCGTGCTGGCCTTTTCGGTGCTGGTGCTGGGCTATGATACGATCTGGGGGGCGGGCGGCCGCCCGCAATGGATCGTTACCTCGCGCAGCTATCCGTTCGTCAATTCGGCGAGCGAGGCGCTGGTCAAGATGATCGGCGAACGCCGCCGCGCCGCTGCCGAGGCCGCAGGACGCGATCAGATCAAGCGCAAGGCCATCGATTCCCTGACCGGCCAGTGAGCAGCGCGGCGTTGTACAATGCGCAGGTGCTGGGGCTGGCGACTTCGCTGGCTGACTATCCGCTGAGCGCCGACCTGCCGCTGCGCGCAAGCGCGCGCGCGACCACCTGCGGCAGCGTGATCGAACTCGGGCTTGACCGCAATTGCGCCGGGGCGATCACCCGCGTGGGACTGCGCGCGCAGGCCTGCGCGATCGGGCAAGCGGCTGCCGCGATCTTTGCGGCGGCAGCGCCCGGAAAGGATCAGGCGGGCCTGACCGCGGACGTGGCCGACATTGAGCGGTGGCTGGCGGGCGGCGCCGTGCCCGATTGGCCAGGCTTCGTTGCGATTGCGCCGGCGCGCGATTATCCAGCGCGGCACGGGGCGATCCTGCTCGCCTGGCGCGCTGCGCTTGTCGCCTTGCCAGCGCAACGCTAGGGATGCGCCACAAACTCGGGGAGAAGACCACAATGACGACGCTGGCAGCAACCGCGCCAAATGAACCCAGCGCGGCCGATATGCGGTTGGTGATCGGGGCCTCGTCGCTGGGGACGGTGTTCGAATGGTACGACTTTTTCATCTACGGCACGCTGGCGACCATCATCGGCAAGACCTTCGTGCCCTCGGACAACGAGCTGATCCGCCAACTGGTGGTCTGGGCTGGGTTCGCGGTGGGCTTTGGGTTCCGGCCGCTGGGCGCGGTGCTGTTCGGCTATCTGGGTGACCGGCTGGGGCGCAAGTACACCTTCCTCGTCACGGTGACGCTGATGGGGGTCGCCACCGCCGCGGTCGGACTGGTCCCTTCGGTCGAATCGATCGGCCTGCTCGCGCCGGCGCTGATCATCTTTCTGCGGGTGCTGCAGGGCTTGGCGCTGGGCGGCGAATACGGCGGTGCGGCAATTTATGTGTCCGAGCACAGCCCGCCGGGACGGCGCGGGTTTTACACCGGGTTCATTCAGGCCAGCGTGGTCGGCGGGTTTATCCTCAGCCTCGTGGTGGTGCTGGGCTGCAAAAGCATGATGGAACCGGCCACCTGGGAGGCGTGGGGCTGGCGCGTGCCGTTCCTGATGTCGCTGGCGCTGCTCGCCGTCTCGCTGTGGATGCGGCTCAAGCTCTCGGAAAGTCCGGTATTCACGGCGATGAAGGCCGCGGGCGAGGTCTCCAGCAACCCATTTGTCGAGAGTTTCACCTACCCCGGTAACAAGCGCCGGATCTTTATCGCGCTGTTCGGGATCGGCGCCGGGCTGACCGTGATCTGGTACACCGCGATGTTTTACACGCTGTCCTTCCTGACCGTGCAGATGCGGGTTGAGGAAACCAGTGCGCAATTGATCTGCGCGGGTACCTCGCTGATTGGGCTGGTATTTTTTGTCGGCAGCGGTGCCTTGTCGGACAAGGTGGGGCGCAAGATCCCGATCGTGTGGGGCTATGCCGCAACGCTGCTGCTGTTGTTCCCGTGCTTCTGGGTGATTGGCTGGGCGCTAGAACCGGCGCTGCAAGCCGCTGCGGCCGGGGCCAAGATCGTCCCCGATTTTCAGGCGACCGCAATCGTGGTGGGCGCGCTGCTGGTGCTCAGCGCCTTGTCGGGCGCAACCTATGGTCCGGTCGCCGCGCTGCTGACCGAGATGTTTCCGGCGCGTATCCGGTACTCGTCGATGTCGATCCCCTATCACATCGGCACCGGCTATTTCGGCGGGTTCCTGCCGCTGATTGCCACCGCGATCGTGGCGCGCACCGGCAATCCGTATTCGGGGCTGTGGTACGCGTGGATCGTGGTTGTGGGCGCGCTGGTGGTGGCGGTGTGGGGCCTTAAAAGCGGTCCGCCGCAAGACTTTTCCGACGATGCTGCCTAATCGGCCCGAACAACGGCCTGACTACCCGCTGCGCCTGACCCTCGATGCGGCCGCGCTGGCTGACAATTGGCGCGCGCTCGATCGCTTGTCGGGCCGCGCGAGCGCAGGCGCGGCGGTCAAGGCCGATGGTTATGGCCTTGGCGCGCGGCGGGTGGTGCCGCTGCTGTGGCAGGCCGGATGCCGCAACTTTTTCGTGGCCCACTGGGCCGAGGCGGCGGACCTGCTCGATCTGGTGCCACCCGCGAGCATCGCCGTGTTGCACGGCCCGCTGAGCGCGCAGGATGCCGCCTACGCCTGTGCGACCGGCCTGCGCCCGGTGATCAATTCGCTGGCGCAGGCGCGGCTGTGGCAAGCTGCGGGGGCTGGCCCGTGCGATCTGATGGTCGATACCGGGATCAACCGGCTGGGCCTGCCGCTGAGCGATCTGGCCGATCCGGTGATTGCCGGGCTGGAGATCGATACGCTGCATTCGCACCTCGCCTGCGCCGACGAGCAATCGCCGTTCAACGACGTGCAGCGCAGCCGGTGGGCGGACGCTTGCCAGCAGGTGCCGCACCGCCGTGCCAGCCTGGCCAACAGCGCCGGGATCATGCTGGGCGCAGCCTATCACGGCGCGCTGACCCGGCCCGGGCTGGCGCTCTATGGCGGCGAGCCTTGCGCCGCGCTGGCTGGACATATCCGTCAGGTGGCGCGGCCCGAAGCCCAGTTGATCCAGCGCCGCCGACTCCAGCCGGGTGACAGCGTTGGCTACAACGCCAAATTCACCGCCACCGCGCCGCTCGACATTGGGGTGGTCAGCCTGGGCTATGCCGATGGCTTGCTGCGCTGCTGGTCGAACCTTGGCCGCTTTCACGCGGGCGCGCGCGACTTGCCGGTGCTTGGGCGGGTGTCGATGGACATGACCGTGATCGATCTGTCTGCTGCACCCGCTCTGGCCGAGGGCGATTGGGTGTCGCTGGGCTACGCGCTGCCCGCTGCTGCCGCCTGCAGCGGTCTCTCCCAGTACGAATTGCTGACCCTGCTGGGCCGCCGCTTTACGCGATGATGCTGCGCAGCATGGAAATGTTGCATTGCCGTTGCTGCAGGTGCTAACGCTACGGCAAGGCAACCTTCCACGATCGGGACCACGGACATGAGCGAAGCCACCGGCGAGACGGTCATCATTAAGAAATACGCCAACCGGCGGCTCTACAACACCAAGAGCTCGAGCTACATCACGCTCGATCACCTCTCGAAGATGACCCGCGAAGGCGTGGATTTCAAAGTTCTGGATGCCAAGACCGGGACGGACATCACCCATTCGATCCTGACCCAGATCATTATGGAAGAGGAAAGCACCGGCGGCGAACAGATGCTCCCGGTCAATTTCCTGCGCCAGCTGATCTCGATGTACGGCAATTCGATGCAAGGGCTGGTGCCGCATTATCTCGAAGCCTCGATGGATCATTTCCGTTCGAACCAGAGCAAGCTGCGCGAAGCCTTCGAGGCCAGCCTTGGGGCCAACCCGCTGGCCAAGCTGGCGCAGCAGAACCTGGCGATGTTCAAAGCCGCAGCAGCGGCGTTTGTGCCAGGGCTGGCCGAGACCAAGATCGCGTCGCAATCAGGCGGCGGCAAGGACCAGGCCGACGAACTCGCTGCATTGCGCGCGCAAATGGCGCAGATGCAGGCCAGGCTCGACCAGCTCGGGAAGAATTGATCGCAAGCCCGCTAGCCCAGCGGCTTGCCCCCGCTGGCAGCAGCGGCTATCGCGCGGCCCATGAAACACGCGCTTTCCGTCACCCGTTCCGCTGATTTCGCCGCCTGGTATCAAGAGGTTATCGCCGAGGCTGAAATGGCCGAGGAATCGGGGGTGCGCGGGTGCATGGTAATTCGCCCGTGGGGCTATGGCATCTGGGAGCGGATCCAGCACCTGATGGACGCCCGGATCAAGGCCGCCGGGGTGGAAAACTGCTATTTCCCGCTGTTCATCCCGCTCAGCTATTTTGCCAAAGAGGCCGAGCATGTCGATGGTTTTGCCAAGGAAATGGCGGTTGTTACCCACCACCGGCTGATTGCTGACGGCAAGGGCGGGCTGATCCCCGATCCCACGGCAAAGCTGGAAGAGCCGCTGATTGTCCGGCCGACCTCGGAGACGGTGATCGGGCAGGCGATGGCGCGCTGGATCCAGTCGTGGCGCGATCTGCCGCTGTTGACCAACCAGTGGGCCAACGTGGTGCGCTGGGAAATGCGCACGCGGATGTTTCTGCGCACGTCGGAATTCCTGTGGCAGGAAGGCCACACCGCCCACGCCGACAAAGCCGATGCGCTGGCCGAGACGTTGCGTGCGCTCGAAATGTACCGCGCGCATGCCGAGGAAGACCTCGCCATTCCGGTGATGGCGGGCGAAAAGCCCGAAAATGAGCGCTTCCCCGGCGCGGCCGCGACCTATTCGATCGAGGCGATGATGCAGGACGGCAAGGCGCTGCAAGCGGGTACCTCGCACTACCTGGGCACCGCGTTCGCCGAGGCAGCCGGGATCCGCTATCAGGCCAAGGACGGCCAGCAGACGCTGTGCCACACCACCAGCTGGGGGGTTTCGACCCGCCTGATCGGGGGCGTAATCATGGTCCACGGCGACGATGACGGGCTGCGTGTGCCGCCGCGGATTGCGCCGCAGCAGGTGGTGATCCTGCCGATGCTGCGCGACGATGATGGCGACGAAGCCTTGCTGGCGTACTGCGAAGAGCTGCGTAAAGCGCTCGCCAGCCAGACGGCGCTGGGCGAGCCGGTGCGCGTGCTGCTCGACAAGCGCGCGGGCAAGGCCACGCAAAAACGCTGGGGCTGGGTCAAGAAGGGCGTACCGCTGGTGCTTGAGATTGGTGGGCGCGATGCCGCCGGTGGGCAGGTTTCGGTGCTGCGGCGCGACCGGCTGTACCGCGATGATGGCAAGGTCAATTTTGCCGCGATGGGCCGGGATGCGTTCCTGGCCGGGGCCGCCTGCGAACTGGAAGACATCCAGCGCAGCCTCCACGCCGAAGCGACTGCGCGCCGCGACGCGCAGATCGAGCGCGGGGTTTCGGACATGGCCGGACTTGAGCGGTTCTTTGCCGCCAACCAGCAGTATCCGGGCTGGCTCGAACTCGCTTGGTCGCGCCCGACGGGTGCGGCGCTCGATGCGGTCGTGGCCAAGCTGAAGGCGCTCAAATTGACCGTGCGCAACACGCCCATTGGCGGCGAGGCGGTGACGGGCACCTGTCCGTTCACGGGCGAAGCCGCAGTTGAAAGGATCTACGTTGCGCGCGCTTACTAAAATCGCGGCGCTGGCGCTGCTCGCCGCCTCGCCGCTGTTGGCGCGCAGCAGCGCGGCGCCCGCAGTCAGCCCGGCACGGCTCCGCGCCGATGTGGCGGCGCTGGTTGCGTTCGGCACCCGCCACACCATGTCCAGCCCCGACGATCCCAAGCGCGGGATTGGCGCGGCGCGGCACTGGGCCGAGCGTGAATTCCGCAAGACCGGCGCGGCCTGCGGCGGCTGTCTTGAAATTGCGCTGCCCGAAACCATGGCCACTGGCGAGCGGTTGCCGCAGCCGGTCAAGATCATCGATGTGGTCGCGGTCCAGCGCGGCACCGAACGGCCGAACGAAGTGGTGATCGTCCAAGCCCATATCGACAGCCGCGTTTCCGACGTGATGAACGCCAAGGCCGATGCGCCCGGCGCCAACGACGATGGCTCGGGCACCGCGCTGGTGCTCGAAGCCGCGCGCATTCTATCGAAGCGCAAGTTCCCGACCACGATCGTTTACGCCATCCTCTCGGGCGAAGAGCAAGGGCTGTTGGGTGGCAAGCTGCTGGCAGACTATGCCAAGGCGCAGGGCTGGACGGTCAAAGCGGTGCTCAACAACGATATCGTCGGCAACACCCGTGGCTCGGACGGGCTGATTGACAACACCCATGTCCGGGTCTTTTCCGAAGGTCCGCGCGCCGACGCCGACGCGGCGCAGCGCAGCTCGGCCCGGCGCTTCGGGGGCGAGAATGACAGCCCCAGCCGCAACCTGTCACGCTATGCCGCCGCCTTGGCACCGGGTCTTCCGGCCGGGCTGGAAGTGCGCCAGGTGTGGCGCGCCGACCGGATGGGACGCGGCGGCGATCACTTGCCGTTCCAGGACGCCGGGGTGCCCGCAATCCGGTTTTCGGTGGCGGTTGAAGACTACGATCATCAGCATCAGGATCTGCGCACCGAACATGGCATAGTGTACGGCGATACGATCGAATTCATGGATTTCGGCTATCTCGCGAAAGTCACCGCGCTCAATGTGGCGCTGCTCGATCGGCTCGCGCGCGCGCCGCTGCCGCCGCTGGTGAGCGTGGAGGCGGCGGTGCAGACGTTTACCGTGGTCAAGTGGAACCAATCACCCGGTGCAGCGGGCTATAACGTCTGGCAGCGGCGCACCGATGCGCCGGGCTGGACTATGGTGCGGCGCGTTGCCGGCAGCGGCTCGCAACTCAAATTGCCCGGGGTGCGCGGCGACGACTGGTTCTTCGGGGTCAGCGCGCTGGCCGCGGACGGCAGCGAAAGCCCGGTTTCGTCGGGCGTTCCGGGCGGCGGCTTCGTCCGTCCGGCGGGTTAAACCGATGCCGCGCAAACCCGCACCGATCCCCGGCCTGCCCAGCCGCAAGCAGGTGCTCGATTTTATCGCCAGCAGCACCGAACCCGCCGGCAAACGCGAGATCGCGCGCGCCTTCGGCTTGAAGGGGCAAGAGAAGATCCAGCTCAAGTCAATGCTCAAGGACATGGCCGAGGAAGGTCTGATCGACGGCAATCGCACCGCGTTCCACCGGATGGGCGGGGTGGCCAAGGTCACCGTCCTGCGGGTGATCGAGATTGACGACGGCGAGGCCATAGCTGTGCCCGATAGCTGGACCCCCGATGATGCGGTCCCGCCGCCGCGGCTCCGGCTGCGCGCCTTGAAGGGCCGCGAAAGCGCGCTGCGCCCGGGCGACCGGGTGCTCGCGCGGACCGAGGAAGCCAGCGCCGGGTGGATCGCCCACCCGATGAAACGGCTGCCCGCCGCCGCCGATCAAATCATGGGGGTGATCGAGTTTGACGGCGCAGGCAAAGCCTGGCTGGCCCCGGTCGATAAGCGCGAGCGCAATTCTACACCCGTGGCCGATCTGGGCGGCGCCGAGGCCGGACAACTGGTGCTGGCCGAGCCGACTGGTCGCAGCCCGCGCTCGGGCGTGAAGGTCACCGCGGTGCTGGGCGATCCGCTCGCGCCGCGCGCCTTCAGCCTGATCGCGATCCACAAACACGGCATCCCCTTCGCTTTCGCGCCCGAGACGCTGGATGAGGCTGAGCTGGCGGCCAAATTGCCGCTTCACGCCGAGCGGCGCGAAGATCTGCGACACTTGCCGATTGTGGCAATCGACCCCAGCGACGCGCGCGATCATGATGATGCGATCTGGGCGGAAAGCGACGGCGCGGGCGGTTTCCGCGCGGTGATCGCGATTGCCGATGTCAGCTATTATGTCCGCCCCGGCTCGTCGCTCGATCGCGATGCGCGCAAGCGCGGCAATTCAGTCTATTTCCCCGACCGGGTGGTGCCGATGCTGCCCGAAGTGCTCAGCGCCGACGTTTGCTCGCTGCGCGCGGGCGCGGACCGCGCGGCGATGGTCTGCCATGTGGAGATTACCGCCGCGGGCCAGGTGTCGTCTTGGCGCTTCACGCGGGCGGTGGTGCGGATCCACGAGGTTATGGCCTACGAAGAGGCCCAGCGCCGGATCGACGAGGACGCGGGCGATCCGCAACTGACCATGCTGTGGGCCGCGTGGCGCGCGCTGGCCGCCGCCCGCGCGGCGCGCGATCCGCTCGCGCTCGACTTGCCCGAACGCCGGGTCATCCTCGACGAGGCGGGAAAAATCCGCGAGATTGCACTGCGCCAGTCGCTCGACGCGCACCGGGTGGTCGAAGATTTCATGATCACCGCCAACGTCGCCGCGGCCAAGGCGCTCGAGGCCAAAGTGGCGCCGGTGGTGTACCGGATCCACGAACCGCCCAGCCGTGAAAAGCTGGTCGCGCTCAAGGAGTATCTCGCCACCTTCGATAAAACGCTGTCGCTGGGTCAGGTCATCACCCCCGGCCTGTTCAACCGCATGCTGAAAGATGTCGCTGATGAATCTGAAAAGGCTGTGATAATGGAGGCGGTGCTGCGCAGCCAGACGCAGGCGTTCTATGGTCCGCGCAATGCCGGGCACTTCGGGCTGGCGCTGGGCTCTTACGCCCACTTCACCTCACCGATCCGGCGCTATTCGGACCTGCTGGTCCATCGCGCGCTGGTCGATGGTTACGCACTTGAACTTCCGGCGCCGACCGGCGATCTGCCGGCGCACAGCGGCTTGTCCGCTCGCGACCGCGACGACCTGACCCGCGTGTCCGAAGCAATCAGCCAGACCGAACGCCGCGCGATGATGGCCGAGCGCGATACCATCGACCGCTATGTCGCCGCGTGGCTCTCGGCGCGGGTGGGCGAAGTGTTCGAATGCCGGGTTACCGGCGTGCAGCGGTTCGGGCTGTTCGCCACCATCGTCGGGCTGGGCGGAGACGGGCTGGTGCCGGTGTCGGTGCTGGGCGACGAACGCTTTTTCCATGACGAAAAGGCACAGGTGCTTGAAGGCGAAAGCAGCGGTGTGCGCTATGGCTTGGGGCACCGGATGCGGCTTAAACTGGCCGAGGCCAACCCGCTGACCGGGGCGCTCAAGTTCGAGCCCGAAGGCAGCACGGGCGGGCGGATCGAACCGCGCGGGCGGCCGCAGCCACCGCACAGGCAGGGCCTTCATTCGGCAGGAAAGCGCGGGCGGCCCGGCAATATCCGTCACCAGGGCAAACGCCGCTAATCAGCTTAGCCGTTCGACCTCTTCGTCGCTCAAACTGCCGGGAATGACATAGACCGGGCACGGCAATTGCCCGGCACTGCCGGCAAAGTGTGAGACCAACGGCCCGGGTGCGCCGCTTGCTTCGGCGCCCAGCACCAGTGCGGAGACTTCGGGGTGCTCGGTCAGGTATTCGCGGATTACCGCCACTCCGTCGCCCTGCCGGACCGAGATTACCGGCGGTTCGCCGCCTTCGCTAAGCAGACTGCCCGCCGCCGAGGTGACCAGTGCTTCGGCGCGGGCACGGGCTTCTTCCTCGATCGTCGCCTGGATCCCGCCGAATGCCACGAACGGTTGCGGTTGGACCAGCGCCAGCAGATGCACTGCACCGCCGGTGCGCGTGGCGCGGCGCGAGGCGAAGCGCAGCGCCAAGCCCGCCTCCTCGGTCTCGTCCATGATCACCAGGTAAACCCGCATCGTCGCCTCCCCTGGCGCGAGCTATCCGCCACAAACGTATTCGGCGCAAGCATCTTGCCGTTTGCCGCGATTTTGGCCAAAGAAGGTGCATTACGCGCACCAACAGGGACAATTTTGTAGCCATGCCAATCGCCATCAAGATGCCCGCGCTGTCACCCACAATGGAAGAAGGCACCCTTGCCAAGTGGCTGGTCAAGGTCGGCGACAAGGTCTCGTCGGGTGACATCATGGCCGAGATCGAGACCGACAAGGCAACGATGGAATTCGAAGCGGTCGATGAAGGCGTAATTACCGCGATCGAAGTGGCTGAGGGTTCTGAAGGGGTGAAGGTCGGCACGGTGATCGCGATGATTGCGGGCGAGGATGAAGCTGCGAGCGCGGCTCCGGCACCGAGTCTGGCGCCCACTGCCGCGTCGCCGAAGGCTGCGGCTGAGCCAGTTGTGGCGGCTCCGGCTGAGGCTCGGGCTGTAAAACCAGCGGCCACCCCGGTTGCCGCTGGGGTTGCCGCTGGGGTTGCCGCTGGCGTGAACGGCGAACGGATAATTGCTTCCCCGCTGGCCAAGCGGCTTGCTGCGGACCGGGGCATTGATCTCAACGCGGTGCAGGGCAGCGGCCCGCACGGGCGGATCGTCAAGGCCGATGTCGAAGGCGCGAAGGGCACGGCTGCGCCAACCGCGGCAAGCCCAGCCGCCAGCCCATCGCTCCCCGATTTCGGCATTCCGTATGAAGCCGAAAAACTCAACAATATCCGCAAGACCATCGCGCGCCGTCTGACCGAGGCCAAGCAGACGATCCCGCACATCTATCTGACGGTCGATGTGCGGCTCGACGCGCTGCTCAAACTGCGCGGTGAACTTAACAAGGCACTTGAAGCCGACGGCATAAAGCTTTCAGTCAATGATCTTTTGATCAAGGCACTGGCCAAGGCGCTGTTGCGCGTGCCGAAGTGCAACGTCTCGTTTGCCGGTGACCAGCTGCTTAAATACAGCCGCGCCGATATCTCGGTCGCAGTGGCCGCGCCGTCGGGCCTGATCACCCCGATCATCGTCGATGCCGGGATCAAGGGTGTGGCGCAGATTTCGGCCGAGATGAAGGCGCTGGCCGACAAGGCCAAGGCCGGCAAATTGCAGCCGCACGAATACCAGGGCGGCACCGCCAGCCTGTCCAACCTCGGCATGTTCGGGATCAAGCAGTTCGACGCGGTGATCAACCCGCCGCAAGCCATGATCATGGCGGTCGGCGCAGGCGAGCCGCGGCCTTACGTGGTCGATGGCGCGCTGTCGGTCGCCAGCGTGATGAGCGCCACCGGCAGCTTCGATCACCGCGCAATCGATGGGGCGGATGGTGCGCAGCTGATGCAGGCGTTCAAGGA
>JANOTT010000106.1:0-40568 GCA_031416535.1 Novosphingobium sp. | reverse complement strand
GTGGGCACCGGCGGCGAACCGCTGCGCGGAGGCGGACCGATCACGACTCATCTCGATCACCGCATCGCCATGAGCATGGCGGTGGCGGGGCTCGCCAGCCGTCAGGGCGTGGCGGTGGACGATACCCGCCCGATCGCGACGAGCTTTCCGCTGTTCGAGGCGCTGCTCGATGGGCTGGTCCTGTGACCTTCGACTGGGCCAACGTGGTCGGACTGATCGGCAGCGCAATTTTCATCGCCGCATTTGCCTATTCCAATTTTGCCGCATCGCTCAACAAGCTATGGTACAATGCCGCCAACCTGCTGGGCGCGCTGCTGCTGCTGGCTTCGCTTGCGGTTCATTTCAACCTTGCCGCCGCGGTGCTTGAACTGGCCTGGGGCGCAATTGCGTTGGCAGGCCTTGTCCTTGCGGTCCGCGCACGGATCAGGGACCGCACATGATCATCGCAGTCGATGGCCCCACCGCCTCGGGCAAAGGCACGATTGCCAGGGCGCTGGCGGCGCATTTCGGCTTGCCGCACCTCGATACCGGACTGCTTTATCGCGCGGTCGGGCGGCAGGTGGCGCTGAACGGCGGCGATCCTGACAATCCGGCCACGGCCTTTGCCGCCTGCGCCTTTCCCGATGCTCTGCTGGCCGATGCAGAACTGCGCAGCGAAGCGACCGGCGGCCTCGCCAGCCGCGTTTCGGTGCATCCTGACGTGCGCCGCGCGCTGTATGAGCGCCAGCGCATCTTCGCCACCCAGCCCGGCGGCGCGGTGCTCGATGGCCGCGATATCGGCACCGTAATCGCGCCGGAAGCAGCGGTGAAGCTATTTGTGGTCGCCTCGGTCCCCGCCCGCGCCGAGCGTCGGTTCAGGGAAATGCAGGCGGAAGGACGGGCGGTGTCGCTGGCCGAGATTGCCACCGATCTTGAGCTGCGCGACCAGCGTGACCGCAGCCGCACGTCAGCCCCGCTGGTGGCGGCGATCGATTCCATGCTGCTCGATACCTCGGATTTCAGCCGCGACGGTGCTATTGCCGAAGCGATCCGCTTGGCTGAGGCGCGGCTGGGCTAAGTGCGCGGGTCAAGGGTTTCGCGTGGCGCCAGCATACCTCAAATCCCTTGCCTTATCCCGGCTCCGAGCCTAAGCGCGCCCGGTCCAACAAAGCTTCGGCGATGAAAGACGCTGCGTCAGCATTCGGCCGGCGTGGCAGTTCGGCTACTTTTGGCCCGTGTTCGGCAATCCCGCCGCCACGGAGAAAGACCGGCGGAAAAACCGCCTGGCCGGTAACTTCGATAATCCGAGGAAACTCATCCATGGCCTCATCGGCTAATCCGACCCGCGACGATTTCGCCGCGATGCTTGACGAATCCCTCGGCGGTGCCGCGGATGGCGGCTTTGAAGGCCGCGTCGTCAAAGGTACCATTACCGCAATTGAAAACGACAAGGCCGTCATCGACGTTGGCCTCAAAAGCGAAGGCCGTGTGGCACTGCGTGAATTCGCGATGCCCGGCCAGCCGCACGGGCTGTCGGTCGGCGATGAAGTCGAAGTCTATGTTGACCGGGTCGAAAATGCCGACGGCGAAGCGATGCTCAGCCGTGACCGCGCCCGGCGCGAAGCCGCGTGGGACAAGCTGGAAAGCGAATTTGGCGAAGGCAAGCGCGTTGACGGCGTGATCTTCGGCCGGGTCAAGGGCGGTTTCACCGTCGATCTTGACGGTGCCGTGGCCTTCCTGCCCGGCAGCCAGGTCGATATCCGCCCGGTGCGCGATGTGCAGCCGCTGATGGATATTCCGCAGCCGTTCCAGATCCTCAAGATGGATCGCCGCCGTGGCAACATCGTCGTCTCGCGCCGCGCGGTGCTCGAAGAAACCCGCGCCGAACAGCGTTCGGGGCTCATTTCGGGCCTGGCCGAGGGTCAGATTATCGACGGTGTGGTCAAGAACATCACCGATTACGGCGCATTCGTTGATCTGGGGGGCATCGACGGGCTGCTCCACGTCACCGACATGAGCTACAAGCGGGTCAACCACCCCAACGAAGTCATCAATATCGGTGACACGGTCAAGGTGCAGATCGTCCGCATCAACCAGGAAACCCAGCGCATCTCACTCGGCATGAAGCAGCTGGAATCGGATCCGTGGGAAGGCGTCGTCGCCAAGTATCCGGTCGGTGCAAAGCTGCGCGGCGTGGTGACCAACATCACCGAATACGGCGCTTTCGTCGAACTGGAATCGGGCATCGAAGGCCTGGTCCACGTTTCGGAGATGAGCTGGACCAAGAAGAACGTCCACCCCGGCAAGATCGTCTCGACCAGCCAGGAAGTCGACGTGCTGGTGCTCGAAGTCGATAGCGACAAGCGCCGCATCTCGCTCGGCCTCAAGCAGGCGCAGCAGAACCCCTGGGAGGCTTTTGCCGACAAGCATCCGGTCGGCTCGAACGTCGATGGCGAAGTCAAGAACGCAACCGAGTTTGGCCTGTTCATCGGGCTCGACGGCGATGTCGACGGCATGGTCCATATGTCGGATATTGCCTGGGGCATCTCGGGCGAAGACGCGCTGGCGCTGCACCGCAAGGGCGAGCAGGTCTCGGCGATCGTGCTCGACATCGATGTCGAGAAGGAGCGCATCTCGCTCGGCATGAAGCAGCTTGAAAAGGGCGCTCCGGCGGCCGGCGTCGCGGCGTCGTCAAACGGGCTCAAGAAGAACGACGTGATCACCGTCACCATCCTGGAAGTGCGCGATGGCGGGCTTGAAGTGCAGGCCGGCGATGATGGCGCAACCGGCTTCATCAAACGCAGCGACCTTGGCCGCGACCGCGACGAGCAGCGCTCTGACCGGTTCCAGGTCGGACAAAAGCTCGACGCGATGGTCACCGGCTTCGACCGCTCGAAAAAGCCCAACTTCTCGGTCAAGGCGCGTCAGCTCCACGAAGAGAAGGAAGCGGTTGAGCAGTACGGTTCCTCGGACGCCGGCGCTTCGCTGGGCGACATCCTGGGCGCCGCGCTGAAGGCCAAGAAGGACTGATCTTTCGCGCGCGAATTTAGCCATGCAAAGGCCCGCCCGGAGCGATCCGGGCGGGCTTTTTGTTCACACGAAGACACTGAAGGGCACGAAGCTGTTCTGCGGTGCCGCAGGCACAGTTTTCAGGGTTGCCGTTCTGATCAGCCAAGTCTCCCTGGACTGGAAGCGGCTGAGCCATGGCACGGCCTTTTCGCGTTCTTCGTGTCTTCGTGTGAACCACCCTTTCCTGCGCGCTCAAATTCACGCTAGGATGCGGGCCACGGAGGCCGCCATGCTTGAAGTCCACCAGTTCCCCTGCCTGTCAGACAACTACGGCTTTTTGCTGCACGATCCGGACAGTCAGGAGACCGCCTGCATCGACACCCCCGATGCCGAAGCCTATCTGCGCGAAGCCAATGCCATGGGCTGGCAAATCACCCAGATCTGGAACACCCACTGGCACCCCGATCATGCCGGCGGCAATGCGGCGATCAAGGCGGCGACGGGCTGCGTGGTCACCGGCCCCGCCGAAGTCGCCAAGATCGCCGCGCCCGACCGGGTAGTGGCAGCGGGCGATACGGTCACGCTGGGTGACTTCACCGCGCACGTGATCGACGTTGGCGGACACACCAATGGCCACATCGCCTATTACCTGGCCGAGGCCGAACTGGCGTTTGTGGGCGATGCGGTGTTCGCGCTGGGCTGTGGGCGGATGTTCGAAGGCGAACCGGCTCAGTTCTGGGCCAGCCTGTGCCGCGTGCGCGCACTGCCCCCCTGCACGCTGCTGTACTGTGCGCACGAATACACCGCAGCGAACGCGCGGTTCGCGCTCCATGCCGATCCAGATAACGCCGTATTGCAGGCCTATGCCGCGCAGATCGCCAAGCTGCGCGCGGCCGGCAAGCCAACTGTGCCCACCACCGTGTCGCGCGAGCTTGCGACCAACCCGTTCCTGCGCGCGGACGATCCAGCGCTGGCAGCGCGCTGGGGCGGCGGCGATGCGGTGGCGACGTTTGCCGCGCTCAGGGCGGCCAAGGATACGTTTTGAGTGTGATGCAGGCGCTGATCGTCCGCGCGCTTTCGCCCGACCTGTCAGGGGTCGAACTGGCCGAGCTGCCCGCTCCCACCCGCGCAACGGGCGAGGTGCTGGTTCAGGTCCGCGCGGTTTCGCTCAACTTTCCCGATCTGCTGATGACGCGCGGGCTCTACCAGCTCAAGCCGCCGCTGCCGTTTGTGCTCGGGCTGGAGTTTGCCGGCGAGGTAATTGCGGCCGATGACGACTGTGCGCTGCGACCCGGCGACCGGGTCTATGGCGCCAAGCAAACTGGCTGCTTTGCCGATCAAGTGGTGGTGCCTGCGGCAGTGCTCCGCCCGATCCCGCCGGGGATGGATTACGCGGCCGCAGCAGCCTTCGGCGCGGCCTACAGCACCGCTTACACGGCGCTGGTCGAGCTAGGCGGGCTCAAACCCGGCCAATGGGTGCTGGTCCACGGCGCCAGCGGCGGGGTTGGGCTGGCGGCGTGCGATCTGGCCAAGGCGCTGGGCGCCAAGGTGATCGCGGCGAGCGGCAGCGCGGACAAGCTCGCCGCGCTCGAACTGGCCTGCCAGCCCGATGCGCTGCTGCTGGCTCACGGCAAGTTCCGGGACGAGGTGACCCGGATTACCAGCGGCGCGCTGTGCGATCTGGTTTACGATCCGGTCGGCGGCGATGTGTTCGATGAAAGCACGCGGTGTGTGGCGTTCGGCGGCAAGCTGCTGGTGGTGGGCTTTGCCGGGGGGCGGATCGCGGACGTCTCGACCAACATTCCGCTGATCAAGGGCTTCTCGATTGTCGGCGTGCGCGCTGGCGAATATGCCCGGCGCTTTCCGGTGCGCGGGGCGGCGATCCGCGATGCCCTGCTGAAAATGGCGGCGCAGCGCCAGATCACCCCGCACATCGACCGCGTGCTGCCGCTCAGCCGCTGGCGCGAGGCGTTCGAGGCGATGGCCGCGCGGCAGGTGGTGGGCAAGGTTGTGTTCGAGCCATAAATTCTCCCCGGCACGGGGCGGACCGGGACGAAAGAAGGGCGGCCCTGTGGACCGCCCCTTCCCCCTCTCCACAGTCTTCAAATTCGTTAAAGCCCGGCGATCGCCGTATCGATCAGCGCCTTGTCAGCCTTGGCGTCGTGATTTTCGGCAATCAGCCCGCGCGCCGCCGAGGTGGCGGCGTTTGCGGCGATGGCCCGTACATCGGCCAGCGCCGCGCGTTCGGCCGCGCCGATCTTGTCCTGCGCCATCTTTTCGCGCCGCGCGATCAGCGCGGTGGTGTGGGTTTCGGCCTGAGCCATGATCGCTTCGGCCTCGTGCCGGGCGTGTTCGACCATCGCGGCAGCGTCAGCTTCGGCTCCGGCGATCTTCGCGGCATATTGCCCGCGCAGCGCTTCGGCTTCGGCGCGCAGCGCTTTGGCCTGGTCAAGCTGCGCGCGGATTTCGGCGATCTGCTTGTCGAGCATCCCGGCGATCAGTTTGGGCACCCCGGCGCGCAGCATGATGCCGAACACGGTCAGCATCGACAGCGCGACCCAGCCGCCTGCGGTCATACCCAGCGCGGTCGCTTCTTCGTGCTGTTCCGCCGCAGCGGCGAACAAGATCAGGTTAACCATGGGCCAGTACCGCCTTCACCGTCTTGGTCGCCGCTGCCGCAGTCACGCTTACGCCGGAAACCTTGGCGACGATCTGCTGCGCGGCTTCGGCGGCCACGCCCTCGATGCTTGCCAGAGCAGCGCTGCGCGATCCTTCGATCCGCGCCTCGGCCTTGGCCAGCAGCTTGGCGGTTACCGCCTCCGCTGCTGCCAACCGGATTTCACCCGCTTTGGCGGCCCTGGTTTTCGCCTCGGCGGTGGTCGCCTGCGCATTGCTGCGCGCAGCCAGGTCGTTGACGCGCAGCTGCGCTTCAGCGGCATCGGCTTCGGACTGGGCGGCCTGGGCTGCGGCCAGATCGGCTGCGATCGTCGCATCGCGCCGATCGACGGTCGCCTCGACCTTGGGCACAATGCCCTTGCCGACGAAGAAATAGATCCCCCCCAGCACCAGCAGCAGCCAGAACCATTGCGACTGGTAAACCAGTGCGATTTGCGCGATTTGCGGCATTATCTACTCTCGATCAAAATGTCCGCCGGCGGGTTACCCCCCGACCGGACACATCACGCCGATATCACTGGGCGTAGAGGATAATCATCGACACGGCGAAGGCCATCAGGCCCAGCAGTTCCGCCGCAGCGAAGCCGATGTACAGCGTGGTGGTCTGGCCAGCGGCCGCGCCTGGGTTGCGCAGCGCACCCTGGAGGAAGCTGCCGAACACGTTGCCCACGCCGGCGGCCGCAGCGCCCGCGCCAATTGCCGCGAGACCGGCACCGATGACCTTTGCAGAAGCGAGATCCATTTTGATAACTCCGTTGATAAAAGCGTTGAACGAAAAGCGTTATTGAAAACTCAGTGAAGATTGACCGCATCGTTGATGTAGAGCGCGGTCAAGAGCGCAAAGACATAGGCCTGGATCGCCCCGACCAGCAGTTCGAGCGCGCTGACCCCAGTCACGAAGACAAAACACAGCGCCGAAATGAAGTAGCCCATCGGCCCGCCGGCGTTGAGTCCCTGGACCACGAAGTTACCGAACACATCGAGCAGCACGTGGCCGGCAAACATCGCGATGAATGGCCGCAGCCCAAGGCTGAAGGGGCGCACGATGAAGCTGACGAATTCGACCGGGGCGATGAACAGCTTGAGCACGAACGGCGCGCCCTTGGGCACGAACAGCGAGAAGAAGTGCAGCCCGTGCTTCCAGAAGCCCACGCCGAGCACGATGGCAAAGCTCACCAGGCTCATCACCATGGTGACGGTGAACTGGCTGGTTACCGTGAACGGGTGGGCCCCCGGCACGATCGCGAACGGCATCGAGCCGATCCAGTTGGAAAACAGGATGAACACGAAGGCGGTAAACACCCACGGCAGATACCGGCGCCCTTCGGATCCGATCGAGGTGCGGGTAATATTGTCGAGGAACCCGGTCATCCCTTCGACCGCAACCTGCCACCGGCCGGGCACCAGCTGCCGCTTCATCCCGCCCCACATGAACAGCAGCACCGCCGCGAACACGATCAGCATCCACAGCGACGAATTGGTGAACTGAAACGGCGACGCGACCAGCGTATCACTGCCGATCGGCGTGATCGTAAACTGGTGCATCGGATCGATTTTGGCTTCACCTGCCACTTTGCATAAATCCCTGAGTTAAATTTAGGTTTGGGTCTGGGCCTAGTTCTGGCGGTTGTTGTGGCCGCGCACCACTTGCAGACAGGCGCCGGCAAAGGCCATGAACATCAGTGCGAGCATGATCCACGGCCGCGTGCCAAACACCTGATCAAGACCCCAGCCGATAACGATCCCACCCAGCGGATAGCCCACCATCGTCGAGGCGACCTGCATGCCGATTGCGCGGTTCTGATCGCGCAGCGGCGCATGATCGCGCGCCAGCCGCTCGTCCTCGGCCCGGCGCGCCGCGTCGAGGCGGTCCTGCAACGAGCCGGGCGCCGGATCTTCGGCCGGCGGCGGGGTGATCGGATCGGTGGAGTCTTGCGCCACGAGGGTCAAACAATCCCTAGTCGGAAGTTGGGGGTCAAAAGCGGCCAAATCAAACGAATTTCACCGGAAAGGCAGGCCTTCCCGCGAAGCGCCGTCCCCTTAGGCAAGCCAGTGTCCGAAGTCAACCACAGCGCAAAAAGGGCGCCGACAAGTGCTGTTGGCGCCCCGTATTGCAGCGTAAAAATTCAGCTCTAAGGCGCGTTTGCCGCCGGGCAATTGTTGGCCCGCAGCGGGCTTTCCGCCGTGCGGGTGTGCCAGGAGGCGTCGGGCGCCTGATACTTTTCGCCGGGCTTGGTCTTGAGGATCAAGCGGCACCCGGTGGTGAAGGCATATTCCTCCACCGTCGAATGGTTGACCGCGGCGCGCTCGGCATAAATTGCCCGGCGCTTGATATTCACGTCGTCAGCTGTGCGACGCACCTCGGCACTGGGCGAGGACGGGAAGCCGAGATAGCCGTCGACCTGCTCACCCACCTGGCCCGCGGCGCGCGCGGCGGCATAAGCCGGGTTCACGGTCTGCGCCGCCAGCGGGGTGGCTGCGGTAAGCACGCCGAGCGCGACGGCGCCAAACCCTGCCAAAAGCAGGTTCAGGTTCTTGCGTTCGATAAACCGGGTCATCAGGCTAGGCTCCATTTTCAAAAAACGTCAGGATTCTTGTCGACCGTGTTCGCGGCATCGGCCGCAAGGCGATAGACCACCTCCTGCTTGATGTTGATGTTCAGCTCAATCACGATCGGCTTGTCCGGCGCGGTCACCGAAACACATCCACCGATCGCCAGCGCGCTGCCCAGCACCATCGTCGCGGCGGCTATCCGACCGCGGTACGGCCCCCGTTTCCTCAAAGCGTTTTCCATTTCTGGCCCCTGCAATCGCCGGGTTTTCGCAGCCAAGGCGCGGTTGGTCAATTCGAAGCTGTTCATGAACCTGTCCTGCTGTCTGAATCCTGAATATCGCGGTGTTTCTGCGCCGGTGGTGCGCCCGCGGGCACGATGACCGGCGGCGCGGCGGGCTGAACCGGCGTCGGCTGCGGGTCGCTGGCTGTTGCGCGATCGGCACCGATCAAGCCCAAACTGCGCGGATCCTTCACGTAAGTCGGATCGTACAGCGATTTGAACGAGGTAATCAGCTGGTGGAACGGCCCGCGGATATTGATGTTGAAGCGGATCGGCAGACCGGCAAACCGCTGGGTAATGAAATTGCGTTTGGCACCCTGCCCCTGGCTCACGCCGTCGATCCGCAGCTTGGTCACGAGTTCGCCGTCAAGCCGGCCTTGCAGTCCGATCTCCATATGTTTGTAATTGAGGCTGCGGAGCGCCTGAAATGCAAAATTGCCCATCGGGGACAAGTCTTTGTAGGTAAGTTCGCCAACGTACGACAGATTGCCGCCCGGCCCGCGCGACACCAGGACGCCGTTGTTGATCCGTCCGCAATTCTGGTCGAACACCAGTGGCAGTTCGCCGTCGAATATCCCGCTCGCCGAAATATTGCCGAGGCCGATCCGCTGGACGAATTTCGCCAGATTAAGCGCGTTCACCTTGATCGTGAAACGCCGCACGTCAGCCCCGCCCAGCACGAACCGGGTCGGCAGCAGTTCGAGCGAGCCGTCGATAAACGGCCACTTTGCACCGTTTACGACCAACAGATGGCCGGGTTCGAGTTGGAACGAGAGTTCACCGTCGTTAACCTCGATCCCAGGGTTGATCGAAGCGACGTGCAGCGTCTGCCGCGGCGCGGTCACCAGGCCCAGCAAATCATCGAAATGGACCGTTCCGCGCGCGCCTTTGACCGGACCGAACTGCGCCGCGAAATCAAGGTTGTCGGTGGTGAAATCGCCAGTGCTGATGACCCCTGAGCGGTTCCAGTCGATTCGGCCCTGGCCATAGACGGTGCCTTTCGCCAGCGCGATCACACCCTGGCTGAGATACGTCAGGGTGTCGGGTTGGAGCCGCTGGTCGAAAACGATCCCCGGCACCAGCAGATCGGCGTGGCCGGTGGCGGTATCGAGGTCGTGGACAATTTTGGCCTCGGTCACCAGCCGGTCGCTCTTGGGCTCGCGCAGCAGCGCATTGGCGGTGAAGGTGGTCGACCGCAGGCTGAGCGTCGCGTCGCGCGCCACCAGCGGATAGAACCGCGCATCCTTGAGCCGGTCCTTGACCGTCAGGACGGCGCCGCCGACCGTCAGTTCCTTGTTGGCAAAGCGCCAGTTGCCGGCCGCATCGAACACGTCGAGCGGCACCGCGCTCAGTTTGAGCTCGGTGCCGGCGAACGTACCGGTGATGACCTGGCCCAGCTTCGCATTAAGCTGCGCAATCTTGAGCGTGGTCGGGAACTTCACCGGCCCCAGCGACACGTCGATGCTGTGCGCCACCAGCGCGCCGGGCCAGGCCATCCCCACTGCCTGGCTGCGTAACCTGATCGCGGTGCTGCCCAGCAGCCCGTTGAGCGCCAGTCCCGACGTTCCGGCGGAAAGCCGCGTGCCGCGCGCGTCGCTTTTCAGGATTGCGCCCTCGGGCCCCGGACAGATCGTCAGCGATTGCCCGGCCAGCGTAAGGTTGGCGATCCTGAAGCGATCGAAGCTGAGCGGCGTGCAGCGGCGCAGCGCCGCCAGACCGCTGCTTGGCGACCAGTTGCCCTCGATCGGCAGCACCAGATTATCGACGCGCCCGCCGGGCAAAGCCCCGGTGACCAGCGCGCGGCCGGCAAAGCCAAGCGCGCCGCTGGGCAATTGCACCAGCTTGAGCTGGGGCAAGGCAATCATGCTGTCCCCGGCGCGATACGGCGCGAGCACCAGCGAGGCCAGCGCCCCGCCGCCGCCGCGCCGCTCGAACCGCCCCTCGATCTGCGGCAGGCCGCCGCCGTCGGTAACCACATTACCGGCCACCATCATCCCACCCTGCCCGCCCAGCGTCACCGTCACCCGCGACAGCGCCGCCAGCCGCGCGCCGCTGCCGCCGCGCCACAAAGCCCCGGGCACGGTCAGATTGGTCAGTTGCTCGCTCTGGCGCAGCTGAAAGGTCGCGCTCAATGTGCTGCGCGGTGCCTCGCGCGCCAGCGCGCTGCGCAACTGCCCGGCGAGCGGCGCAAGCAGCGTGCCCGCGCCCGATTTTTCCAGCCCGGCCAGCGCGACCTCAAGTCCTCGCCCGGGCGAAATTCCCGCTGCGCCAAGCTCGCCTTCGCTGCTGAAGCTGGCCAGCTGGTCGTGGCTGCGCGCCGCGCCTTCGAGCGCCACCGCATCGGCCTTGATCCCGCCCGCTGCCAGCCCCCGACCCTTGAGCTTGTAAGCCACCGTGAGATCGCGATTGGCCCAGGAAAATTGCCCGGATCCGCTGGCGCTGGCCAGCCGGTTGCCCTTGAAGCCGAGGGTGCCGCTGGTCAGCGCATAGCTGCCAGCGGCAGCATCGAACGCCGGGCCAAGCGTGGCGATCATCTGCAGGCTGGCATCACGCAAGGCGAGGCGGCTGTTGGGGCAATCGAGCGTCTGCAGCCGCAACGGTCCGTCGAACCTGGGCGCGGCCGCGGTGACCGTGACTTTGCCATAGGCACTAAGCCGCTGGATCTTGCACGCGCCCAGCGTCAGCGCCGGGGCAATCGCCGCCAGCGTTCCGGCAAACCCGCCGCGCAGGTTGCCCGCACCCTCGGCCTTGAGCCCCAGCGGCCCGGCGGCGCTGTCGATCCGCGCGCGCCCGTCAATCAACGCCACATCCAGATCGGGCAAGCCCTTGCGCCCGCCCGTGTTGGCGAACAGCACTTTGTCGAGCGAACCGAAGCTGATCTTACCTTGCGTGATCCGCCCGTACAGCCGCGGCCGAAACAGCGTGACCTGGCCCAGCGTGGGCAATCCCAAGGTCGGCACGATCTGCACTTCGGCGCGCTCCACCGTCAGATCGGGCTGCGCCGGATCGCCGATCACGATATCGGTCAGGATCTCGCGCGTGGCCCCGATCTTCTGGATCTTGTAAGTTGCAGGCAGACCAAGGTCTTCCAGCTTGCTGTTGATGATTTTGTGCGCGATCCGCTCGCGCGTCAGCCAGGTGCCAGTCAGCAGCACCGCCAGCACTGCCGCCAGCACTGCCGCCAGCACTGCCGCCATGCGCCAGCCGCGGCGGCGCTGCGGGGCACGGGCTAGTTCCTGCGCTTCCTCAATCTCTTGGCCGTCAGGTCCCGACATTGCTCCACCCTTGCGCGCGCGGCCCGGGAAAGGCAATGGAATGCGGCGAACTGGGAAGGGAACGCGTGGCCGAGGCAAACGATCCACTGCATGATGGCGCTGGCCACCGCGCGCGGCTGCGCACCCGGCTGCTGAACGGCGGATCCGAGGCGCTGGCCGACTACGAACTGATCGAATACCTGCTGATGACCGCGGTCCCGCGCAAAGATATGAAACCGCTCGCGAAAGCGCTGCTCAAGCGGTTCGGTGGGCTGGCCGGCGTGCTCAATGCCGAACCGGCGGCTTTGGCCAACCATGCCGGGATGGGTGAAACCAGCGCGGCGGCGCTCAAGATCGTGGCGCTGGCGGCGCGGCGACTGGCGCGCACTGGCGTTCAAGAAGCACCCGTATTGTCGAGCTGGCAGGTGCTGATCGATTACCTGACCATCGACATGGCGCACCTCAATCACGAGCGCGTGCGGGTGCTCTACCTCGATACGAAAAACCGCCTGATCCTCGACGATCAGCTCAGCGACGGCACCCTCGACGAAGCCACAATTCACCCGCGCGAGGTGGTCAAGAAGGCGCTCGACCTTGGCGCCTCGGCGTTGATCATGGTGCACAACCACCCCTCCGGCTCGCCCGAACCAAGCCGCGCCGACGTGCAGATCACCAATAAGATCGCCGAGGCCGGGCGGCTGCTCGGCATCACCGTCCACGACCATGTGATCATCGGCAAGGAAGGCCATGTCAGCCTCAAGGCCAAAGGGCTGATCTGATGTGCGTCGCGGCCTTGGCCTGGATGACGCACCCGCGCTGGCGGCTGGTGGCGATCGGCAACCGCGACGAATTCCACGCCCGGCCGACCGCGCCGCTCGCCGGGTGGGACAACGGGATCACCGCCGGACGCGACCTTGAGGCGAGCGGGACCTGGCTGGGGGTGCATCCGGCTGGCCGGTTCGCGCTGGTCACCAATCGCCGTACCGAGGGCGGTCCGCTGATCGGCAAGACGTCGCGTGGCGCGCTGGTGACCGATTGCCTGCTGGGAACGCCCTTGCCCGACCTGATCACACTCAACCCGTTCAATCTGTTCGCGGTGGCGGATGGCCGGGCGCAGCTGATGACCAATCACCCCGCCCCGCAGCGCCGCACGCTCGCCGCCGGCATCCACGGCCTCTCGAACGGCGCGCCCGATGACCGCTGGTTCAAGACCGTGCAGCTTGAAACCGCGCTGGCCGCATGGCTGGAAGGCAGCGGCGAGCCGGCCGGGTTGCTCGAGCTGCTGTGCGATGAACGCCGCGATCCGGCCGATCCGGACAATCCGTTCGCAGCCCCGTTCATCCGCAACGACCGCTATGGCACACGCTGTTCAAGCGTGGTGGCGGTCGATCAGGCGGGCGCGGGCGTGATCATCGAGCGCAGCTTTGCTGCGGATGGCGCGGCGACCGGCGAGACCGCGCTACAATTTCGCTGGCCCGCTCAGCCATAGCGCACCGCCAGCAAATGCGGGCGCTCTGCCGCCACCTTGATCACCAGTTCGCCCAGCAGCCCGTTGACCCAGGCGAACCACTTGCGGGTGTAACGCGTGGGATCATCCTGATCGAAGGCTTCGTGCATGAACCCGGTCCCGGCATGGGTATTGCGCAAGGTCTTGAGCGCGCCCGCGATCACCGCGTCGTCGCTGCTCGATAGCGCGCGCACGATGATCGACATCGGCCAGACCTGCCGCTCGCCAATATGCGGCCCGCCCACGCCTGCCGCTGCTTTGCCGCTGAAGAACCACGGATTGGCCTCGCTCCACACCGCGGCGGCAGTGGTCTGCCACAGCGGATTGTCGCTCCGCACGCAGCGCAAGTACGCCGCTGCGAGCAACGACGGCACATTGGCATCATCCATAAACAGGTGGTTGCCGTAACCATCTGTTTCATAGGCAAACACCTGCCGCCCATCAGGCAGCAGCATCGTGCCGTGCTGATAAATCGCCGCCTCAACCTCGTCAGCCAGCGCGCGCGCTTCAGCCGCCAGCGCAGCATCGCGCAGCACCGCATCGGCCAGCGCGGCCAGTTCGCGCAGGGCCGCCACCGCAAACAAATTGCCCGGAATGTTGCAGGGAAAGGTGCAGGCATCGTCCGACGGGCGAAAGGCCGAATGGATCAGCCCGGTTTTGCGGGTGGGTACCCCGATCCCGGCGAGCGTGGTTTCGGTCGGCTGGTCGCTGCGCCGCTGGAAGCGGTAGGGGCCGGGACCAGTGCGGCGCTGCTGCGTCTTGAACGTGGCGACGATGGTCTTCGCCGCCTCGCCCCAGCTCGCATCGAACGGCTGCGTATCGCCGCTCGCCTGCCAGTAATCATAGGCCAGCCGCAGCACATAGCACAGCGAATCGACCTCCCACTTGCGCTCGGCCACGCCCGGCTTCATCTCGGTCCGGTCGGACTTCGACCAATCAAGACTGGTCAGCGCGGCGGGATCGCGCATGAAGGCGTTGGCATAGGGATCGATCAGCACGCAGCGCGCATGGCGGCCAATCAGCCCGCGATATAGCTGGGTCAGCTGTGCATCGCCGCGCACCAGATGCAGGTAGGGCCGCAGCTGTGCCGCCGAATCGCGCAGCCACAGGCACGGGATATCGCCGGTGATCACGAACGCATCGGGCTGGCCCGAAACCTCGCCCATGAACACCGTGGTATCGAGCGTGTTGGGAAAGCAGTTCTGGAACAGCCAAGCCAGTTCAGGATCGGCAATCAGCGCGGAAACGCGCGCGATCTCGCGCTCAACCGCCGCGCTGACAAACTGACGCGCGCCCGGCGCCGGGCGGTTGGACTGAAACATGCGAACCTCCTGCGCGCGCACCGACCGCGGCATCAGCAACAGCGCCGCTGCGGCAGCAATGAACGAACGGCGACTGGCGACAGATGGCTGCACTGCGGGTTAGGTGGCTGGGATTTGCGAGGTTGTCGAGAATTTGTGCGCGCGCAGAGGCGCAGTACCTCTTGGCACCCTTCTTCTCCGCGTCGTCTGCGCCTCTGCGCGCGCCAAAACTTCTCCCGCACCCGGCGACACCATGCTAGCCTCGACAAAACCGCACAGGAGAGGCCCATGTCCGTCCAGCAGCCGAACGGCATCCACCACATCGCGATCATGTCCGCCGACATGAAGGCGCAGCTGACCTTTTTTACCCAGGTGCTGGGCTTTCCGCTGGTCGGGCTGTTCGATATGCACGGCGTCCCCGGCGCGAAGCACGCCTTCCTCAAAATGGACGAGGCGAGCTATTTCTCGATTGTCGAGATGGATGGGATTGCCGATATCCCGGCCGAAATCGGGATCACCCACGCGGGCACCGGCGCGGGCAAATGCGCCGCCGGGGTGACCCAGCACATCGCCTTCCGCGCGCCCGACGAGGCCGGATTGCTGGCCATGCGCAATCGCATCCGCAGCCACGGCGTCGCCGCGATCGGCCCAATCGGGCACGGCTTTTGCCAGTCGATCTACTTCGCTGGACCCGAAGGGCTGACGCTGGAGGTTGCCTGCAAGATGACCGAAGTCGATCCCGCGCGCTGGGTCGATCCCAAGGTGCTGGCCGCCTGCGGGATTTCGGGCGCGGAAGCCGCGGCGATGATGGGGCCTGCACCGTGCGTGGCGGATGTGGCGGTGGCGCAGCCGGAGTATGATCCGGCGCGACCCAACATGGCTTATCCGGCGAAGACGCTTAAGCTGATCCTGGCCACGCCAGACTCGGCGATCACCGCGCAAGGGAGTTACAACGAGGCGCCGGTTGGGGTTTGATTGGGCAATGGCAGCGCGTGGTCGACAGACCAATTTCCTACACCGCCCCAACCTGCCACCCTCCTGTTATGCCCCCAACCCAACCCGAGCCAAGCAATCAGGCCGAGCCAAGCAATCAGGCCGCGCCAACTGCGCGGTTTCCGCGTATCTGGTCCACGCGGGGCACGGGTTTTTTCTCATCGGACAACCCTGTGAAGTTTGTAAAGTTCCGGCACCGATCTTTGACCCCCGCCCTTGCCTTCCGCCCCCTCGCCCCCTAGCGGCTCCCCCATCAGCCCAACAGGAGTACGCACCATGGTTCCCCGCTACGCCCGCCCCGCGATGACCGCGATCTGGGAGCCGGAAGCGCGGTTTCGGATCTGGTTCGAGATCGAGGCGCACGCCACGCAGAAGCTTGGCGAGCTGGGGGTGGTTCCGCTCAGCGGGGCCAAGGCGCTGTGGGACTGGTGGGCGACCAATCCCACCATCGATGTCGCGGCGATTGACGCGATCGAAGCGGTGACCAAGCACGATGTGATCGCGTTCCTCGATTGGGTGGCGCAGCAGGTTGGCCCCGAAGCGCGGTTCATGCACCAGGGCATGACCAGCTCGGACGTGCTCGACACCACGCTGTCGGTCCAGCTGGCCTCGGCTTCGGATTTGTTGCTGGCCGATCTTGACGCGCTGCTGGCGGCAATCAAGCGCCGCGCGCTCGAGCACAAATACACCCCCACCATCGGGCGCAGCCACGGCATCCACGCCGAGCCGACGACCTTTGGGCTCAAGCTGGCCTCGGCCTATGCCGAGTTCGACCGGGCCAAGACGCGGCTGGTGGCGGCGCGGGCCGAGATCGCGACTTGCGCCATCTCGGGCGCGGTCGGTACCTTCGCCAATATCGACCCGGCGGTGGAAGCATATGTTGCCGAGCAGCTGGGCCTGGCCATCGAGCCGGTCAGCACCCAGGTGATCCCGCGTGACCGGCACGCGATGTTCTTCGCCGTGCTGGGGGTGATCGCCAGCTCGATCGAGCGGCTGGCGACCGAGGTGCGGCACTTGCAGCGCACCGAAGTGCTCGAGGCGGAGGAATACTTTTCGCCCGGCCAGAAAGGCTCGTCGGCGATGCCGCACAAGCGCAACCCGATTTTGACCGAGAACCTGACCGGGCTGGCGCGGATGGTTCGCTCCGCCGTCACCCCCGCGCTGGAGAATGTCGCGCTGTGGCATGAGCGCGATATTTCGCACTCCTCGGTCGAGCGTTACATCGGCCCCGACGCCACCATCACGCTCGATTTTGCGCTTGGCCGCCTCACCAGCGTAATCGACAAATTGCTGATCTATCCCGAGCGGATGCGACGAAACCTCGATAAGATGGGGGGGCTGGTTCACTCGCAACGGGTGTTGCTGGCGCTGACCCAGGCCGGGCTGGAGCGCGACACCGCCTACCGGCTGGTGCAGCGCAACGCGATGCAGGTGTGGGAGAGCGACGGGGCGCTGAACCTGCTCGAACTGCTCAAGGCCGATAGCGAAGTCACCGCCGCGCTGCCGGCATCCGAACTTGAGGAAAAGTTCAACCTCGATTATCATTTCAAGGCGGTCGATACGGTGTTTGAGCGCGTGTTCGGGACATGATCGTTCGTCCCTTCCCTTCGCATAAATTCCCGCCTAGCATCGTTGCAATAGCCTGATCCAGAAGAAGGACCTTCCCGATGCAGATCATCCGCACCATTGTCTGGGTTATCCTGCTGATCGCGCTGCTGCTGTTCTCGATCAACAACTGGCAAGACGTCGAGGTTAAGATCTGGGAGGGACTGATTCTCCAGACCAAGCTGCCCGCGCTGGTGGTGTCCTCGTTCCTGCTCGGCCTGGTGCCGATGTGGCTGCTGCACAAAGGCGCCAGTTGGCGCTGGAGCCGGCGGATCGGAACGCTGGAAAATTCGGTTCGGGCGGCCAGCACGACCACGCCGGTTCCGGTGCCTGTTGCGCACCAGCCCGATCCGGTGTCGCCAGAACCGGTGGTCCGAATGGAGCCGCCTGCCAGCACCCTATGAGCACAAACCCGATCTATCTGGCGCTCGATTTTCCGCGCCTTGAAACCGCGCTCGAGGTCGCGAAAAAGGCATCGGCGCATATCGGCGGGCTCAAGCTGGGAATGGAGTTCTTCTACGCCCACGGTCACCACGGGGTGCACGAGGTCCACAAGCTGGGGTTGCCGATCTTCCTCGATCTGAAGCTGCACGATATTCCCAACACGGTGGCCGGCGCGATGCAGGCGATCCATGTGCTCGAACCGGCAATTGTCACCGTCCACGCCAGCGGCGGGCAAGCCATGATGGAAGATGCCAAAGCCGCGGCGGGCGCGCACTGCCGGGTAATCGGCGTGACCCTGCTGACCAGCCTGGATGAGGCCGACATGGCCGCCACCGGGATCAACGGTAACGCCCGCGATCAGGTGCTGCGGCTGGCCGAATTGTCGCAAGCGGCCGGGCTCGACGGCATCGTCTGCTCGGGGCACGAGGTGGCGGCGGTCCACGCGCAGTGGAAGGACGGGTTCCTCGTGGTTCCCGGCCTACGCCCGGCCGATGCTGCGCTGGGCGATCAAAAACGGGCGGTGACCCCGCGCGCGGCGCGCGACGCCGGGGCCAGCGTGCTGGTGATCGGCCGGCCGATTGCACGTGCCGAAGACCCGGCCGCTGCGGCCCGCGCGATCGAGGCCACACTTTAGGTTCAGGTCGGGGAAAGCCTGCCGTGACTAGCGAGACTGCCCTGACTAGCGAGACTGCCAAGGAGAACCCGCCCATGAACGCGCTCAAATATGTCCTGACACCGCTCGCTCTTGCCCTCGCACTGCCCGGCGCCGCCGCCTCTGCGCAGGCCGTGCAAGCTCCGATCGCTGCGACCAGCGCGCTGCTCACGCTTACCGCCAAGGGCAAGACCGCGCGCACGCCCGACCTTGCAGTGTTCAACGCCGGGGTGACCAGCCAGGGCAAGACCGCCGGCGAAGCGCTCAGCGCCAATTCCGCCGATATGAACCGCGTGATCGCCACGCTGAAGAAGGCCGGGATTGCCGACAAGGACATCCAGACCAGCCAGATCAGCCTCAATCCGATTTACGGCCAGCCGGTGGTTGGCCCCAACGGGCAGGTCTCGCAGGAGCCGCAGATCGTCGGCTATCAGGCGACCAACACCGTCATGATCCGCTCGCGCGATATCAAGAATTTCGGCAAGGTGCTCGATGCGCTGGTCAGTGCCGGGGCCAATCAGGTCAATGGGCCCAGCTTTCAGCTTTCCGATCCCAGCATGGCCAACGATGAAGCCCGGGTCAGCGCAGTCAAAGCCGCCCGCGCCCGTGCCGAGCTTTATGCCCGTGCCGCCGGCCTGCGCGTGGTGCGGATCGTCTCGATCAGCGAGAGCGGCGGTTATTCACCGCCGCAGCCGATGTATGCCCGGGCGATGAAGGTTGAGTCAGATTCAACCCCGATCTCGGCTGGCGAGGTTGAAGCGGCGGTCAGCGTGGCAATGCAGTTCGAACTGGCGCCGTAAGCAGGCCGAGGCTAATGCGCGCGGCATGCCGGCCCCTGCGATCAAGATTTGCGGTATCAATACGGCGGCGACGCTGGCGGCAGTGATCGCTGGCCGGGCGGACTATGTCGGCTTCAATTTTTATGCCCGCAGCCCGCGCTCCGTTTCGCTCGATCAGGTCAAGCCGTTGGCGGCGCAGGCGGCCGGCCGGGTCAGCCGGGTTGGGCTGTTTGTTGATGAGGGCGACGCGGCGATTACGGCGGCGATCGGTGGCGCGCAACTCGATGTGCTGCAACTCCATGGCAGCGAAAGCCCCGCTCGCGCCGCCGAATTGCGTGCGCGCTACGGGTTGCCGGTGTGGAAAGTGATCAGCGTCGCCGCGCGCGACGATCTGGCGCGCGCGGCGGACTATGTCGGGGCGGCCGATTTTGTTTTGCTCGATGCCAAGACTCCAGCGGGAGCCTTGCCCGGCGGGATGGGACTGGCGTTCGACTGGGCTTTGCTGAACGGCTGGCAGGCGCCGTTGCCCTGGGGTCTGGCTGGCGGGCTGACACCGGGCAATGTCGGCGCGGCAATCGCGCTGACGGGTGCGCCGCTGGTCGATACCGCGTCCGGTGTCGAAACCGCGCCGGGGGTCAAGGATGTCGCGCTGATCGCCGGCTTCTGCGCTGCGGTGCGCGCTGGATAGCAAAAGGGCGGCCCGCAGCCGGACCGCCCCTGCTTCTAACCGCGGTGGCTGCCGCTTAGAAACGCATGCCGACACCGCCAACGACCGAGTTCGAATCGGGCACACCGTTGCTGGTGAAGTAATGACGATATTCGGCCTTCAGATAGAGCGGGCCGATGATGCTGCGTTCGGCCCCGGCACCGGCGTGCCAGCTGCCTTCGCACAGGTCGCACGGCTCGGTGGTGTAACCGCCGGCGACGAACAGTTTGCCAAACGGTCCAACCTTGACGCCGAAACGCCCGGTGGCGCCATAGGCCAGCTTGGTGCCAGCCTGGTCGATCTTGTCGGCCGAGACTTCGACGCCGGCAAAGGTCATCGGGGCGAGATCGAAATCGACCCCGGCAGCGGCGCCATAAGTGGCCTTGGTGGTGCCGTTTGACCAGATGGCACCGCCGCGCACTTCGACGCGGGTGTCATTGGCCAGCGCCGGTGTGGCGAGGACCAGCGAGGCGATGAGCGGCAGGATAAACTTACGCATGAAAAACTCCTTGGGTAATCCAGCCCGGCGACAGGGCATACGGCCAAGTGGGGTTGCCAACCTGTCGCCACAATGAACCATACGTTCAATCATTTCCGAATTACGGTATATTGTGCTAATTTTACCACATAATTGGTAATGAATGGATTGTAATATTACCATGCCGTTAAGCATTGCCTGCAGCCCCAAGGCTGGACTTCGCGCGGCGGCTCTGCCAAGCGCACAGCCATCATGAGCGCTTCAAACCAGAAAAATTCATTCCGCACCCAGCCCGACGAACGCGGGCATTTCGGCCAGTTTGGCGGGCGCTATGTCGCCGAAACGCTGATGCCGTTGGTGCTCGAGCTTGAGCGCGAATACACCGCTGCCAAGGTTGACCCGGCGTTCAAAGCGCAATTCGACGACCTGCTCGCGCATTACGTCGGACGCCCCAGCCCGCTGTATTTTGCGCCGCGACTGACCGAGGAGCTGGGCGGCGCACAAATCTGGTTCAAACGCGACGAGCTCAACCACACCGGCGCGCATAAGATCAACAATTGCATCGGACAGATCCTGCTGGCGATGCGGATGGGCAAGACCCGGATTATCGCCGAAACCGGTGCGGGCCAGCATGGCGTGGCGACCGCCACGGTCTGCGCGCGGTTCGGCCTGCCCTGCGTGATTTTCATGGGCGCGACTGATGTGGCGCGGCAGGCGCCCAACGTGTTCCGGATGAAGCTGCTCGGCGCCGAAGTGGTGCCGGTGACGGCGGGCGCGGCGACGCTGAAGGACGCGATGAATGAGGCGCTGCGCGACTGGGTCGCCAATGTGCACGACACGTTCTACATCATCGGCACCGCCGCTGGCCCGCATCCCTATCCCGAAATGGTCCGCGATTTCCAGAGCGTGATCGGCACCGAAGCGCGCGCGCAGATGCTCAGCCGCACGGGCCGTTTGCCCGACTTGCTGGTCGCAGCAATTGGCGGGGGCAGCAATGCCATCGGGCTATTCCACCCGTTCCTCGATGATCCTGAAGTGAAAATGCTCGGGGTTGAGGCTGCTGGTCACGGGCTGGACAAGGAACACGCGGCGAGTCTGGCGGGCGGTCGTCCGGGTATTCTGCACGGCAACAAGACCTATCTGCTGCAAGACGCGGACGGCCAGATCACCGAAGGCCACTCGATCAGCGCCGGCCTCGACTATCCCGGGATCGGGCCGGAGCACGCCTGGCTGAAAGAAGTGGGCCGGGTCGATTACACTTCAGTGACCGACACTGAGGCGCTGGAAGCATTCCAGCTGCTGTGCCGCACCGAAGGCATCATCCCCGCGCTGGAACCGGCGCATGCGATTGCGGCGGTGCAGAAAATCGCGCCGACCTTGCCCAAGGATTACGTGATCCTGCTCAACCTGTGTGGGCGGGGGGACAAGGACATCTTTTCGGTGGCGGAGCATCTGGGGGTAAGTCTTTAAAGCCTTCTCCCCTTCAGGGGAGAGGGTTGGGAGGGGGGAATGCGCGACCCAAGATTAACCGCCTTTGCCAAAGCCAATCGCAAGCAAATGTCGGAACCGGCAATGCGGATTTGGCTGCAACTGCGCGCGAAGCGGTTTGAGGGGATCAAGTTTTATCGGGAGAAGGTGATAGGTGATTACATTGGCGATTTTGCCGCCAACGAACCCAAGCTGGTCATCGAAATCGACGGAGAGACGCACGATGCGGACGATAATGCGGACTTGGTCCGGACACATTATCTTGAGGACCGGGGTTATCGCGTGCAGCGCTATTCCAACGTTGATGTGATGCTGAATTTAAAGGGTGTTTTGATGCATTTGACCTCGGTGATTGCCGCGATGCGGCCCCCTCTCCCAACCCTCTCCCCTGAAGGGGAGAGGGCTTAGTGACGATGACCCGCCTCGCCGCCGCCTTTTCCCGCGGTCCCGCCCTGGTCACCTTCATCACCGGCGGCGACGGGCCTACGCCTGCAATCCTCGACGCGCTGGTCGCGGGCGGTGCGGATGTGATCGAGTTGGGGATGCCGTTCACCGATCCGATGGCTGATGGCCCGGCGATCCAGCAGGCCAATTTGCGCAGCTTGGGTGCGGGGACGACGACGGCGGACCTGTTCAAAATCGCCGCCGAGTTCCGCGCGCGCCATCCGGAAGTGCCGCTGGTGCTGATGGGCTATGCCAACCCGATGATCACGCGCGGGAGCGAATGGTTCGCCGAGCAGTGCGCCAAGGCCGGGGTCGACGGTGTAATCTGCGTCGATATTCCGCCCGAAGAAGACCCCGAACTTGGCCCGGCCTTGCGCGGCGCGGGCGTGGCCTTGATCCGGCTCGCCACCCCCACCACCGATGCGGCGCGGCTGCCCACCGTGCTCGATGGCTCGGCTGGGTTCCTCTACTACGTCTCGGTCGCCGGGATCACCGGGCTGCAGCAAGCAGCACAAGCCAGCATCGAAGAAGCGGTCGCGCGGCTGAAGGCCAGTGCAAAGATTCCGGTCGCGGTCGGCTTTGGTATTCGCACGCCCGACCAGGCTGCCGCAATCGCCAGGGTGGCGGATGGCGTGGTGGTCGGCTCGGCGCTGGTCGAACTGATCGCCAAACATGGCGTCAATGCAGCGGAGCCGGTGCGCGAATTGACCGCCGCGCTTGCCGCTGCCGTTCACGGTGCTAGGTAGCATTGCATGAGCTGGCTAGACCGCGTCCGCAATGCGCTCCCCTTCACCGAGAAGCGCGACACGCCTGACAACCTGTGGACCAGCTGCCCTTCGTGCAAGGAAATGCTGTTCACCAAGGAGTATGAGGAAAACCTCAGCGTCTGCCCGCGCTGCGATCATCATGGGCGGATCGGCGCAAATGCGCGGTTTGCGCAGCTGCTCGACGAAGGTTTCACCGTGCTCGAGACGCCCAAGGTCAAGGAAGACCCGCTCAAATTCCGCGATTCGAAAAAGTATCCTGACCGGCTGAAAGCCGCGCGGCTGGCCAACCCGCATTCCGATGCGCTGACCAATGCGCTGGGCGCAATCGAAGGCCACAAGTGCGTGCTGGGCGTGCAGGATTTTGCCTTTATGGGCGGGTCGATGGGCATGGCGGTCGGCAAGACATTCGTTGCCGGGGCCGACCGGGCGCTGACCGAGCAATGCCCCTATGTGATCTGCACCGCGGCGGGCGGCGCGCGGATGCAGGAGGGCATTCTCAGCCTGATGCAGATGCCCCGAACCACCGTGGCGATCGGGCGGCTGAACGCGGCCGGTTTGCCTTACGTGGTGGTGCTGACCGATCCGACCACCGGCGGGGTAACCGCGAGCTACGCCATGCTGGGCGATGTGCAGATTGCCGAACCTGGCTGCCTGATCGGCTTTGCCGGACAGCGGGTGATCCAGGATACCATCCGCGAAAAACTGCCCGCAGGTTTTCAGCGCGCCGAATATCTGCTCGAGCACGGGATGATCGACATGGTCACGCACCGCCACGCGCTGCGCGCCGCGCTGGCGCAAGTGCTGGATTATCTGGGCGCGGCCAAGGTGGCCTGAGCGCGATGCGCGATTTCGCGGTGTCCGATTCGCCTGCGGTGCAGGCGCAGCTTGACCGGCTCGGCGCACTGACCCTGCCCACCGGTCGGCTGGGGCTGGGCGTGATCACCGCGCTGCTTGATCGGCTTGGCAACCCGCAACGCGCGCTGCCTCCGGTGTTTCACGTCGCCGGGACCAACGGCAAGGGCTCGACCTGTGCGTACCTGCGCGCGATACTGGAGGCGCAAGGGTACTGCGTCCACACCGCGACCAAGCCGCATCTGGTGCGCTATAACGAGCGCATCCGGATTGCGGGCAACTTGATCGAGGACGACCACTTGGCCGCGCTGCTCAGGGAAGTGCTGGATGTGGGCGAGGACCTCGAACCCAGCTTCTTCGAAGTCACCGTCGCCGCCACCTTCCTTGCCTTTCACCGCGAGCCGGCCGACGCCTGCGTGATCGAGGTTGGCCTGGGCGGACGGTTCGATGCGACCAACGTGCTTGATGGACAAGCTGCTTGCGGGATCGCCACGCTGGGGATCGATCATGAGGCGTTCCTGCTGGTGCCCGAAGCGGGCGTGCCGCAAGCCCCGCTGTGCCGGATCGCGTTCGAGAAGGCCGGCATTGCGCGCCCCGGGGTGCCGCTGGTGACACAGGCTTATCCGCTTGAGGTCACCCGGACAGTCATTGAGCAAGCGATGAAAGTCGGCGCGAAACTGGCGCTGCGCGGCCTCGACTGGTTTGCCCAGATTGGCGAGACGATCGAATACCGCGATGCCCACGGCGCGCTGTCACTGCCCCTCCCCGCGCTCGCCGGAACGCATCAGGCCGACAACGCGGCGCTCGCGGCGGCGATGCTGCGCCACCAATCGCTGGTGGCAGTATCGGGCGAAGCGATGGCTGAGGGCATCCGCGCGGCGCGCTGGCCCGCACGTTTGCAATTGCTCGGCGAAGGCCCGCTGACCGCGCTGGTGCCGGGGCGGCGGGTGTGGCTCGATGGCGGACATAACGTTGACGCGGGCCTTGCGATTGCGCGGTTTTTTGGGGAAGAAGTTGCCCACGCGCACCATCAGCCCAGCAAACTCCACCTGATCACGGGCATGCTCAAAGCCAAGAACCCGGCCGCGATTGTCGCTCCGCTTAGGGGGAACCTGCTCAGCTTGTCGGTGGTCCCGGCACCGGGACATGATGCGCACAAACCGGAGGACTTCGCCGCGCACAGCGATTTGCCGGTCCGCGCATTCGGCTCGGTGACCCAAGCACTCAGCGCGCTGCCCACCAAGGGCGATGTGCTGATCGCCGGCTCGCTCTATCTGGCCGGCGAAGTGCTGCGGCTCAATGCGGAGTTGCCTGACTAGCCCGGTTTTGCCTCCGGCTCATGCCCATCATCCTCGGTGCTTGGCTGGCGGATCGTCTGGGCCAGGTAGCCCTTGTTCCACAGCAGCCACAGCAGCAGCATGCCGGGAATCGCCGCAACGATCGTGAAGCCCCAGAAGGCGGTCCAACCCAGCTTGTCGGCAATCACCCCGGCTGGCGAGGCCAGCCAAGTCCGCCCGAAAGCCGCGAAGGACGTTAGCAATGCGAACTGGGTGGCGGTATAGGCGAGGCTGGCCAGGCCCGAGAGGTAAGTGGCGAAGACCGTCAGCCCGATCCCACTGGTGATGTTCTCGGTTCCGATCGCGGCGACCAGCATCCAGTAATTGTTGCCGGTGACCGAGAGGATCATGAACATCACGTTCGAAAACATCATCAGCAGCCCCGAAATCAGCAGTGCCCGGCCCATCCCCAGCCACAGGATGAACGGCGCGCCCAAGGCCGAGCCCAGGATCAACGCGCCAAAGCCCCACAGCTTGTTGGCCGAAACATAGTCCAGGTCGGCAAACCCCAAATCGACGATCATCGGCGCCAGCATGGTCTGGCCCATGGCATCGCCAACTTTGTAAACCAGTACGAACCCCAGGATCAGGAAGGCGCCGTGACGGCCCAGGAACTCGCGGAACGGATTGACCACGGTTTCCAGTAGCCAGCGCCCGGCGCTCATCCCGTGAGCCTTGGCAAACCGATCGACATAGCGGCCCGGTCCGCCCAGCATCGCACCAATCACCGCAGGAACAATGCAGAAGGCGGTCAGGCCATAGCCCGTCGCCCAGCCCAGCCCCAGCCCCTCGCCAGAGGCCAGGTAAACAGTCCCGGCCCCGGCGATCAGGTTGCCGGTGCGATAGCCGAACTGGTTGGTGGCGGTGCCGTGGGCAAATTCCTCTTCGTCCAGAATCTCGATGCGATAGGCATCGATCACGATATCCTGGGTGGCCGAAAGGAAGGCGGTGATCACCGCCCAGAGCATGAACGGCCCAAAATGGCCGGGCCGCGGGTCGCTCGCCCCCAGCTGCCACACCGCTACGAACAGCAGCGCCTGGATGAAGAACAGCCAGCCGCGCCGCTGCCCGAACACCCGGGTCAGCACCGGCAGCGGCAGCTTGTCGACCAACGGCGCCCAAAGAAACTTGATCGTATAGGGCGTGCCCAGTGCCACCGCAAAGCCGATCGTGGCCTTGTCGATCCCGACCTTGGCGAGCCAGAAGGTCATCGTCGCGACCAGCAGGGTCAGCGGAAAGCCGCTCGAAATGCCGAGCAGGAACGTGATCATCGGGTTTTTGCGCAGATAGGGGCGGAACGATTTGACCCGGCTGGCGATCAGCGCGAGCCCGACCAGCACCGCGACAAAAATGATAAACCGGCTCAATTCAACCGACATGGCGACCCTTTCCCACACAACTTTAAAGGCGAAACTAGCGCGCATTTGCACTATGACCAGCCCAGATGAACACGACATCGACAATCCCGGGGACAAGCCCGACCGCAGGGCAGCTCGCGCTGGCCCATCAGATTGCCGCTGGCGAACTACGCCCCAATCGCGGGATCACTTCGGTTCCGGCGACCGTTTATACCGATCCGGCGCACTGGATGCGTGAGGCTGAGCTGCTGTTTGCCCGCGCGCCGCAGGTGCTGTGCCCGTCGGTCTTGTTGCCGGGTAACAACATGGCGGTGCCGCATGATGCCACCGGCCGGCCACTGCTGATCACCCGCGACGATGCCGGCACGGTGCACGTGTTCATGAATGTCTGCCGTCATCGCGGCACCCGGCTGGTCGAGGGGCAGGCGGTGCACTGCTCCAAGCGGCTGACCTGTCCCTACCACGCCTGGACTTATGCCACCGACGGGCGGCTGCTCGCGCTGCCCCGTCCCGAAACTTTTCCCGGGCTCGACAAGAGCGCGCACAGCCTGATCGAGCTGCCGAGCTGCGAGGCTGGCGGGCTGATCTGGTACGCATCCGAAGGCACGGCCGACTTTGCGCTTGCCCGCCAGCTGGGCGATGATTTCGATGCCTTTGCGATGCGCGATGCGCACCTGTTCGAGCGGCGGACGCATCCGGTCGCGGCGAACTGGAAGTTGATCATGGATGCGTTCCTGGAAAGCTACCACGTCATCCGGCTGCACGCCGCGACCATCGGACCATTTTTCAAGGACGGCGTATCGAGCGGCGATCTGATCGGTCCGCACCAGCGCAGTCTGGTCTGCCGCGCCGAAGAACTGGACGGCGTCGATTTCACTGACATGGCCGCGCTGCGCCGGATCGGCACCTTTGCCTATCAGCTGTTCCCCGCCACGGTGGTGGTGGTCAGCCCCGATTACATCAACGTCATGGCGCTGTGGCCGCAGGCGCATGATCGCACGCTGGTCGAAGACTTCATGCTGATCCCCGAGGCCCCGCAGGATGAGCGGGCGCAGCGCCACTGGCAGAAAAGCTGGGACTTGCTCGATGGCGGAGTGTTCGCAGGCGAAGACTTCCGCGCCGCCGAACTGGGCCAGCAGGGGCTGAGCACCGGGGTGGTTCCCGACTTAACGCTGGGCACGCTCGAAAGCGGAATTCACCGCTTTCACGAGATTTGCGAAGAACAGATGGCCGCAGCCAAGGGGTGACGCGGCCGCCTCGCTCGACTAAGGGGCGCAAATGACTTCTCCCGACCAACCTCGCCAAGGCGCCAATTCTGATCCTCGCAGTGGAGAACGCATCGCCAAATTGCTCGCCCGCGCGGGGATTGCCAGCCGCCGCGAGGTTGAGCGGATGATTGCCGAGGGCCGGGTCAAGCTGGGTGATGACGTGCTAACCACCCCCAACACCGTGCTGACCAGCCTGAAGGGCGTGACGGTTGACGGCAACCCGGTCAAAGCGCCCGAGGCCGCCAAGCTTTACGCGTTCAACAAGCCCCCCGGGCTGATCACCGCCGAGCGCGATCCGGCTGGCCGGCCGACCATTTACACCGCGCTGCGCAATGCCATGCCCGAAGGCGCCGGGCGGGTGATGCCGGTCGGGCGGCTTGATTTCAACACCGAGGGGCTGCTGCTGCTGACCAACGACGGCGGGCTCAAACGCGCGATGGAATTGCCCAGCTCAGGCGTGCCGCGCACGTACCGCGCGCGCACCTTTGGCGACATCACCCAGAACGAGCTGGAGGCCCTGTCCGAAGGGATCGAGATCGAGGGGATGCGCTATGGCAACATCAACGCCAATATCGAGCGCAGCACCGGGCGCAACCGCTGGATCGAGGTGACCATCACCGAAGGCAAGAACCGTGAAGTGCGCCGCGTGCTTGAGCATCTCGGGCTCGAGGTCAGCCGCTTGATCCGCACCGCCTATGGCCCGTTCCGGCTGCTCGATCTGCCACGCGGCATGGCGGTGGAACTGCGCGCGGCCGAGGTCGAAAAGTTTATCGCTACGCTCAAAATTCCCGGCACCCCCGGCGAAGTGCGCAGCCCGCAGGATCATGCACGCAACCGCGTGCTGCGCGGACGCCGCTGATGCGGATTGTCGCTGGCCAGTGGCGCGGCCGCAAGTTGATCGCGCCAGCGGGCGAGACCACCATGCCCACGTCCGATCGCACCCGCGAAACGCTGTTCTCGATGCTGGTCAGCCGGCTCGGCTCATTCGAGGGCCTGAAGGTGGCCGACCTGTTTGCCGGGTCGGGCGCGCTGGGGATCGAGGCATTGTCGCGCGGGGCCGCCTCGTGCATTTTCGTCGAGCAGGATGCCGCTGCCATCCGGGCTTTGCGCAGCAACCTTGCAAGCTTGCAGGCGCAGGCGCAGGGAGATGTGCGCGCAGCGTCGGTACTGGCCTTGGGACCGGCCAAGGAACCGCTCGATCTGATCCTGCTCGATCCGCCCTACAACACCGGAGCAGGCGTGGTGGCACTCGAAAAGCTCCAGCGGCTCGGCTGGATCGGCCCGGCGACCTGGATCAGCCTCGAGACTGCCCTGAAAGAGCCGGCCGACATCAAGGGCCTTGCGCAAGATGCCGAGCGCAAGGTCGGCAAGGCGCGGCTGACCCTGTTACGCCAGATTGTTGCCGATTGACCTGACCGCGAATTGGGCGCAGCCTCTGACCGGGTCGCGCTTTCGGCGCGGAGGTTGCCTTATGACGATATCAAGATTTGCTCGCACCCTGACCGGGGCGACCGCCCTGTTTATGATTGCTGCCTGCAACCAGCCGCCGGCGGCTGGCGATAGCGCGAAAGTATCGACCGAGGTCAAGGCCGCCATGGCCAGTGTAATCTCGAGCTTCAATGCCCGCGATGCCGAAAAGTCGGTCGCGTACGATGCACCTGACTATGTGGGTATGTTCCACGGCGCGGACAATGTCGTCGGCCCAGCTCAGGATCTGGCGCTAACCAAACTGCAACTCAGCGATGCTGCAGCCAAGGTTGCGGTCGCCAACGAAAAAATCGATGTGGCGTCTGCCGGCGACATGGCCGTCTGGACCGCAACCTATGCCTACGACCTGACCGATCCCAAGACCAAGCAGCCGGTAACCGAACACGGCAACTGGCTGGTCATCTTCAAGAAGCAGCCGGACGGCGCGATGAAGATGGCCTATGGTGTAATTTCCGATACGCCCGCACCCAAGCCGGCGGCGCAATGACACAGCCCGGCGCGCGATGATCAACCATCGTGCGCCGGACGCGCCAGACTGACCCCGAGCGCGGTCAGCGCCCCGGCGGCCACCAGCAGCAGCCCGATCGCGCCGCCGTGCCCGGCATTGACCATTTGCTTGGCCAGCAGCGGCGTCACCGCGCCGCCCAGGATGCCGCCAGCGTTAAAGGCCACCGAGACCCCGGTATAGCGCAACGCGACCGGGTACAGACTGCTCAGCCAGCCGCTCAGCGGGCCATAGACGAAGCCCATCACAAACAGCGCCAGCGAGAGCGTCGCGAACACCGCAGCCGCCGAGCCAGAACGCAGTCCGGCGGCAAACACCAGCCCCACGCCGATCGTCGCCAGCGACCCCAGCAGCAAGACCCGGCGCGGGCTACTGCGATCGGCCAGCAACACTGCGGCCACGATCCCCAGCGCGAGGAAGCAATTGGCGCCAAGCTGGAGCAACAGGAACTGCTCGCGCGCATAGCCGAGCTGTTTGGTTGCCAGATCGAGTGCAAAAGCAGTCGACAGGTAAAACAGCGAAAAGCACGCAACCACCCCGGCACTGCCCGCCAGCACGGCGCCCCAGTGGCGGCGCAGCAGTGCGCCGATCGGCACGGCCGGCGGCGGCGCTTGGGCCAGCGCGGCCTTAAACGCCGGGGTCTCCGCCAGATTGAGCCGCACCCACAGCCCGATCCCGACCAGCACCGCGCTGGCCAGGAACGGCACGCGCCAGCCCCAGCTCAGAAATTGCGCATCGCTCAGCCACAGACCCAGCAGCAGGAACAGCCCGTTCGCCGCCAGGAACCCAATCGGCGCACCCAGTTGCGGGGCCGCACCGAACCGCGCCTCCCAGCCCTTGGGCGCATTTTCCACCGCCAGCAGCGCCGCGCCGCCCCACTCGCCGCCCAATCCAAAACCCTGGCCAAAGCGCAATACGCAAAGCAGCAGCGGGGCAAGGTATCCGGCGCTCGCAAAGCCCGGCAAAAAGGCAATCGCAAAGGTCGATCCGCCCATGAGTAACAACGAGGCCACCAAAGTGGCCTTGCGCCCGACCCGGTCGCCGAAATGGCCGAATGCGACCGCCCCGATGGGCCGCGCCAGAAACGCCAGGCCGAACACCATGAACGCTTGCAGGCCTTGCGCCTCGGGTGAACTGGCCGGAAAGAACAATTGGCCAAAGACCAGCGCAGTCGCGGTCGCGAAGACGTAGAAATCATAGAATTCGACCGCCGTGCCGGTCAGCGCAGCGGTTAGAACTCGGGCATGAGTGCGCAGCGGCGACATGACCTGTGGCTGTCGCGCCGCCGCTGCGCTGTCAAATGAAAACCGGCCGTTTTAGCACGGCCAGCGCGGTTATTTACCGCCGCGGTTCCGGCAACTGTCCTGCAGAATTCTGGTGCAGACCGGATAGACCTTGTTCATTGCTTCTGCCGGCGGCGGGGTCAACGCCCCCTTGTAGGGTCCAGCCTGATAGGTTGCATCGGCGGGCATGGCGGGGGGCACCGGCATACCGGCGCTGTCCGGGTTGGGCGGCGTTTCGCTCGGCATCTCGCTCGACCCGACTGGATTGGCCTGGATCACCGCGGGCATCGGGACGGCGGCAGCGGCCTGGCCAGCCAGTTGCGCCTCGATCGACATCCAGCTGTTAACCCGTTGAGCCGGGGTCATGGCCATGATCTGGGTGCGCTGCGCATCGGTCAGTCTCCACCACCCTTGCATCTGGTTTAGGCTGAGCGTCCAGTAATAGCCTTGATAATCGGCCGGCCAGGCATCGTAGGACGTGCGCTGATCCGCAGTCCACATCTCATAGTCCATCCGCTGGGCTGAACTCAGCGTGGTGGATGAGGTTTGCGCAGACCCGGTCTGCGCCACCAATGGACCAGCTGCGCACAGCAGCGCGAGCGCCGAAGCGACGGGGAACAACACGTTACGCATGACAATCTCCAATATCGTAAGGATAACTAAAAATTGACGCGCTGGGCGCCATGTGGTTCCGGCGTGACCTCTCAGGCAAGACAGTCGGTGGCTTAACTGCGGTCAATGTCCTGCCAATTTGTTGGACGTGCCGGCAGCGTGATCGGCCGCAACGCAAATCGCCGCCCACGACGATGCATGGACGGCGATAAGTTCGGCGAAGCCCGGTGCGACCTCCGGGCCAGCCTCAAAACAGCGAACATATTGCGCTGGCGGGTTTTGCCCGGCCAGTGGTGGCGAGGGAGCTTCCCCAGGTTCAGCCGAACGCCGCATGTCGAGCGCTGCGATGAGCGTCTCCATGATGCTTTCCTTCGCTGACTATAGCGGAAAAACGCGCCGTAACCCGTTCGGTTCCATGCAACGGCATGTCGGCAGCGTAGATTGAAGATAATAGCGTCTATTAGCAACGGCTTAACCGCTTATGGGCAGATCTGACCCGTCATTGGGGCTAAGCTTTCGAACTGCCGATTATGGCGCTCGTGCTGGTGCCAGTGATGCGGACTGGGTCGTGTTCGTTGCTCGGTGCTGGGGCGGCCTATGCTGTAACGCAAGCGGCCGCACCAATCACACAGAGAAGCCCTGCACAAAGCCAGGGCGGCAGAACTTCGCCGCCACAATGAGCGAATGAACCGCGCAGCCGGGTACGGCTCGCGGTATGAAGACGACAGTTACTGAAGCCAGAAAACGCACGCGCCATGAAGCTTGCGCTGGGCATCTACGTTCCCTAACTGTTCGCCCGTGCAACCCCCTGCCGAATCTCCCCCGGACCCTTATCTCGAAGGTCTGAACGCGCCGCAGCGTGAAGCCGTTCTGGCCACCGAAGGCCCGGTGCTGATGCTGGCCGGGGCGGGCACGGGCAAGACCGCGGCGCTGACCACGCGGCTGGCGCATATCATCCGCACGCGCCGCGCCTGGCCAAGCGAAGTGCTGTGCGTCACCTTTACCAACAAAGCCGCGCGCGAAATGAAAGAGCGCGTCGCACATTTGCTCGGTCCCAGCGCCGAGGGACTGCCGTGGCTTGGCACTTTCCATTCGATCGCCGCCAAGCTGCTGCGCCGCCACGCCGAATTGGTCGGCCTCCAACCGAACTATACCATCATCGACACCGACGATCAGCTGCGCGTGCTCAAACAGCTGATCAAGGCCGAAGGGCTGGATGAGAAGCGCTGGCCGGCCAAGCTGCTGGCGGGATGCATCGATCGCTGGAAGAACAAGGGGCTCAATCCCGCCGATCTGGGCGCGGCCGAGAGCGAGGCTTATGCGGGCGGCCAGGGACAGAAGTTTTACCGGCTCTATCAGGATCGGCTGAAGGCGCTCAACGCCTGCGATTTTGGCGATCTGCTGCTCCACATGCTCAACCTGCTGCGCACCCACCGCGAAATTCTCGAGCAGTATCAACAACGCTTCAAATATATTCTGGTCGACGAATATCAGGATACCAACCAGGTCCAGTACCTGTGGCTGCGGCTGCTTGCGCAGGGCCACCGCAACATCTGCGTGGTGGGCGATGATGACCAGTCGATCTATTCCTGGCGCGGCGCCGAAGTGACCAATATCCTGCGGTTCGAACAGGATTTTCCCGGCGCGAAGGTGATCAAGCTCGAGCAGAATTACCGTTCCACCCCCGATATTCTCGCCGCCGCTTCGGGTCTGATCGATGCCAATTCGCAGCGGCTCGGCAAGACCCTGTGGACCGAGCGCAATGGCGGCGACAAGGTCCGCGTGATCGGGGTCTGGGACGGACCCGAGGAAGCGCGGCGGGTAGGCGAAGAAGCCGAACGGCTGGAACGCGAGGGGGCATCATTGTCGCAGCTGGCGATCCTGGTCCGCGCGCAATTCCAGACCCGCGAGTTCGAAGACCGGTTCATCGCGATCGGGCTCAATTACAAGATCGTCGGCGGTTTCCGCTTTTACGAGCGCGCCGAAGTGCGCGATGCGCTGGCCTATCTGCGGCTGATCGCGCAGCCGAGCGACGATCTGGCGTTCGAGCGGATCTACAACACCCCCAAACGCGGCCTTGGCGACAAGACGCTGGAGAAGCTCCACCGCCATGCGCGCGCGCGCAATGTCCCGCTGGCGCTGGCCGCACTCGAGATCGTCGACAGCGACGAGCTGCCCGCCCGCGCCCGCGGCACGTTGCTGGCCCTGATGCGCAATTTTGCCCGCTGGCGCGAGGCTGCCAGCACGCTATCGCCAGCCGAACTGGTGCGCACGCTGCTCGATGAAAGCGGCTACACCGACGCCCTGCAAGCCGATAAGAGCGCCGACAGCGCCGGGCGGCTTGAGAACCTGGCCGAACTGGCGCGGGCGCTCGAGGAATACGAAACGCTCGGCGATTTCCTTGAGCATGTCAGTCTGGTGATGGACAACGACGCCGCCGACGATGCCGAAAAGCTGACGATCATGACGATCCACGCCGCCAAGGGGCTGGAATTCGATTACCTGTTCCTGGTCGGCTGGGAAGAAGGGGTGTTCCCGTCGCAGCGCGCGATGGATGAAGGCGGGCTGGCGGCTTTGGAGGAAGAGCGGCGGCTGGCATACGTGGCGATCACCCGCGCGCGGCGGCAGTGCACGATCCTGCATGCCGCCAACCGGCGCATTTACGGCCAGTGGACCAGCTCGATCCCCAGCCGCTTCATCGCCGACCTGCCCGCCGCGCACGTGACGCAGGAAAATACCATGTCGGGCGGGGCATCGCTGTGGCGCGCGCAATTTTCGGAACATTCGGACCCGTTCGCGCATGTCGCGCTGGCGCAGCCCAGCCGGACCATGACCCGCGGCCCCGGCTGGCAGCGCGCCTCCGCCCAGCCGTTTGACCCCGCGCCGCGCCGGATCGTCGAGACGACCCGCAGCGCCGCCAGCTTCGCCGCCAAACCGCGCGGCGACATCGCACCGGGCGCGCGCGTCTTCCATGAGAAATTCGGTTACGGCACGGTCACCGCGCAGGAAGGCAACAAGCTCGAGATCGAGTTCGAGACGGCGGGGGCGAAGCGGGTCATCGACAGCTTCGTCAAGCTGGCCTGAACCGCGCGCGTGCCAGCGCCAGCCCGCCCAGCGTCAACGCGGCAAAGCCAGCGCCAGCCAGGAACGTCGCACCCGATCCATAGCGGTCCCACAGCAGCCCCGCGATCACGCTTGCCGCCAGCGCCGCCAGACCGCTCGCCAGATTGAACAGACCGAACGCCGAGCCGCGCAAGCGGTCGGGCGCACTGCCCGCCACCAGCTTGGCAAACAGGCCCTGAGTCAGCGCCATATGCGCGCCCCACAGCGCGGTTCCGGCGGCGATTGCAGGCAGTCCGTGCCCGAACGCAAGCAGCAGATCAGCCGCGATCAGGACCAGTAGTCCCGCACTCAGCAGAGCAGGAGCCGGATAGCGATCGGCCAGCGCGCCAGCGGGATAGGCTCCCGCCGCATAGACGAGGCTCATGACCACCAGAACCAGCGGCGACAGCGCAATCGGTAGCCCGGCCTCGACCGCCTTGAGGATTAGAAATGCCTCGCTGAAGCGGGCGAGCGTGAACAACAGACCGATCGCGGCGATGGTCCAAAACGCCGCGCCCAGTTGCCGCAGTTCGGCGAATTGCACCGGAAACTGCGCCTTTCCGGCGGGGGTTTTGCGGTCGCCTACGCCCAGCAGCACCATCACCACCGAGGCCACGGCCGGGATCACCGCAACCCAGAACACCAGCCGAAAATCGTTGGCGTAAGCCAGCAGCAACAGCATCGCGATCAGCGGTCCGATCAGCGCGCCCACGGTATCGAGCGCCTGCCGCAAACCATAAGCGCGGCCGCGAATTTCGGGCGGAGTGACATCGGCAACAAGTGCATCGCGCGCCGCGCCGCGCACGCCTTTACCAACCCGGTCGGCAAACCGCGCGGCCAGCACCGGCAGCGGCCCCCCGGCGATCGCAAACAGCGGCTTGGTCAGCGCGGCCAGCCCGTAGCCGAACAGGATTAGCGGCTTGCGGCGGCCGATGCGGTCAGAAATGTAACCCGAGGGGACCTTGCAAATCGCTGCGGTGGCCTCGGCGATGCCGTCGATCAGTCCGACCATTGCGGCGCTTGCGCCCAGCGTGGTGGTCAGGAATATCGGCAGCACCGAATGGATCATCTCCGAAGACATGTCCATCAGCAGGCTGACCAGCCCCAGTGCCCAGACGGTGCGGGGTAACTGGGATAATCCGCCGGCCGGCGTGGTTTTGCTCAAAGAGCGGAAACGCCCAAAAAGCCAGGAACAGGGCCGTTCCAGGGATCGTCATCGCGCGCGGTCGCCGCGCCGCCGGCGGGCTTGCGTGATTTAGGCGCAGATTTGGAGGCCGACTTGGGTGCGGCTTCGGCGACGGGATCTGCGGCTGGTGCGGCTGTAACGGGAGCGGCTGAAACTGGTGCGGCTGCGACTGGTGCGACTGCGGCTGGTGCAGCCGGCTCGGCTGAACGCGGCGCGCGTTCGCGGCGCGGCTTTTCGTTGCGCGCCGGTCGTTCGCTGCGCGGCGCTGCTTCGCGTTGGGCATCTTCGCGCTGTGCTGGCCGCGAAGTGCTGGTGCTGTTGGCGCCGCCCAGCTCGTAAATCGGGATCTGTAAGCCCGTGAGCTTCTCGACATTGGCGATCGCTTCGGCGTCTTCGGGGGCAACCAGCGTAAAGGCTTTGCCGGTCGCGCCAGCGCGCCCGGTGCGACCGATGCGGTGAACATAATCATCGGGGTGCCACGGCGTGTCGAAGTTGAACACGTGGCTCACCCCCTTCACATCGAGCCCGCGCGCGGCGACGTCCGAGCAGCACAGGATGTTGACCGTCCCGGCCTTGAACCGGTCGAGCTCGGCGATGCGGGCTGGCTGGTCCATGTCGCCATGGATTTCGCCGGCCGAAAAGCCCTTTTGCTTGAGCGTCTTGGCCAGATCGCGCACGGTAGTCTTGCGGTTGCAAAAGATCATCGCGGTGGTGACATCGTCATTGCGCAGCAGCTCGATCAGCACATCACGCTTGCCCCGTGACGAGCTGACCATAACTTTGTGCTGCGCGATATTGATATTGGCCGAGGCCGGGCGCGCCACTTCGATATATTTGGGATTGCTGAGGAACTTGTCTGCCAGCTTCTTGATCGGCGGCGGCATCGTCGCGCTGAACAGCAAGGTCTGGCGCTGCGCCGGGAGTTTGGAGCAAATCGTCTCAATATCGGGAATGAACCCCATGTCGAGCATCCGGTCAGCCTCGTCGATCACCAGCAAATCACAGCCGGTGAGCAGGATCTTGCCGCGCTCGAACAGGTCCATCAGTCGGCCCGGGGTGGCGATCAGCACATCGACGCCGTCCTTCAGCGCCTTGACCTGATCGCCCATCTGCACGCCGCCAATCAGCAACGCCATTTTGAGATCATGGTTGACGCCGTAGCGCGTGAACTCTTCGGCAACCTGCGCGGCCAATTCGCGGGTCGGCTCAAGAATCAGGCTGCGCGGCATCAGCGCGCGGCGGCGGCCATGCGCCAGGATGTCGATCATCGGCAACACGAAGCTGGCGGTCTTGCCAGTCCCGGTCTGGGCCACGCCAATGATGTCGCGCATCATCAGCACGCTGGGGATCGCCTGGGCCTGGATCGGCGTGGGCGTATCGTAACCCTTGGCGGTAACCGCGGCGAGCAACTCGTCTGAGAGGCCGATATCGGCGAATTTCATACAGCTTCTTCGATGATAGGAGAACACGTTTCGCGGCACTTGCGCAAGGCAGGTGCCGAACAGCCGCGCCCTAGGCGCATTCGCGCGCCAGAGTCAAGGAATCGCGAGGTCGCTTATGCGCGGCGGGCGGGCGCTCAATCGCCAGCGGGAACCAGTTGGCGAAACCCGCTGACCTGACAGCTGGCCCCGCTGCGCGACAGCAATTCATCGCGGCTGATGCAAACCTGACCATCGACGCTGCGCTTGACGATAAAACCCGAATAAAACTCGCGCGCCTGGCAGCCTTTGGCCAGCCGCGCGGCGAACAGTCGGCGATCGCGCAGGATCAGCAGCAACCGGTCATCGCTGAGCGGCTGGACCCCGGCGATCGCGCGTAGCGACAGACACTTGCCGGCCTTGCGTTCGGTAAAGCGCGGCGCTGCCCCCGCATCGGCGCCTTCGGCCACCAGCGTGGCAACGTTGGGCAGCGGCGCCGGGCGTGGATTGATCCGGATTGTCACGCGCTGTTCGATGCTGACCTGCTGGGCCACCGCCGCGACGATCGGCAGTGGCGCGCGACCCGCCGAATTCTGCTGCTCGACCGCCACGGCGGCGGGAAACAGCACGGCCAGCGGAGCCAAAAGTTGCACGGCAGGGTTCATGACTTTGTGAATAGCCCCAAATTTTGAACCACCGCTTAACCCGCAGCACCCGCCGTACATAGCGACCAGCCGCGTCAGGTAAAGCGGGCTGGTCGCAAGCCCCTGCGCTGTGCCATAGCCGCTGCAAATGTCTGGCCCCGATCCAACCTTCCTGACTGCTGCGGCTGAATTGCTGGGCCCGCGTGGTTTCACCCGCGATCCAGATCAGTTGGCCCCGTGGCTGACCGACTGGCGCGGGCGCTACACCGGACAGGCCTGCGCGCTGGCCAGCCCGGCGAACACCGCCGAAGTCGCGGCGCTGGTCGCACTGTGCGCGCGCCACAACGTCGCGATCGTGCCGCAAGGCGGCAACAGCGGGATGTCGGGCGGCGCCACCCCCGATGCCAGCGGCACCGCCTTGCTGCTGTCGCTGCGGCGACTTGACCGGATTGGCTCGGTCGACCGCGCGTCCCGCCAGGTCACATGCGGAGCTGGCGCGATTTTGCAGCACTTGCACGCGGCGGCTGATGCCGCCCAGCTGCGCTTTCCGCTCACCTTGGGCGGCAAAGGCTCGGCCACGGTCGGCGGCCTGATCGCGACCAATGCCGGGGGCAGCCAGGTGCTGCGCCACGGATCGATGCGGACGCAAGTGCTTGGGCTGGAAGCCGTGCTCGCGGATGGCACCGTCTGGTCGGCGCTGACCCCGCTCAAGAAAGACAACCGCGGGTTCGATTTGAAGCAACTGTTTATCGGGTCGGAGGGCACGCTGGGGATTATTACCGCTGCCACCCTCAAGCTCGAGCCGGCGGTAGCCCAGCGCGCCGTCGTGTGGGCCGGACTGGCGAGCATCAAAGACGCGCGCAAGCTGCTGTTGCAGGCCGAGGCGGCGCTGGGCGACGCGCTCGAAGGGTTCGAGGTAATTCCGGCGAATTGCCTCGATGCGGTCTTGGCGCAGGTTCCATCCGCGCGTGCACCGCTGAGCGGACCCCACGCCTGGCACGCACTGATCGAACTGGTCAGCAGCGACCCGGCGGCGGATCTTGCCGGGCAAGCCGAGCGGGTGCTGGCGGCCGCGCTGGCCGGCGGGATCATCGAAGATGCAACCATCGCCGCATCCGAAAGCCAGGCCGAGGCCTTCTGGACCTTGCGCGAATCGATCTCGGGCGCGCTGCGCGCCAAGGGTGCGGCGGTGCAGCACGACATCGCGGTGCCGGTGGCGCAAATGGCCGAGTTCATGACCATGGCCGTCCCCACGGTCGAGCAAGCCTGGCCCGGTTGCCGCGCGTTCGGCTTCGGCCACTTGGGCGATGGCAATGTGCATTTCCACGTCACTGCCCCGCCCGGCGCAGTGCGCGGCGAATGGGAACCGGGCGATGGCAAGGCAATCAGCCGCATGGTTCACGATCTGGTGACCCAGTGGCACGGATCGATCTCGGCCGAGCACGGGATCGGGCAGATGAAGCGCGATGAACTCGCGCGGCTGGGCGATCCGGTCGCGCTTGACCTCCTCGCCCGGGTCAAGGCCGCGCTCGATCCTGAGCGATTGCTCAATCCGGGCAAGCTACTGGCGCTTGCGCCGCGCGGCGCCAACGCTTAAAGGCGCGGTTTCGCGCTGGTGCCGAACCGGCTAAAACAGATTTTCAACCCGGAGAGATACTCATGGCCAGCGCGCCGCAAGCTGCCAATTTGCCGATGTTTTATAACGACCTGATGCCGCTTAACAGCCGCGATCACGCGGGCTGGAGCGCCAAGTCGACCGAAAACGCCACCTGGATTGTCGGTCAGCACGCGATTCCGCTCACTGCCGAAGAATTCGTCCACGCCTCACGCAGCTTCCCGATCGTGTTTTCGATCGCCGACCAGCCCGTGCCGTTGGCGCTGATGGGGCTGAATGAGGGCGTCAACACTTTCTTCGACGAAACCGGCAAGCTGAGCGAGCAGGTCTATGTCCCGGCTTATGCCCGCCGCTATCCGTTCATGCTGGCCAGGCTCACACCCGACAGCGAAGAGCTGTCGCTGTGTTTCGATCCGACCAGTGATCTGGTTGGTGAATTCGAAGATGGCAACAAGCTGTTCGACGGCGAAGAACCCAGCGAATCGTGCAAGGCCACGCTCGATTTCTGCCGCAATTTCGAAGAGGCCGGGTTCCGCACCACCTCGTTTGTCGAAGAACTGGTCAAGCATGACCTGCTGATGGACGGCGAAGTTTCGATCCAGCAAGCCGGCAACGACCAGCCGTTCATCTACCGCGGGTTCAAGATGATCGATCAGGAAAAGCTGCGTGATCTGCGCGGTGACGTGTTGCGCACGATGAACCAGAACGGCATGCTGGCGCTGATCTTCGCGCACCTGTTCAGCCTTGAGCACATGAGCGAAGTGTTCGCGCGGCAAGTCAAGCAAGGCAAGGGCCCGATTCCCGCGCTACCCAACTGATTCTTCGGCCTGAAAATGCGTGGCGCGATTCCGTAACATATCGGAATCGCGCCATTACTTTGTCCAGTCAATCAGAGTGCTTGCATCGCGGGGCGAGCGTGCTTATCTTTGTTGCGTCTTGCCGTGCTACCCTCATGGCGCGGTCGGACCTGGTGCACTTTGTGCAC
>JANOTT010000105.1:0-23758 GCA_031416535.1 Novosphingobium sp. | reverse complement strand
GATCTTTATTCGTGTTTTGCAATCCCCGTTTTCAACTTGATCGAGGCCTTCGGGTTGGAAGTGAACGACCCGCGCGGATGGACACTGACCGGCGGCCTGCCGTTCTTCGGCGGGGCCGGAAACAACTATTCGACCCATGCGATCGCCGAGGCAGTGGCGCGCTGCCGGGCGACGCCGGGGAGCTTCGCGCTGGTCGGTGCGAACGGTGGGAACATGAGCAAGTATGCTGCCGGGATCTATTCGACTGCAGCTGCGGATTGGTCGGCCAGCCGTTGGCAGAGCCTCGACAAGATCAAGCCTGCGTTCGCGGTGCTCGACGAGTTTGATGGCGAGGCAGTGGCTGAGACTTTCACTATCGTCCCGGGAAAGACTGGGGAGACGGCGACGCTGGTGGCGCGTGCGGGCGAGGCAAGGGTTTGCGCGAACAGCAGTGATCCGGCGATCTTTGCCGAGCTGCGCGCGGGGCCGGTCGCGGGCCGCAAGGCGCGGGTCGAAGAAGGCGAAAACGGCCAGAACCGCTTCTGGTTTATCTAATTTCACTTCCCCCTTGATGGGGGAAGGATACGAAGCCTTGCGGAGCGCAGCGGAGTTAGGCGCAGTTGGATGGGGGTGAGCGTGCCGCACGCGCTGAGCCCCGACGAGAGCTCACCCCCACCCAATCTTCGCTAGGCAGCAAGCTGCCAAGCTGCGCTATCCCTCCCCCATCAAGGGCGAGGCGAACTGGTAGCCAGCCCGGCCAGCAGCGCCGGGGTCAGCACCTGCGGCAATTGCTGCGGCGCGCCGCCGCTCGCCGGATACCACATATACAGCGGCACGCCGGCGGCGCCTTGCGCGCTGAGGAAGCGGCTGATCGCGGGATCGCGCCGGGTCCAGTCGCCGCGAAGCACCACTACTCCGGCCTTGGCAAAGGCGGCGCGGGTGTCCTCACGCTCGATCGCGAGCCGCTCGTTGACCTTGCAAGTCAGGCACCAGTCGGCGGTGAAATAGGCGAACACTGGCTTGCCCGAGGCGCGGGCGGAGGCGAGGGCTTCTTCGCTGTACGGCTGGGTGGGTAGCATGCTGGCTTCGGCTGAACCCGGCGGTGCGACCTTGGCGGGCAACACGGTCAGTCCGTAAAGCGCCACTAGCCCCGCCGCGCTCGCGGCGAGCAGCACGCCCGACAAGCCCCGGCGTTGCCGCTGTCCGATCATCAGCAGCACGATCACGACCACCGCCGCCGCCAGCGCGCACAAATAGGCAAAGGTCAGCCCGCCGACCCGGCTCGCCAGCCACAGCAGCGCGAGCGCCGTCAGGGCCATCGGCACCGCCATCGCCTTGCGGAACCAGTCCATCCATGGCCCCGGGCGTGGCAGCCGGCGGCGCAGCGCGGGGATGAATGCGAGTGCCAGGAACGGCAGCGCCAGCCCCAGCCCGAGCATGGCGAACAGCAGCAGCGCCGGGCCGACCGGCAGCAGCAGCGCCGCGCCCATCGCGGCGGCCATGAACGGACCGGTGCAGGGCGTGGCGGCAAAAGCGGCGAGCAGCCCGGTGGCAAAGGCGCCCAAAGTTCCATTGCGCGGTGAGCCATCGCCGACGAAGCCCGGCACCGCGAATTCGAACAGCCCGGCCAGGTTGGCGGTGATCGTCACCGCCAGCAGCAGCAGGGCCGCCACCACCAGCGGTTCCTGCAACTGGAACGCCCAGCCCACCTGCTGCCCGCCCGCGCGCAAGGCCAGCAGCAGCGCGCCGAGCGCGAGGCAGGCAAGCACCACGCCAGCAGTATAGGCCAGCCCCTCACGCCGCGCTTGCGCCTCGCTCTCGCCTGCGCGGGCGAGGCTCAGCGCCTTGAGGCTGAGGATCGGGAACACGCAGGGCATCACATTGAGCAGCAGCCCGCCGAGCAGCGCGAACACCAGCAACACAGCCAGGCCGGTGGCGGGCGGGGCGGGGTTTAGCGGGGTGCCGCCGCTTGGCACCGCGCCTGGCGTAGCGGCCAAGGCGACCCCGTCGCCCGCTGGATTAAGCCGCAGCACCGCCTCCAGCGCGGCCGGGGAGATCGGCTCGAACCGGCTGCGCGGCAGCTCGATGATCAGCGTATCGCCTGCCCGCGAAAACTGCTGCGGCGCGGCGTAGTCGGCCACGCCCTCGGTGCTGACGAACAGGTGCGGCTGGTCGAGCTTGACCGCCGCCGGCAATGGCACCGCCACGCGCACCACGTTTCCGGCCAGTGCGAACTTTGCCGCAGCGCCCAGCGGGGCCGGCAGCGCCGTGCGCCAGCGGTCGAACCGCGGATCGTGCGCAGCGTTTGCCCCCACCCTGACCGTAACCGCCAGATCGGCACTTTCGGGCACGCAGATTTTGTCGGTGCACGCCAGCCAGCGGGCCTTGCCGGTCAGCGCCAGCACCGATCCCGGCGTGGCCCCCGTGGGCACGGTCAGTTCGGTCAGCACCGCGTAATCGTGTTCGTAAACGTGGTTCATCAACCCCGCCACCACCAGCGTGCCCGGCACCGGATAGCGCAGCGCCGCCACGCTGCCCCCGCGCGGCAGCGTCCAGTCGATCACCAAGGGTTGCCCGGCATCGCCGGGATTAAGCCAATAGCCGTGCCAGCCCGGCGCGGGCTGCATCAATATCGCCAGGGTGACCTGACCGCCCGGGGCAACTTCCGACTCGGCCAGCAGCAGCGGTTGGATATGCGGCGGCGCGGCGTGCGCCGGAGCCAGCCCGGCCAGCGCCGACAGTGCAAAAAATGCCAGAAATTTCAGCACAGTGGCCCGCATTTCACACAAACTCCCACGGTCCGGTTCGCAAGCCTTGCAAGTGCCGCGCGGTGCCGCCATCAGGGCTGTGGCGATATTGCCGTCAGATATCAAGGAAGCCCGATGCGCCGTTTATTCGTACCCTTGGCCCTGGTTGTTACAGCCGCGCTGGCGGGGTGCGCCGCGCCGGGCGTCGAGCAGCCGGCCAGACTCGCATCGGTCCCGGCGCCCACCGGCCCGCCGCGGTTGATCGTGGCGATTTCGGTTGATCAGTTTTCGGCCGATCTGTTCGCACAGTACCGCCCGCATTACCGTTATGGTCTGGCGCGGCTGACGGGGGGCGCGGTGTTCCCTTCGGGCTATCAGTCGCACGCCGCGTCCGAGACCTGTCCCGGGCATTCCACCCTGCTGACCGGCAATCGCCCGGCGCGTACCGGGATCATCGCCAACACCTGGTACGAGCCGGGCGGACCGCGCGGGACCAAGCCGATCTACTGCGCCGAAGATGACCGCAATCCTGCCTCGACCGCGAAAAACCCCGTAGTCTCCGCCTATCACCTCAAGGTGCCGACGCTGGGCGAATATATGAAGGCCGCTGATCCGCGTAGCCGCAACGTGGCGGTTTCGGCCAAGGACCGCGCAGTCATGATGATGGGCGGGCACACCATCGATGCGGCCTATTGGTGGAAGGGTGCGGGGTTTGTAACGCTTGCCGGGCGCGATCTGGCCCCGGCTGCGCTGACCCGGAATGCCGCGATTTCGGCGACGCTCAAGGCCGGTGCACCCGCGCTGGCCGCACCGGCATGGTGCGCGCCAACCGACCGCAGTGTAGCACTGGGCACCAGGGGCAGCACCGGGCAGGGCCGGTTTGCGCTACCCGCACTGGCCAGCGAAGCCAAAGCCCCCGACCTGTTCCGGATTTCGCCGCGGATGGATGCCGCAACGATCGATCTTGCCACCGGCCTGGTTGACGAGCTGGCGCTGGGCCAGCGCGCCGCGCCCGACATCCTTTCGGTCAGCCTGTCCGCCACCGATTACATCGGCCACGCCACCGGCACCGCAGGCCTGGAAATGTGCATCCAGATCGCCGAGCTCGACAAGCACATCGGCCGCCTGCTCGATCATCTCGACAAATTGGGGATCGATTACATGGTCGTGCTGTCGGCCGATCATGGCGGGCTCGACACCCCCGAACGGCTTGACCAACAGGCGCTGCCACGCGCGGTGCGGGTCGATCCCGCGCTGTTGCCCAGTGCGCTGGGCAAAGCGGTTTCGGACAAGACCGGGATCACGGTCGATGGACCATTGCTGGTCGGCGAAGGCGCGTCCGGCGATATTTACGTCAACCGCGCGGTGCCAGCGGCGCAGCGCGGCGCGGTGGTGCAGGCGCTGGTCGCGCAGGCCAAGGCCAATCCGCAAGTTGCCGCGGTGTTCACCGCCGACGAGCTGGCCAAGACCCCGCTGCCCGCCGCCAATCCGCAGGACTGGACGCTTAAAGAACGCGCCCGCGCCTCGTTCGATCCGGCGCGTTCGGGCGACGTGGTCATCCTGCTCGACCGCGCGATTGTCCCGATCCCCGAGCCGATCCCCGGGGCGTATATCGCCACGCACGGCAGCGCGTGGGACTATGACCGGCGGGTGCCGATGCTGTTCTGGCGGCGCGGCGTGCCGGGTTTTGAACAGCCGCAACCGGTCGAGACCGTCGATATTGCACCCACGCTGGCGGCGATCCTTGGGCTGCGTCTATCCGACGGGACGTTCGATGGGCGCTGCCTCGATATTGACGCGGGGGCAGACAACACCTGCGTGCTGCCATGAACGCCAGTGCGGTTGACCGCCGCGATCTGATCATTCTGGGCGGCGGGCTGGTCGGCATGACGCTCGCGCTGGCGGCGGCCCGGCAGGGCATCACCAGCTTCGTGGTCGACAAGGCCTTGCCCGAAGCGCTGACTGCCGAGGGCACCGATGGCCGGGCCTCGGCAATTTCGACCGCGAGCTGGAACCTGTTCACCAACATCGGTCTGACCGCGCGGCTCGAACCGCTCGGCTGTCCGATCTCGGCAATCGCGGTGACCGACGGGATGAAGCCGGGCCGAATCGATTTCCAGCCAGGGGCCGATACGGGCACGCTGGGCCGGATGTTTGCCAACCGCGATATCCGGCTGGCGCTGTTCGAGGCCGCGCGTGCCGAACCGGCGATTGCCTGGTCGAGCGGGGTCGAGGTGCTATCGCGTGAGCGCGGCGAACACGGCGTGGCGGTGACGTTGAGCGACGGGCGGGTGCTCGAAGCCAGTTTGCTGGTTGGCGCCGAAGGCCGCCAATCGCCCACCCGCGCCGAGGCCGGGCTGGCGGCGGCGCGCTGGGACTATCGGCACCGCGCGTTCGTCTCCGCGATCACCCACGCCCGCCCGCATGACGGAATTGCCTGGGAAATTTTCTATCCGGCCGGGCCGCTGGCCTTGCTGCCGCTGCTCGATCTGCCCGACGGGCGGCACCGCAGCGCGGTGGTGTGGACCGTGGACGAGCGCGATGCCAAGGGCATTGCCGCGCTCAGCGATGCGGCCTTCCTGAACGAGATCACGGCGCGGATGGAAAGCGTGTTCGGCGCGGCCCAGCTGGCGGCACCGCGCATATCCTATCCGCTCAGCTTCCATCACGCGCCGCATATCGTCGGGCAGCGGCTGGCGCTGGTCGGCGATGCCGCGCACGGGATGCACCCGATTGCGGGGCAGGGGTTCAATCTGGGATTGCGCGACGTCGGCTGCCTGGTCGAAGTGCTGGCCGAAGGGATGCGGCTCGGGCTTGATCCAGGCGACGCACAATTGCTCGCGCGGTATGAACGCTGGCGCAGTCTCGACAGTGTCAGTGTGATGGCCACCACCGATGCCCTGGTGCGGATTTTCGGCATTCCGGGGCGGCTGCCCAGCCTGATCCGGCGGCTCGGCATGGGGCTGATCCAGCGCAGCGGCTGGATGAAGCGCTTTTTCATGGATGAAGCGCGCGGCATGTCGGGGCAATTGCCGAGCTTGCTCAAAGCGCACTAGGGCGGCCTAACTGCGCATTCAGAACCAAGCCCGAACGGAAAATGTTTGTGGTTCGTTTTGCTCGACTCGGTGGATAAGCGTCATGCGGTGTTGAATCAGGGGCTGGGGGTGGCCGATAGGCCCGGCTGCTTGACCGCTTCGCCGTCGCCGCCCTTGAGCAATTCCGGCTCGGTCAAGGCGGCTTGTTCGATCTGGTCGAGCGCGGCCTGCGCTTGCGCATAGAGTTGCGCGGCGACCATCCAGTTGCGCGCCGGGCTACTGTCGGGCAGCTTGGAAACTTCACCGATGGCAGCTTCAATCTGGCCGCTGCGCAGCTGCATCCGCGCACGGTCGAGGCGTTGATCGGGGCGGCTGACTTTGCCGTCATCGCGGCGGATCACGAACAACCGAGATAGTTCGCGGCGCAAGCGGCTCCAGCCCCCTTCGCCTTTGGGTTGACCGAGCAACACCGGACCCAGTTCATCGAGCTGAGCGGCCAGCTGGACGAGTGTGACCGGGGTGTTGGCCGCTGCCACCAGCGTCGTCACCGCTGCTGGGCGCGCGTCCCCAAAGCGTGTGCGCAGCTGCCCTTCGAGGTAATCGAGCGGCTTGCCCTGTTCGATCGCGCGACGCGCCGCCAGTGCCACCAGCAGTCCTTCGGCGCGCGCGGTATTGCCGCCAAACGCAGCGGTCTGCAGGTTGATCTGGGCGAGCCGCCGTTCGAGCGTGGCGACCTGTTGGTCAAGCGCGGTGGCAGCAATGGATGCCGCTGGATTGGGGATTGCCGCTGTCGGCGCGGGCTGGCCCGTCACAACCGCCGCGGGGGGCGGCGCGCGGCCAAAATCGACTTGCCCGTTCCAGACCAGCCAGCCGATCAGCCCAGCCCCGCCCAGGAATGAAATCAGCCCCGCCAGCAGCAGTCCTCGCAGCGAGGGTCCGGTACGTGGGCGCGCGGCAGGCTGGGTCGTGTAATAGTCTTCTGGCATCGATCCTCTGGTCTGATCAGCCGGCAGTGCGACCCGCAAGCCACGGTTCTTGGCACATCTGCCGGGCGAGCGCCAGCAGCGCCTTGTCGTCGGGCATTGCCGCCGCCGCCACCTCACCCCAACCGTCGCCCGCAGCCGCGCCGATCCGCGTCGATAGCGCGGCGAGCCGCAGCGGGGCGCGGCGCAGCCCGTGCCGAACGCACTCGGCGGTCAGGTGCTGCGCCGCCTCGGCCGAATGCAGCGCGATGATCGCGGGTTGCCGCAGCAACGTCGCGAGTTCGCCCGGCAGCGCGCGCGGCTGGCTGGCGTAAACCACGCGCTCGTCCATGCTGGTGCCGTTGGGCAGCGTCAGGCTCACCCGTTCCTGCCCGGTCAGCCGCAGCAGGCGGTGATCGCCCGGGGCCAGCTCGCCAAGCACAGCCTGCAGCGTGCCCGTGCCGATCTTCACGCGGGTGAAACCGGCCGCCGCCGCTGCCGCTGCGGTCGCCGCGCCCACTGCATAGACCGGCAGGCTGCGCAGCGCGGTGAGCCCCCGTCCGCCGAGGCGAAACACGTTGGCACTGCCCACCAGCAGAGCATCGTAGCGGTCTGGCAAAACCGCCTCCCAGCTGTACGCAACCACTTCGAACAGTGGAAAACTGCGCGCATCCAGCGCCAGCGCGCGCGCCGCAACGGCGGTGGCCAGATTGCCCGGCTCGGGGCGAATGATCACCAGCGGGACCATGCCTAAAGGCTTTCCGGCGGATCGAAGTGCGCGCGGATCGCCGAACTGGCGCGCTCGAGCAGTTCGGCGGCGAGTGCGTGCGGGACCGCCAGATTGCCCGGTGCAAAGCGCGCCTCGCCGCGCACTTCCTCGGCGCCGTCTGGGCTGAGCAGCGCGGCGGTCATCACCAGCAGCGCGCCCTCGGGCTGGGTCAGCACCGCAATCGGGCTGTGGCAAGTGCCCCCCAGCGCCGCCAGCAGCGCGCGCTCGGCCAGCACCGCCTGGTGGCTGGGGGTATGATCGATCGCCGCCAGCAGCGCGCGCATGGCGGCATCATCGCTGCGGCATTCGATCGCAATCGCGCCTTGCCCGGGTGCGGGCAGCCAGACGCGCGGGTCAAGCGGGGTGCCGGTGTCTGATAACCCCAGCCGGTTGAGCCCGGCCATCGCGAGCAGCGTCGCATCGGCCTCGCCCGCCGCCAGCCTGGCGAGCCGGGTGGCGACATTGCCGCGAAAGCTGACCACGCTGCAATCGGGCCGCGTGCGCAGCGCCAGTGCCGCGCGGCGCGGCGCGCTGGTGCCGATCCGCGCGCCCGGCGGCAACGCCTCGAGCGACGCGGCACCGATCAGACAATCGCGCACGTCTTCGCGCGGCAGCACGGCGGCGATCACCAGTTCGGGCGGGCGGATCGTCTCGACGTCCTTGAGCGAATGGACCGCAAAATCGATCGTCCCGGCGCGCAGACAGGCGTCGAGCTCCTTGGTCCACAGCGCCTTGCCGCCGATCTCGGCCAGCGGGCGATCCTGCACCTTGTCGCCGCTGGCAGTGACCGGAACCAGCGCAATCAGCAGCCCCGGATGCGCGGCGATCAGCCGATCGCGCGCTTCTTCGGCTTGGGCCAACGCAAGCGGCGAGCGGCGGGTGCCAAGCTTTAGGGGACGGTCTGGCATGGCGGCTTGTGCTAGTCCCCAATGTGGTTCAGGGAAAGCCCGGATGGCGATTGTCCTCGGAATTGAATCGTCGTGCGACGAAACCGCAGCCGCTTTGGTGGACAGCGGCCGCACCATCCTGGCGCAGCGCATTGCCTCGCAGGATGACGCCCATCGTCCCTATGGCGGCGTGGTTCCCGAAATCGCCGCGCGCGCGCATGCCGAGCGGCTCGCCCCCCTGATCGAAGCGGTGCTGGATGATGCCGGGCTGGGCCTGGCCGACCTTGACGCGATTGCCGCCACCGCCGGGCCGGGGCTGATCGGCGGGGTGATGGTCGGGCTGGTCACCGCCAAGGCGCTGGCGATGGCCAGCGACAAGCCGCTGATTGCGGTCAACCATCTGGAAGGCCACGCGCTGTCGCCGCGGCTGGTCGATCCCGCGCTGGCGTTTCCGTACCTGCTGCTGCTGGTCTCGGGCGGGCATTGCCAGATCCTGCTGGTCGAGGGGGTGGGGCGTTACCGGCGGCTGGCGACCACGATCGACGATGCGCTGGGCGAAGCGTTTGACAAGACCGCCAAGATCCTCGGCCTCGGCTTTCCCGGCGGCCCGGCGGTTGAGCAGATGGCCCTGCTGGGTGACCCCCGCGCGGTGGCGCTGCCGCGTCCGCTGCTGGGCAGTAGCGAACCGCACTTTTCGTTCGCTGGGCTGAAAAGCGCAGTGCTGCGCGCCAAGCAGGCAGACCTTCACCAAGATGCCGACCTTGCCGCCGCGTTTCAGCAAGCCGCGATCGATTGCGTGCTTGACCGGACCCGCAAGGCGCTGGGCACGATTGCCAAGCCGAGCGCGCTGGTGGTCGCGGGCGGGGTTGCTGCCAACCGCGCGGTGCGTTCCGCGCTCGAAGCGCTGGCGGGCGAACACGGTCTGAAATTCGTCGCCCCGCCCGTGGCGCTGTGCACCGACAATGCCGCGATGATCGCCTGGGCCGGGCTGGAGCGGATGGCGCTGCCCACCTTTGCCTCGGACCCGTTCGATTTCGTCGCGCGGCCGCGCTGGCCGCTCGATCCCGCTGCGGCGCCGGTGCGCGGGGCCGGGATCAAGGCATGACCGTTCGGCAGGTCCAGGGCGGGAAAATCGGCATTATCGGGGCCGGGGCCTGGGGCACCGCGCTGGCGCAGGCGCTCGCTGGGAATGGCACGACGGTGGTGATTTGGGCGCGCGAGGCTGAACTGGTCGCAGAGCTCAACGCTGCGCATACCAACAGCCTGTTCCTGCCCGGCGTCAGCCTCTCGCCGCACATTCGCGCCACCGCTGACCTCGCCGAGCTGGCCGAACTGCCCACCCTGCTGGTGGTCACCCCGGCGCAGCATCTGGCTCGTGTGCTCGCAGATTTGCCCGCACCCGTGCCTTTGGCCCAGCGCGATCTGGTGCTGTGCGCGAAAGGGATCGAGGCGGGCACCGGGCGGCTGATGGCCCAGGTTGCCGCCGCCGCCGCGCCCGGCGCCATGCTGGCGGTACTGTCCGGGCCAACCTTCGCGCACGAGGTCGCCGCCGGGCTGCCCACCGCCGTAACGCTCGCTTGCGCTGGCGGCGAAACACAGTGGCAGCGGATCGCCCCGCTGCTCTCGCGCCCGATGCTGCGACCGTATTATTCGGATGACGTGATCGGGGCGGAAATCGGCGGCGCGGTCAAGAACGTGCTGGCGATCGGCTGCGGGGTGGTTGACGGGCTGGGGCTGGGCCAAAACGCCCGCGCCGCGCTGATCGCGCGCGGCTATGCCGAAATGCTGCGGTTTGGCCTCGCGCGCGGCGCGCGGGCCGAGACTTTGGCCGGACTGTGCGGGCTGGGCGATCTGGTGCTGACCTGTTCGTCCACCGCCAGCCGCAATTTTTCGCTCGGCAAAGCGCTGGGCGAGGGCATGTCGGCGGCCGCAGCGCTGGCCGGCAAAAACAGCGTGGCCGAAGGCGCACACACCGCGCCGGTGCTGGCCGAGCTTGCGCTGCGCCACGCGATCGAGATGCCGATTGTGATGGCGGTGGCCCGGCTGCTGCGCGGTGAAGCCCCGGCGCGGCAAGTCGTGGCCGATTTGCTCGCCCGCCCGCTCAAGGCCGAAGGACCGCAGGCATGAGCGCAAAAGAAACCGCGCAAGCGGACATTCAGGCACTGGCCAAGGGCGGGCGCACCAACTTCTTCGGGTTCCTGCTGCGGCTGCTTGGCACCGCACCGTTCCTGTTTATCGCGGGGCGGTTTTACGGGGTCGAGGCGTTGGGAGTCTATGCCTCGGCAATACTGATCGCCGAGCTGGCCGCACAGCTATGCGCGCTGGGCCAGCGGCGCGGCCTGGCGCAGCGGCTGGCCGAGGACGGGCGCGACCCCGCGCACGCGATCGCCGACGGGCTGCTGTTGACGTTGCTGCTGTCGGTACTGATTGCCGGGTTCCTTTATTTCGTGCCCGCGCCGATGTTCCCCAGCGGCAAATACAGCGAGTTGGACCGGTTGCTGCCGCTGGCGATCATTCCCAACGCGCTGACCGATGTGATGCTGGCGGCGCTGGCCTATCGCTACAATGTCGGCGCGACAGTGCGCGCGCGCGCGCTGGTCGAGCCGTGGGTGCAGACGCTGACCGCGATCGGGTTCCTGTGGCTGGCGCCCGAAGCCGGGTTGGCGATGGCGTATTTGCTGTCCAAATTTGCGGCGGCGCTGGTCGCACTTTTCCCGTTGCTGCGCAGTGTCGGGCTGCCGCGCGGGTGGCGGCCGTATCCCGCCCGGTTGGGCAAGCTGGTCGCGCAGTCAGCGCCGCTGGCGGGGGCCGATCTGGTCGAGTGGGGCTCGCGTCGGCTCGATCTGGCGATCCTTGGCTTCTTGACCACGCCGACCGCAGTGGGGGTCTATTTCGCGGCGCAGCAGGTGGCGTCGCTGCCGCAGAAGCTCAAGACCAGCTTCGAGCCGATCCTAGGCCCGGTGATCACCCGCAACATCAAGGAAGGCAATTACGCCGCAATCGCGCATCAGGTGTGCCAGGTCGGGTTCTGGATCGTCGCGGTGCAGGCCGGCATCGCGCTCGCGCTCGGCATTCCCGGGCCCGACGTGATGGGGCTGCTGGGCAACGATTTCATTGGCGGGACCGGCGCGCTGGGGTTCCTGCTGGCCGCCGAAGTGGTCGCGGCGACCGCGGTGGTGAGCGAGGCGGCGCTGGTTTATCTGGCGCGGGTGCCCAACCTGCTGATCTCGCTGTTCACGATCTCGCTGCAGGCGATCCTGACCTTTGCCGGGATCGAGCTGGTCACGCATCTGGGTTACAACGACAAGTTCAGCGCGGCGGCGGCGGCGGGTTCGCTGGCCATCTCGCTCGGCGTGGCATCGCTGCTCAAAGCCCGGCTGCTGGGCAAAATTCTCAACCACCCGATCAACAACTGGCGCTGGCCGCTGGTTTGGGCGGCGGCCCCGGCGGTGCTGATCGGCTTTGCCACCCAGCGACTGCTGCCCGAATGGGCGGCGCTGGCGTTCGGCATTCCAGCGATCCTGTTGTCCTATGGGTTCGTGATCTGGCACAAGGGCTTCGGTCCCGAAGACCGGGTGCTGTTCCGCCGCAATGTCGGCGCGTGACGGAAGGCTGATGGAGCAAGACAATGAACGAGGCACTTGCGGCAATTGAAGCGAACTGGCTGATTTATGGCGGGGTAGCGCTGCTTGCGCTGCTGATCGGCTGGTGGCTGCTGTCGCGCTCGGGCCAGCGCACCCGGACCCGCGAATTCCAGCCCGACGTGCTCGATGAAGGCGTCGCCCCGGCGGCGCGCAACCAGGCGCTGATCGATGCGGCCCCGGCGGCTCAAATCGTGATGCCGCCAGTTATGTCGGACGCGCTGGGCGGCATGGGTGAAATTGTCGCCAAAGCCGCGCAGGACGAGGTTGCGGAGGCCCGCGTGGGGGAAACAGCACCGCCACCGCCACCGCCACCGCCACCGCCACCGCCGCCTCTGGCACCAGTGCCGGAGCGGCGGCCCGAACCCGAAGTCATGGCCGAGCCGGTGCCGATGCCCGGTCTGGATGAATCCGCCTCGCCCGATCAGACCGCGGATGAAGAACAGCACCCCGATTCGGTCAGCGCGCCTGCGCCAGCCGCATTCGCACCAGCAATGCCGCCAGCAGGCGATGACCTGTCAAAAATCAAGGGGCTTGGCCCCAAACTCCAGACGCTGCTGCCCACACTCGGCCTCAGCACCTACGCCCAGATTGCTGCGCTGAGCGAAGCCGACCTGGCTGCGCTGGACGCAAAGCTGGGCCCGTTCGCCGGCAGGCCAGCGCGTGATGGCTGGGTCGAGCAAGCCAAGTACCTGGCGGCCGGGGATGTGGCCGGGTTCGAAGCGCGGTTCGGGAAGGTTTGATTTTCGACGAAGGTCACACAAAGATCACACCAAAACGATCCTGAAACGGGCAGCCAACGCCGTGCCTGATCACAAGGTTTGGCACAGCCCAGTCTCGCGCATGAGCATTCGGGTCAATGGCCGCAACCGACGATGGGAAAGAACCCCGCCGCCATAACGGATCGCCGCGATGTAGGAAAATGCGGTCTGGGCGGGGCTTACTTGCGCATGTTCTTTGGACCAGCCTTGGCCCACCAGTGCTTGCCGTCCTTCTCCGACGACCAGTCGGAATCGAGATCCCACGGCCTGCCGGCGAAGCGATCGCTGTCGAGTGTCGCCGCAAGATGCTGCCTGACCCGGTGCCGCAGGCGGCGCGCGACGGACTTTTTCCAGATGTGATCGGACTTGGCGGACGTGTTGCCGAATATGGCCTTGAGAACCTGCGCGAGCCGCGGCAAGAAGTACCCACAATGCTAAAGTTGTCCGACGATATTGATGACTTTAAGCGCCTGTATGAGAAGCGCTTTGGGCCGATGGATGACCAGTGGACGTTGTTTCCGGAGTTTCGTAAACGCTAACAAACGTCAGTGTTTTCCGTTGCTTCGTGCGCCCACAAATACCCCGGTCAGCACCATGCCGACAAGCCCAATCACGGTCACCGCAGTGCTGCCGACCAGAAATTCAAGGACTCTATCTGGCAAGACGAACCCGAAAAGCTTGAACCCGTGGAAGGTGATGAGAGCGCCAACGACACCGCAATAGCTGCACATGAAAACGAACGAACTTCTAGCCATCGGCTCGATAAGCTTATCTAGGATTTCGGTGGTCCGAACGCGCTTTTCAGTAAGCTCAAGCTTCTCTTGCAGAGCGTCCCTTGCCGATCCGACATGGGCCAAAGCCTTTTGATAATCATCAATCGAGACAGGCGTGTCACCCAGGGCAACAGCAGCGTCGTCCGGCGCGTTGTCAATATCATTGACTGACAGGGGTGTGTTAGGCGCGTCCGGCAAGAGCCAGCTCTGTGAAGTGCTGCCGAATGTCCTCGTTCAGAACCTGGGCGTTTCGACCCCGCCCAAAATAGGCGTTGCTCCAAGGGGTGCCTTCCCGGTGCGTCATCTCTGACAACTGGTTGCCTGAATAGGCCCCGTAACGCTTCCATACGTGGCGGATGACTGCCCGCTCAGCGTCCGAAAGCACAGCTTCGTAAGGCTCACCATCCGCGCGACCGAGTAGGCCATCGCGAGCGTTGCGCCCGATATCTCTAAAGTGGTTCCAAATTATACGGAATACCGGCCCACCGTCCCATGCTTCAATGCGATCCTCCACAAGAGGATCGCCATTGATCGCGAGGTTCCAACCATGAGCGGTGTAAACCAGCTTCTGCAACCACATCTGATTTGCAGGGCCATCTTTGAGTTTCAGGAACTCGTTGGCAATGGCGCGAGCGTCGTGACTAGGCATGGCTCTCACTCCTTTCGCACTCATATAGGGTATACGGAACGGAACGGCAACCTTCGGGATAGACTCACGATTCATGGCTGATACTTTGTTCACCAGACAACCAGGAGAGCATGATGCACGTCAATATGTTCAGCTACAGCAATTCGCGGCGCGAGATCAAAGCCGCGCTAAATCAGCATCAAAAGCGCGACAGCAAAGTGCTTTCGGCGCTGGACTTAACGCTTGGTGGCTGCGTTGCATTCTTGATCCGCAATCAGCCGCCGCTCAACGCGGTCGCCATATTCGTGGCTACTTTCGCCGCTCTAACTGGGATGCGCTATTTCGTGGATCAGAGCGTTCGCAATTTCTACCTACATCGGCTCGATTGGGAGGACGCTGGTCCCGACGATCCGGTCGGCTAGCTATGTATATAGGTCCCCAATTTAACTCATCGAATTATTTTTTGGAGTGAGCTGGCCGAATCGCCGGATTTCCGCCAATTTAGCACTACCGCCCCCACTTCGTCTTCGCTTGCCGCCCGAACCGGCCCTTCCTCGTCCCAGGCTTGCCCTCATTGCTCCGCCCGACAATCGGCGCCGTCCGCTGTTCGCCGGGGATGCCGAGTTCGTCCTCCTCCAGCCGGCGGATTTCATCGCGCAACCTTCCAGCTTCCTCGAACTCCAGGTCCGCCGCGGCATTGCGCATCTTCTTTTCCAGGTCTTCGATATGGCCGCGCAGGTTGTGGCCGACGAGGTTGTTCGCGCCCTCGGCGTCGATCTCGACCAGCACGCCATCGCGCGACGCCGTATCGGCGACGATGTTGTGGATGTCGCGCTTGATGCTTTCCGGCGTTATGCCGTGTTCGATGTTGTAGGCGTGCTGCTTCTCGCGGCGGCGATCGGTTTCGGCGATGGCGCGCTCCATGCTGCCGGTCATCCGGTCGGCGTAAAGGATCACGCGGCCATCGATATTGCGCGCGGCGCGGCCAATGGTCTGGATCAGGCTGGTTTCGCTGCGCAGGAACCCTTCCTTGTCGGCATCGAGGATGGCGACCAGCCCGCATTCGGGAATGTCGAGGCCCTCGCGCAGCAGGTTGATCCCCACCAGCACATCGTACACCCCGAGCCGCAGATCGCGGATCAGCTCGATCCGTTCGAGCGTTTCGACGTCCGAATGCATATAGCGCACGCGCAAGCCGGCCTCGTGCATGAATTCGGTCAGGTCCTCGGCCATCCGCTTGGTCAGCGTGGTCACCAGCGTGCGATAGCCGGCCAGCGCCACCTGGCGGCACTGCTCGATGCAGTCCTGCACCTGATCCTCGACCGGGCGGATCTCCACCGGCGGGTCGATCAGGCCGGTGGGGCGGATTACCTGTTCGGCAAACACCCCGCCCGCTTGCTCCATTTCCCAGTGCCCCGGAGTGGCTGAAACCGCGACCGTCTGCGGGCGCATTGCGTCCCATTCGTTGAACCGCAAGGGGCGGTTGTCGATGCAGCTGGGCAGCCGAAAGCCATATTCGGCCAGCGTGATCTTGCGGCGGTGATCGCCTTTGCTCATCGCGCCGATCTGCGGCACGGTCTGGTGGCTTTCATCGACGAACAGCAGCGCGTTATCGGGCAGGTATTCGAACAAGGTCGGCGGCGGTTCGCCCGGCAGCCGCCCGGTCAGGAAGCGGCTGTAATTCTCGATCCCGGCGCAGCTGCCGGTGGCCGCGATCATCTCAAGGTCGAAATTGGTGCGCTGTTCAAGCCGTTGATGCTCGAGCAGCTTGCCCTCGGCCTCAAGCTCTTTCAGCCGCTCGGTCAGCTCGAACCGGATCGCCGCCGCGGCCTGTTTCATCGTCGGGCCGGGGGTGACGTAGTGCGAATTGGCATAGACCCGCACGTTGCCAAGGCTCGCGCCCTTCTTGCCGGTCAGCGGATCGAACTCGGCAATCTCCTCGATCTCGTCGCCGAAAAAGCTGATCCGCCACGCCATGTCTTCATAGTGCGAGGGGAAAATCTCCAGATTATCGCCGCGCACGCGAAAATTGCCGCGCGCAAAGGCGGCGTCGTTGCGCTTGTATTGCAGCGCCACCAGCTTGCGGATGATCTCACGCTGGTCGGCGCTTTCGCCCTTTTTGAGGTCGAAGATCATTGCCGAGTACGTCTCGACCGAGCCGATCCCATAGATGCAGCTGACCGAGGCGACGATGATCACGTCGTCGCGTTCGAGCAGCGAGCGGGTGGCCGAATGGCGCATCCGGTCGATCGCCTCGTTAACGCTGCTTTCCTTCTCGATGTAGGTATCGCTGCGCGGAACATAGGCCTCGGGCTGGTAGTAATCGTAATACGACACGAAAAATTCGACCGCATTGTCCGGAAAAAAACTGCGGAATTCGCCGTACAGCTGCGCCGCCAGGATCTAGTTGGGGGCCAGGATCAGCGCCGGTCGCTGCAGCTGCTCGATCACTTTGGCCATGGTGAAGGTCTTGCCGCTGCCGGTCACCCCCAGCAGCACCTGCGTGGTCTCATCCGCCGCGATCCCCGCCACCAGCTCGGCGATCGCGCGCGGCTGGTCCCCCGCGGGCTGGTATTCGCTGACCAGCGTGAACGGCTTGCCGCCATCGATCTTGGTCGGACGGGCCGGGCGGTGCGGCACGAAAGCGCCCGAGGTATCAGGCTCTTCCAGCCCGCGACGGATGACGAGTTGGGACATGCGCGGAATATGGGGGTTTATGGTTTGTTCTGCAATGGGGGTTTGAGCGAAGTCGGAGTTGACGATGTAGTCATATATGACTACAGACAAGATCATGCAGCGTCGGACCCAGCGGGACATATCCTGGATCAAGGCGGCGTTGAAGGATTTCGGCAAGTTCCCGCCAACGGTGCAGGACGAAGCGACCGATGCGCTTACTGCAATCGCTGAAGGCGGCACGCCAGAGGTTGCGAAGCCACTCGCCGGGCTCGGTTCGGGCATCTGGGAATTGGCAATTCGCGAACGGGGCGATGCGTTTCGCGTCGTCTACGCGCTGCAGATCGCAGACGATATCTGGGTGATCCATGCCTTTCAAAAGAAGTCGAAGAGCGGAATTGCCACGCCAAAGCATGAGATCGATTTGGTCAAGGACCGGATCAAGCGTTTGAAGGAGCTTTTGAAATGACCGACACTGACGACGATTTCGAACTGGTTCACGGGTCGGGCAATGTTTTTGCCGATCTCGGCATGCCCAACCCCGAACAGCGCCAGTTGCGCGCCATTCTGGCTGCGTCGATCATCAAGACCCTCGATGCCGAAAAGCTGACCGTGCGCGCCGCCGAAGCCAAAACCGGCATAGCCGCCGCCGATTTCTCGCGCATCCGCAACGTCAAGCTGGGTCGCTTCACCATCGACCGGCTGATGACGATCCTCGACCGGCTGGGCTGCGAGGTGCAAGTGGATGTCAGTGTGGTGAAGCGGGCGGCTTGAGGAGGGGGCGAAGGCGGCGGAAGTATAAGGCCCTTCCAGCCTGTGGCTGATGATGGGTTGCGACAGGCGGGGGAATACGGGGGTTTCTGGTCTGTTCTACAATGGGGTGTTCGCGGCTCAGGCTGGCGCTTGAAATGACGAACGAGCAGAAGACTGCTGTACTCAGGTGTCCCATCGATGGCCGCAGTTCAACTTGCGGTTGTGGTTGGCTCGGCCCGACCGCATATGCATATCATGCCTATTCGCGCTCACTCACATATCCTTGAAGAACAGTCTGTCCGACGTTTTGGCGACGCATTGCCATCCGGCTGGGTGTATCGGGGCAAAGCACCCGACTATGGGATCGATGGGGAAGTTGAAGTCTTCTACTCTGATGGCAGTTCTTCGGGCCTCACCTTCAATGTGCAGCTGCGTGCAACCGATGATGCGGCTAAAGTAGACCGCGTGCGTCTTGAGGTCGATGAGCTCGAATATTATCGCTCGCTCGAAGTTCCGACGCTGGTGGTGCGCTATGGACGCCCAAATGACTCATTCTACTGGCAATGGGCATCTAACATTTCTTCGCGAGTCGATATTTCGGAAGGTCAGAAAACAGTAACCTATCGGTTCGGTGATGATGAGCGTTGGACCGATGCGACGGCAGACACTGTTCTTCGCACTCTCACAGTGCGCCGTCAGCTGATAAGTTATCCGCCAAGCATGGCTGTGCCACTCCGCATCGATTTGTCGGCAATCCAAGTGACCGGCCGGTATTCTCTCGATCGGGCGCTGGCTCGCGCGATTTCAGACAGCCACGGTGCGCTTACTCGCGCAAGTAAGCCCGCAGATGTCGAAGCATTCGCGCGTCTTGAGCCCAACTTCCTTGCAGTCGGGATCGATACGCTCAGCGGTGTGACTTTCGATTTGAAAGACCCTACGGCTGACGACTATATCGCTGCAATCCTGTATGCGCTCGTGCGCCTCTTTCGACGTCAGCGTTTGCTTCGCCAAGCTGAGGCGATCGCATTGCTTATCACCGAACGCGGAATTGCATGCCCCAATCAGGAATTGGCTTATGATGCTTGCATAGCCCTTGCACGTGACCTTCCGACGCTTGTGGCCCTAGCAATCATCAACGGCTTCCACGACCAGGGGCCGATGCATCCCCTAATAGCGCTGACTATTGCCAAAGCACCACAAGACGAGAAAGCGCGTCAGACGGCGATGACGACCTTTTTTGATGCGTCCCTAGCTGCCGCCCGTGAAGTCGGTCTATCCAGTCAGGCTGCAGTGCATTATTCGATTGGCAATTTCTATCGACATCGGCGAGATCTTGTGCTCGCGGCTTATCACTATAATCGTGCCCGCCATCTGAGGCCTGCTTATCTCAATGCTGGTTACTTCCTCAACGAATTAGCCGGGGTACTTTTCCTTGCGGGTCACTTCCAACTGGCACAACGCTTCTATCGCGAAGTTGTTCGCCTTGACCCCGATGATCCTTCTCTAGCCTTTCTGCTCGGCGACGCGCTGTTGCATTCGGGCGCGATTTCTGAAGCTCGCGCCTCTTTTGAGGTGGTGCTGATTCAATGTGGCGTCTCGCGGCTACTTCGAGAAGCTGCGCTCAAAGTCATGGTCTGCGATTATCTGAGTGTCGACTTTGTGCCGCGACAGCGCTCGGAAGCCAGTTCCAAATTACGCGCCGATGGCGGCGACAATTCTGAGCATCTCGAACACGTGCTTTGCAACGTCGATGCTATGCATCCGCTTGCACGCTTTAATCTCGGGATAGCCCGGGATCGCGAAGGCAACCGATTTGCTGCACTCCACCATTTTCTAATTTGCGCCTTTGTCCAACCGCACGACATTGCCGCATGGGTAAATGCCGCGATCTGCGCGTTGGGGCTTGGCGATGTCGGGTTGCTTCAAAATATCGTCGGCACCGCAATCGATCACATGGGCGCCGACGCGTATGATCAATTCCGCGCAGATATCGAGGGGCAAGGCATGGCACCCGATGACCTCACGGCACTTGACTTGATGGCTATGCAGTTTCTCGAAGAAAGTGAACGGGCTGGGGGCGATAGCTTCATACTGCGTATGCTCGACGGTGACGGGTATCAGACCATGGAAATCTTTGGGCTTGGCAAGGCATGACTTATTTCGACAGCTTTTGTCTCTTTAGATAGAGGCCGGAATTCAAGATTTTTGTTCTGTTAGCTGGGGGTTCACTCTCGGCCCAAATCATTCAACTCCCCAATTTTCCTACATCCCCAAAATCTGCAACATGGCCGGTTTGCCTTTACGCGAGGAGCCGGGCCATGCCGACGAACGATCCCTATTGCCGTATTCAGGACCGCGGGTGGGCCCGTGGGCGGGCTCAGGATGAGCGGTTGGAGGGGGATATTGCCAAGCCCGCACCTAACCCACGTCCGTTCGTGTCGAGCCCTTCGGCTTGCTGCTTAGCAGCTGCGCTCAGGATAAACTTCGGCCTTCAGGCCGAAGTCGAGACACATGCGCGCGGCATCTCGACTGCCAACCAAAGGGCGGCAGTTCATCCTGAGCCTGCCGAAGGGCTCGATGCGAACGGGGTTGGGGGTTTTGGGGATTCCCCCCTCCGTCAGCCGGTCAGGTTGCCGGGCTCGCCGCGATCGAGAAGCCTGGTCTGTTTGCCTCCGGCGCCAAACGGCAGTCATACAAGCTGCGCAAGGAAAACGCCGAACGGACCCGCGCCCTTGCCGCCGACGCTGACCGGATTGCCGCGACGTCCGGTCCGGCAAGCGAATTTGGCGAATTGGGGGCGAGCCTGTCGCGGCTGCAGAGCCTGAAGAGCCAGGTAGCGAACTTGCTCGCCTTGTCCAATGCGGCGCTGAAATCCGGGGCCAAGACCGATGACAAAGCCAAAGCGACCGACAAGCAGTAGCGCGTTGGCCTTGCGCAAAAACGCGTCGCGGTCGGTGGTGGGCATGCCGATGCAAGGGAGCGCCGCTGAACGGCGAGCAGGCGCTGCGCCGGTTTGATCGCGGCGGCGATGCGGTAAGTGTGACACTGGGCGCGGAGCAGGGGACGGTGGCGGGTAACCGCGCGCCCAGCTCGGTCTATCTGGTGCGCTACGATCCGCGCATCGGGCAGATCCCGATCAAAGCGGCAGCGCGCGGCGAGAGAACGCTGCCGCACCGCTGATCCCGCGCGCTACCACGGCAGCCGCGTGCCATCCCACGCGAACAGGCCGCCGCTGTCTGCGGGTTGCAGCTGGGTGAGCGTTTGCAGCATGGCAGCGGCGCTGGCGGCGGGGGCGGTCAATTGGCCTTCGCGCAAGCCCCGCTGGAACGGAGCGGACAACCCGGTATCGACCGTGCCAGGGTGCAGCGCCGCGATCACCGCGTGGGGATGGCTGCGGCGGCACTCGATCGCGAAGTTGGCGATCAGCATGTTGAGCGCGGCCTTGGCGGCGCGGTAGCTGTGCCAGCCGCCCAGCCGGTTATCGCTGATCGAGCCTACTCTGGCCGACAGCACCGCGAACACCGCTCGGCGATCCCGCGGCAACAGCGGCAGCAAATGCTTGGCGATCATCGCCGGGCCGATGGCATTGATGCGGTACAGCTCGGCCATGGCCTCAGGGTCAAGCGCGCGGTACGTCTTTTCGGGCAGCGGCAGCCCGGGGCGATGCAACTGCCCGGTGGCCACGAACACCAGATCGAGTGCGCCGCCGGCGCCGATCTGCTGCGCGGCGGCAATCAGGCTGGCTTGATCGTCGCTATCGAAGGTGAACGGCCGCGCGGTGGGCGCGGCCAAAGCGGGCCGCTGCCGCGCCCCCAGCCACACTTCGTCCCACTGCGGATCGGCGCACAGCTGGGTCGCCAGCGCGGCACCGATCCCGCCGCTCGCGCCAAACAGCGCCGCGCGCCGATTCACGCTGAGCTGATCACGCTGGGCCGATCACGCCGGGCCGATCACGCTGGGCCGGTCACGCCGGAAACGTCAACGCTTCATAACGCTCAAGGTGATGGTCGGCCCCGCCGAACTGATGTTCGATCATCGTCGCGCGCTTGAAATAGTGCCCGATCGCCAGTTCCATCGTGATCCCGATCCCGCCGTGGGTCTGCACCGCGCTTTGCCCGATGAACCGGATCGAACGCGCGACCTTGGCCTTGACCATCGAGACGGCGGCCTTGCGCGCGTCGGGGCTCTCATCAAGCCGCAGCGTGCCCATCAAGGCCATCGAGGCGATCTGCTCGGCCTCGACCAGCATGTCGGCCATACGGTGCTGGAGCACCTGGAACTTGCCGATCGGCAGCCCGAACTGCTTGCGCTGGCCGGTGTAATCAACCGTCTGGGCGAGCATCGTGCGGGCAATCCCGGTGGCTTCGGCGCAGACCGCGACGGTGCATTCATCGACCACGCGTTCGATCAGGTCGATCCCGCCGGGGAGCAGCGCCTCGCCGGGGATTGCGACGTTTTCGAAATAAACCTCGGAAGCGCGGAAGCCATCGACGGTCGGATAATCGCGCCGCGAAATGCCCTTGGCAGTGGCCTCGATCAGGAACAGCTCGACGCCTTCACGGTCGCGCCGCCCGCCGCCGGTGCGCGCGGTGACCAGCAAGTGCGTGGCCCACGGCGCGGCATAGACCACACCCTTGTGCCCGTTGAGCACATAGCCCGCGCCGTCCGCCTTCGCGGTTGTGCCGATATCGGCCAGATTATAGCGGCCTTGCGGCTCGGCATAGGCAAACGCGATCAGGCACTCGCCCGCGATGATCTGCGGGATCACCGCCTCGGCCAGCGGTCCGCCCGCGGCAACCAGTGCGCCGCCGCCCGCCACCACGGTTTGCAGCCACGGTTCGATCGCGATGACCTTGCCCAGTTCTTCCATCATGATCTGGTTCTCGATCGCGCCGCCGCCCATCCCGCCCAATTCTTCGGCGAACGGCGCGCAAGTCAGCCCCAGCTCGCTCGACAGTGCGCGCCAGATGCCCGGATCGCGGCCTGCGGGGCTAGCGATCATTTTTTGCCGGGCATCGAAGCTGTACGTATCGGCCAGGAACCGCGCGAGGGTATCGCGCAGCATTCCCTGCGTTTCGGTGGTGCTCAGGTCCATTTAATCAAATCCTCTCGCGGTCTGAAGTTCAGAGCCCCAGCACCATTTTGGCGATCACATTGCGCTGAATTTCGTTCGATCCGCCGTAGATCGTGGTCTTGCGCGCGTTGAAATAGGTCGGCGCGGCGCGGTTGGCCCATTCGGGGCCGATCGGGTGCTCGTTGTCGCCCTCGCCAAAGCCGCGATAGTAGGGCGCGCCATAATGCCCGGCCATTTCGAGCGTCAGTTCGGTCAGCCGCTGCTGGATTTCACTGCCCTTGATCTTGAGCACCGAGCTTTCCGGACCGGGGTTCTTGGCCGCCGCCATCCCGGCGAGCGTGCGCAGTTCGGTATATTCAAGCGCGGCCAGATCGATCTCGAGCTCGGCCACCTTGCGGCGGAAGAACGGGTTGGCCAGCAGCGAGCGTTCGCCTTCCATTTCGGTCGCGGCAACCGCCTTCAATTTCTCGACCCCGCGCTTGGACGAAGCGACCCCGGCGATCCCGACGCGTTCATGCGCAAGCAGGAACTTGGCGCAGGTCCAGCCCTTGTTCTCTTCGTAAACGCGGTTGGCAATCGGCACGCGGACATTGTCGAGCCAGACTTCGTTGACTTCGTGCTCGCCGCCCAGCGTGATGATCGGGCGCACGGTGATCCCCGGGCTTTTCATGTCGATCAGCAGGAAGCTGATCCCTTCCTGCATTTTCGCATCGGGATCGGTGCGGACCAGGAAAAAGCCCCAGTCGGCGTGCTGCGCCATGGTGGTCCAGGTCTTCTGGCCGTTGACCACATAGTCATCGCCGTCCACCACGGCCTTGGTCCGCAGCGATGCCAGATCGGAGCCCGCGCCGGGTTCCGAATAACCCTGGCACCACCAATCCTCGCCCGACAGGATCCGGGGCAGGAACTGCGCCTTCTGTTCGGGGGTGCCGAAGGTATAAATCACCGGGCCGACCATGGCCAAGCCGAACGGCATCAGCCGGATGCAATCGGCGCGCGCGGTCTCCTCGGACCAGATGTAGCGTTGGGTGGAGGTCCAGCCGGTGCCGCCGTATTCGACCGGCCAGGCCGGCGCG
>JANOTT010000104.1:0-6913 GCA_031416535.1 Novosphingobium sp. | reverse complement strand
GCCGGTCTCAAACCGGTCTGTGGTGGCAATAAAGCGCAATAATGCTGCGTGTGCCAGCGCAAAATCGGTTCAGGGCTATTGCGCCAGCCCAAGGAACTGGAACGAGCCGGCATCGAGCTTCAGCTTGACCGTGACAAACAGCCCCTGATCGGTACTGCGCGCGGCCGAAAAATCGGCATCACGGTATCCGCTGAAATTGTAGCCCAGCAGCAACTGCACGCCCTTGGACGGCGAAAGACCGATCTGCGGGCCGTAGGAGAAGGTGCTGGTCCGGTCAGTCAGGTTGTGCCGCGCCGAGCCGACCGCACCGACTTCAAAATGGTCGCCCAGCCCGTAGCGCAGGTCGAGTCCGCCGATCAGCGTGGTGCTGCCCAGCGCGAGCCCGTCGTAGCTATCGAAATTGTGCCGCGCGGCGAGGAAGAAGCCCACAGTGCTGCGCTGGACAACCTGGCCGTCCTGAGCGCTGCGCGGGGTCCAGTCGCCCGACACGCTGGCGATCAGCCGGTCTGAATGCGCGTCGCCACTGACGGTCAGCGCGGTGCGTCCGGCCGGGCCGGTTTCGCCCTCGACCGCGCCGCGGACCCGGTCCGAGCGATATTGCAGTTTGATCAGGAACGCGAAGTTGGAGCCGGCCGGGCGGGAGGCCGCGGCCAGCGCGCCATCGAAGACTTCGCTCGCAGCGCCGCTGTCAGCGTCGGCGCGGGTCCAGGTAAAGCCGGTGCCCAGCATTGCGCCATCGCCCAGCTGGCGGATCGCACCAAAGATCACGCCGCGGCGGTTGGCAAACTGGCCATCGCGCCATTCGCCGCGGCCGGTCGCGCTCCATTTGCCGGCCTGCCAGGTGCTGCCGAATGTCAGCGCGGTGAAATCTTCCCCGATGGTGCCGTTGTCACCGATCATTCCACCGCTTGCCGCCGGGTGCGCGGGGTTGATCAGTTTGGGGACATGGACCCCGCCCACCGTCCGGTTCGAATCAAGCGTCGCGTCGAGCGTCAGGTTCCTGGTCGCTGGGATCGACTGCGCCAGACCGAAGGCGGCGAAGCTGCGCTTGCCGTGTTCGGCGATGTCCTGCTGGCCAAGGGCCGAGACGATCCGTGCACCCTCCCATGGCGTGACTTCGAGCCCGATCCGCGCGGTCCGCGCGTCGATATTAGCGCCCACCGCGATCTCGTAGGTTCCGACCAGTTTGACACCGAGACTGACCGCATAGCGGGCCGAGAACCGGTGGCGTTCGGGCAGGTCGATTGATGCGCTTTTACCGATCGCAAAGCTGGTCGCCGCGCTCAGTTCCAGCTTGTTGCCCATGAACCGGCGTGAGACCGATGCTTCGATCACATCGGATTTGGCGCGCATGCCATCGGCCAGTCGGTCATCGAAATGTGCAAAACCAAGCCGGGCATCGCCGCGCGCGGTGCGCCAGTTGAGCCCGGTCTGCACAGCAACGCGGCGGGTGCCGTCGGTCAGGCTGTCATCGATCCAGCCGCTGGTCACCACCGAAAGATCGGGGGTGATCCGCACGCGGGTGTCGATCCCGACCTTGCGGCGGCCTTGCTCGGCCCCGGTGGTCTGGCCCACCCCGAACTGTGCATCCGAAGCGCGCACATAGCCCAGCAGATCAAGCTTGCCCGAATGGTGCTCGACTTCGACCAGGAAGGCGGTCGCATCCTCGCCGTCGTGCTGGCTGACCGCGGCTTCGGCCCGGACCTCGGTGGATTGTCCGAGCCGCGCTTTGGCATCAACCGCAACCAGGTTGGTTCGGGTGGTGTTGCCGCCGTTTGCGCTGGTATCGCTGATGGCGGTCGCGCCGAAGCGCAGATTGCCCTTGGCCATGGTTACATCGGCGCGCAGCCCGGCGTTCCACTGCCCACCGCGGGCGGTTTCATCGAGTTCGTAGTCGATCACGATAAACTGCGGGTTGAGCTCGGCATCGCGGCCGAGAATCGGCTCCTTGAAGCTGATCGTGCCCGACAGCAGATCGACATCGTAATCGACAAACCGGGTCAGCGCGCGGCGCGAGACGATCACTTCGCTGCGGAACCGGTCGCGCACTTCGATGCTGACCACTTCGCTGCCCGAGATGAGCGCACGGCTGGACAGGCGATAGGGGCCGGAAATGCCGCCGCCCTGGAATTCATCGCGGCGATGGGTCGAGGCGATTTTCGCAGCGAAGCCCTGGACGTGCACCCCGCCGGTATTGATCTCGCCCTTGAAGCCGGTCGCGGTGCGCTGATAGCGGCCCAGTTGCGTCTGGTCGAAGCCAGTGCCGAAGTCGCCGTAGATCGCGTAGAAGAACCGGCTTTCAACCCGGACGTATAGTTTTTCGCGGCTGGGCGCGTCGGCCTGGCGAGCCGATCCATCGGCAAACACGGTATAATAGGCGCGCGGATCGATCGCGCCCATCAGCACCTGATCGTCGCGCTGTTTGGCGCTGTCATAGCTGGCGGTCAGCAGGAATTTACCGAGCATCCGGCCTTTCACATAGAACGCGGTGCGCGCGTGATCGCCCAGATCGCTGTCGAGCCGCCCGGGGCGCTCCATGGCGTCGGCAATTGTGCGCGCGCCGACCGAGCCTTCGACCAACCCGACCAGAGTCCACGGCTGGTCACCCGGAACCACCCAGGTATCGAGTTCCTGGCGGCGCCGCTGCTGATTATCGCTGAAGTTGAATGTCAGGTGCAGCTTGCCGCTGACCATGGTCGGGGCGAGCTCGACATAAGCCATGCCGTCGTCGCCCCTGACCGTCCAGCGCGGCGACTGGCGCCCCAGCCCGCTCAGTTGGCGTTGCTGCATTGCGTCAATCGCCTCGGCGCTTTCGTACGGCGCAGACAGCCCGAACTCGCCCGACAGCCCGGCATGGACCGGGCGGTCGTTGTGGTCGAGAATGCGCAAGGCCAGCACCGGGCGGGTCGTCCCATCGGCGATCAGGCGACTGGCGGCGGGCAGCAGTTCCACCCGCGCCGGGGTCGCCGAATAGATCACCCTGCGCTGCAGGCGGCTGAGCTCCTTGCCCTGTTCGTCGCGCACCGCGGCGGTCAGTTGGGTCACTTCGCCGTCCAGTGGAATGCCGCGCCAGATGCTGACCGCGTAAGTGCCGCCCGGCGCCGCATGTTGGCCATCGAAGCTGAGCTTGTCGGCGGGTTTGCCGTCTACCAGCAGGTCAACCTTCTGACCGGCACGGTGGCGAACCACCACGCGGATGGCGGGTGCGCGCGGGTTGTGATCGAGCGCCGGGAACAGGAAAGCGGTCGGACCATCGCCCAGCGCCAGCCAATCGGTGTCGACGCCCGCAGCAACGCGGCCGGCATTGAGATCGAGCGGGGGCGCGCCGACGATGGCCGGTAAACCACTTTTATCATTTTGTTGCTTTGGGGTTACATGCGAACCCTCAGGCAATTTCGCCGAAAAATCGGCAACCACCAGGCTCCCGCCCTGACCCGTCACGAAGCGCGATGTGGCACTGCCAGCGCTGCGGGTGGAGCGGGTGCAATCGGTGAACGCGCCGTCCTTGGGCAGCGTTGCGGTTTGCGCCTGGACCACGTGGGTTCCCGGCACAACGCCGTTGAAATGATAGCGCCCCTCGGCATCAGTCACCGCAAATGTGCCATCTTCCAACATCAGCCGAACGCCTGGAATGCCGTGATGCGGCGCATCGTCGGTGCAGCCGCCGGCGGTAATCCGGCCGATGATCGTCATCCGTGCCGCCAGATCGTTGCGCTCGATCCGCACCGTCGCGCCGGTACTGGCCGAGATCCCGCGCGCATCGGTGGCGGTCGCGCGATTGAGCGCCTGACCGGCAGGGGCATCGGCGCGGACGGTCATTGCATAAGTGATTGTCCGGCTATCGCCCGCTGCAATATCGCCGAGCGGCAGCGTCAAGCTGCTGCCATCAGCCGAAGTCTGAAGCGCATTGGGCGCCGCAATTCCGTCGATCCGCACCGTGCCGCGCCGCAGCCGCAGTAGCGGCGACGGGACATCGACCAGTGTCACGCCCCGCTTGAGATTGAGCGGATCGGGGTTGGCCACGGTGACGGTGTAAAAGATCACGTCGCCCGGCAGCGCGGTCGGGCGCGAAACAGTTTTGGTCAGGGTGACCGATACCGCAGGGTGATCGAGCGGAATGTCGATCCGGACCGGTGAAGGGCCGCCGAGGGTGAGCGGGCCGCCGAACGACGCTGGGGCGATCACCATTGGCTGGCCATCAGGGCGGCGCAGCGCTGCCAATTGGACGGCAGTCGCCACTGACGGCGCGGTATAAGGTGCGGGCGGCGCGATCACCAAGCGGTACTGACCCAGCGCGGCGAGCGGAAAACGGTACTCTCCCGGGGCCATCTGATAGACGTTGCCCGCGCCATCGGTGATATTCTGTCCCGAATAGACGGTCGCGGGCCAGGGTGTAACACCGTCGTCGGCGAACACCTGCGCCGGAGCGCCGGTCAGCGCATCGACCATGGTCACGCGCACGCCGTTAACCGGAGCGCCGGTTTCGCTGTCGAACACCAGGCCATACGGATCGGCCAGAACCTGAAGCTGGCCCGTTGCGACCGTGATGCCGGATCCGGGCTGGCTGACGGAAAGTCCAATCCGGTCACCGCCGCTCACGCTGAGCCGGCAATCGCCCTGCACTGGACCAAGCGGGCTCGCCGCGGTCTGGATCGCGCCGACAAACACGCCGCTGGTGGCAGCGGTTTCGTAAATCGTCAGCGTCTCAAGGTCACCCGACGCGGTGGTCACAGTGGTGACCAATCTGTCGATCGCGCCGGCATTGGGGTTGGCCGCTGGGGCGTCGATCTGGAAGTAGAACACGCTGCCGACCCGCAATGCCGTCGTTGGACTGACCGTCGCGAACGGCTGACTGGTGCCGGTTCCGCCAGGCAAAATCAGCGGATTGCCGCCGCAAGTCGGGGCGCTGATCGGCAAGCGCTGGCCCGCAGCGTCGCCGGTGAAAGTCTGGATGGCCAGGGTCTGCTGCATGACTGAAAACGTCACCGCATTGGAATTGACGGAAAAATTGTTACTCCCCTGCGACCACCGCGCTGCGGCAACATTGGTGATGGTCTGCGCCTGCGCGGCAGGCATGCCAATCAGCAGCGCGGTGAGCGCCGTGATCAGAAAACCTATCTGCCGGATAACGCCCATCGACCCCAGGGTGTTGCGGTGCGGGGCGACCGGCCAAGACCATACCGCCCCGCCCCTCGTCAGTTGATCGTTGCGCGGAAGCGCAGCGTTTTGGTTTGTGCGGCGGCAACGCTGGTCAGCGTGCCGTTGACAGTCCCGGAGGAAAACGAACCGCCGGCGTTTCCATCAGTGTTGCAGACGCCGGAGGTGGCGGTGCCATCGACGAAGATGCCATAGGCCGAACTATAGGTAACCGTTCCAGGCAACGGGTCCGAAATGTCCACGGTGCCAGCAGTTGCACTGCCCGCCGCATTCGAGACGATGATGCAATATTCCAGCGTCGCGCCGGGGATTGCCTTGGGATTGGTAATGCCGTTGAACGGATCCGAAATAACCGTGCTGGTCTTGGTCACCGTCAGCGCCGCTGCCAGAACGGTGTAATCGTCCTTGACCGAATGCGCCGCATCGCGCAGCGCATCGGTCGCGCCAGCGGCATCGGCGAACACCGTATCCATGGCGGCCGTGTTGGCCCCCGCGGTTTCGGTCAGCGTTGCACCCTGACTGCTCGCAGCGCCGCCTTCCTTGCCAGTAGCGGTCAGCGTCACCGCTGCAACCGCGCCGGTGGTCAGGCTGAGCGGCACGTCGGCGACAATAAACACCGTCTTGCTAGCGTCTGCCGCCAGCTCATCCAGATAGGTCACCAGCGTATCGGTGCCCGCGTCATAGCTGCCGTTACTGTTCGTATCGACATAGATCCTCACGTTGGTCGCATCGAAGCTGTCGGTGTTTGCATGCGCCCCGGCCCCGCCGGATTGCTGGGCAGCCAACAGCGCGAAATCGAGCGTCGCGTTGGAATTGTTGGTCACGCTGAACGTGGTCACGGCGGCGGTCTGCCCCGGCGAAACCTGCGTGGTGGCGGTGCCGACTTCGGCGACCGTAACGTTGACCTTGCGATCAACGGTAAAGGTGTTCGAAGCGCCAGTCGCGGTTTGCACAACGCCGCCGACCTGGAAATTTACGGTCACTGTGTTGGTGATCGTCGAACCCGCAGCCGTGCCCGCCGCGAAGGCCGGATTGGCACCGATTGCCGCCAGCGCAGCAGCACTGACCGCCCACAGCAGTCTGCTCTTATAGCTCATCTTAAAACCCTCGTTCTTGGTTTTAATTAGTGGTTTGCGGCCCAGACTTCAGAATTTTTAAGAGTGTTAGCCGGCGCGTCCCCCGATCAGCGGACGATTGCGCGATAGGTTAGCGTGCCGGTTGCTCCCGGCGCCAGCACTGGCAGGGTCCAGCGGATATGCGTGACATCGCTGCTCTGCGCGGCGCGCTTCACGCCATTGGCCCGGGCAACGGTCAAGCTGGCCAACTTGCCCCAGCCCTTTCCGCCATCGACTGAGACCTCGGCTTTCGGAGCTCCTTCGGGGGCCAGCATGACCCCGGCCGGGATCGGGTTGGTCACTACGAAATTGTTCACTGCGCTGGCCCCGATGTTGCGGTAAGCCGTCGCGAACACCAGTTTGTCCCCCGGAACGACCACGTTGGGTTCGACCAGAACGTGCGTTTCACGGCCATTTTCAACGACGACCCGGTCGAGCTTCACATCGCCTTTAAGCTCGATCGGCGACGCGGCCTGCGCCTGCGCAGCTGGTGCCGCCATGGTGGCGAGCAGGCTTGAAACGGCGGCGATCCAGAACGTGTTCATGGCTGCGGTCCCTCAGTTGATCTTGACGTCGAATTTGACGGTTTTGCTGGTGCCGCCGGCGACCGTGCCAAGATTGACATCGATCCCGCTGGCCGA
>JANOTT010000103.1:0-6405 GCA_031416535.1 Novosphingobium sp. | reverse complement strand
GCGCAGGTGATTACCTGGCTCGACAGTCTGCTCAAAGGGACGTGCGACCAAAAGATGTAACGACAAGTAAGGGGAAACAGAATGCATTGCCATGCCTGCGGAGAAGAGATCGAGGCAGAATCGGCCTTCTGCCGACACTGCGGCGTCAAGCAGCACGCTTCCACGATCGTTCCAGAAAAAGATGCAGTCGCAGGCGACAGCACCGTGCCACCATCTGCTACCGATCCGGATCGCTTTGTCTTAAAAGCCATCGGAGGTTTTGTCGCAGTTCTTGTCCTCATCGCGGTAGTATCCAACCTGTCTGGACCATCGACCGGACAAGCCATCGCGGCGAGTGAGGGAGCTCCTGATGTCAGCGAAGTGGAGCTGGCTGCAAAAGATGCGGCAAGCGCTGCCAGCGCTGCCGCCGCAGCAGCGGACTCTGCTTTATCTGGATCGGGGCAAGCAGTGCCGGGCACTGGCAAATGGTCCTATTCGAGTGACGAAGACAAGGTCCGCGGCACCAAATCCTTTTACGCATCAACGACTAGCACCAACGCAATCAATCAGGCGCCGCCATATGGCGGTGGGACAACGATGGAACTGACTATCCGTCAGTCTTCAAAAAAGGGCACGGATGTCATGCTCATCATTAGCGAAGGCCAGATGATGTGCCCGTCCTACGAAGGCTGCTCTGCAACCGTGCGTTTTGACGACGGCCATGCACAATTGATCAGGCTGAATGGTCCCAGTGACAACAGCAGCGAAACCGTGTTCGTGACTGGGGCAAAAAGATTCGTCGCCAGCTTGAAGAAGGCCAAGCACCTAGTGGTCGAAAAAACCCTGTATCAAGCTGGCAACCCGCAATTCGAATTCGACGTGAGCGGTCTTAACTGGGATCACTGATCAAACCGCTTCGAGCGCGTAGCCCGCCGAACGGACCGTCCGCACCGGATCGGCCGCACCGTCGACTTCGATCCCCTTGCGCAGGCGGCGGATATGCACATCTACGGTGCGCAGTTCGATCTCGCTTTCGCTGCCCCACACCGCGTCGAGCAATTGCCCGCGCGAAAACACCCGCCCGGGGTGCTCCATGAAATGCTTGAGCAAGCGGAACTCGGTTGGCCCTAGCACGACAGTCTGTCCGCGCCGCGTAACCTTGTGCGCGGTCGCGTCGAGCGAGAGGTCGCCGACCTCGACCACCTCTCCCGCCAGCGCCGGGCGGATCCGGCGCATGATCGCGCCGACGCGGGCAATCAACTCGCGCGGCGAAAACGGCTTGGTAACATAGTCGTCAGCCCCGGTTTCAAGCCCGCGGATTTTGTCATCCTCGGCCCCGCGGGCGGTTAGCATCACGATCGGGACGTGCGCGGTGGCCTTGCCTTTGCGCAGGCGGCGGCAAACCTCGATCCCGCTGGTGCCCTCGATCATCCAGTCGAGCACCACCAGATCGGGCACTTCCTCGGTCGCGAGCAGCAGCGCCTCATCGCCGTCGGGCGTGCTCGTTACCGCATAACCCTGCTGGCGAAACCGGAATTCAAGCAATTCGACCAGCGCCGGATCGTCTTCCACCAACAGCAGGCGCGGGGCGTTCATGGTCAGGCTCCGCCCCGGTCTTCCTTGTCGGTCAGATACGTGCCGGTGGCAGCGTAATAGACCATTTCGGCGACGTTGGTGGCGTGATCGCCGATCCGCTCGATATTGCGCGCCACGAACAGCAATTGTGCTGCGGTCGAAATGGTCGAGGGATTTTCCATCATGTGGCTGACCAGATTGCGGAACAGCGATTCGTAGAAAGCATCCACTTTCTCGTCGCGTTCAACCACCTGCTGCGCCAGCACCGGATCGCGCGCGGCATAAGCGGTCATCACGTCGTGGACCATGCTTGCAGCAATATCGGCCATTGCCGGGATCAGCGTCAGCGGCTCGAACCGCTTTCGGCCTTCGATCTTGCCCGCGCTTTTGGCGATGTTTTTGGAATAGTCCCCGATCCGTTCGACCACCCCGGCGATCTTGAGCGCAGCGATGACTTCGCGCAGATCGTCCGCCATCGGCGCGCGCAACGCGATCGTCCGCACCGCCAGCCGATCGATCTCGGCTTCGAGCGAATCGATCCGCTTGTCGCGTTCGATCACGCTCGCAGCCAAGTCCATATTGCCACTGATCAGCGCTTCCATCGCCTCGGCCATCGAAACTTCGGCCAGTCCGCCCATCTCGACGATCAGTCCGCGCAGCTTGGTGATGTCGGCGTCGAAGGCTTTGACGGTGTGTTCCTGTGCCATCTCAAATCCTAACCATAACGACCGGTAATATAGTCTTTTGTGCGCTCTTCACGCGGGTTTGTGAATATTTCCGAAGTCTTGCCGTATTCGACGATCTTGCCGAGGTGGAAGAACGCGGTGCGCTGCGACACGCGGGCGGCCTGCTGCATCGAGTGCGTGACGATCACGATTGCGTAATTGCCGCGCAGGTCTGAAATCAACTCCTCGATCCGCGCGGTGGCAATTGGATCAAGCGCCGAACACGGCTCGTCCATCAGAATCACTTCGGGATCGACCGCGATCGCGCGCGCGATGCACAAGCGCTGCTGCTGCCCGCCCGATAGCGCGGTGCCGCTGTCGGCCAAGCGGTCTTTGACCTCGTCCCACAGCCCGGCGCGCTGCAGGCTGCGCTCGACGATTTCGTCGAGCTCGGTTTTGCTGGCCGACAAACCGTGAATGCGCGGGCCGTAAGCGACATTCTCATAAATCGTTTTGGGGAAGGGATTGGGCTTCTGGAAGACCATGCCGACCCGCGCCCGCAGCTGCACCACGTCCATGCCGGACTTGTAAATGTCCGCGCCGTCCAGCTTGATTTCGCCTTCCACGCGCGCGCCGGCGATGGTGTCGTTCATCCGGTTGAAGGTGCGCAGGAAGGTCGATTTGCCGCAGCCCGAAGGGCCGATGAACGATGTGACATATTCATCGGCGATGTCGATCGAGACATCGTCGATGGCGCGCTTGTCGCCATAAAAGACCGACACACCGCGGGCGGCGAGGCGGGGTTCGATCGGGTCTAGGATGTGTGCTTGTGTCACCAACGGTTCTCGAAACGGTTACGAAGATAGATGGCCAAGCCGTTCATCACCAGCAGGAAGGCGAGGAGGACGATAATGGCGGCGGAGGTGCGTTCGACAAAGCCCCGGTCGATTTCGTCCGACCACAGGAAGATTTGCACCGGTAACACGCTGCTGGGCGCAGTGAAACCATCGGGCGGAGTGGCGACAAAGGCCTTCATCCCGATCATCAGCAGCGGCGCGGTTTCACCCAGCGCGCGGGCCATGCCGATGATCGTGCCGGTCAGAATTCCGGGCAGCGCCAGCGGCAGCACGTGGTGAAACACCGTTTGAACCGGGCTTGCGCCGATCGCCAGTGCGGCATCGCGGATCGAGGGCGGTACTGCCTTGATCGCATTGCGTCCGGAGATGACGATCACCGGCATGGTCATCAAGGCCAGCGTCATTCCACCGATCAGCGGGGCGGAGCGCCAGTTGGGAAACAGCCACAGGAAAACCGCCAACCCGAGCAGACCGAAAATGATCGAAGGCACCGCCGCCAGGTTGTTGATCGAAACCTCGATCAATTCGGTCCAGCGGTTCTTGGGGGCAAATTCCTCAAGATAGACCGCCGCCAAGACCCCGATTGGGAAGGCCAGCAACAGCGTGACCAGCATGGTCAGCATGGATCCCTTGAGCGCTCCCCAGATCCCGACCGCCTGGGGTCCGGTGGCATCGCCGCGGCTGAGGAAGCCCCAATCGACGGCCTTGACCAGACTGCCATTGGCCTTGAGCTGCGCGGCGAGCACCTTGGCTGCGTCGGGCCCATCGCCGCGTAGCGCCGAAGCCAGATCGTCGGTGACCGCAAGCGAAACCGGGAACTTTGCTGTCAGCCGCGAGGGATCGGCGATCAGGGCCCGGCCCACATCCTGCCAGGCGTTATCGGCCAATTGCGCCGCGGCAGGATCGCCCAGCGCCTTGCTGGCGGCAAACTTGACCACATCGGGCAGCCCCGCGCCTTTCAACCCATCGAGCGCGCCGGGGCCTTCGAGTTGCCCCGGATCGATCGACAACACGCCGCTCGACAGGTCAAGATCGAAGCGCAATTCGGCGCGGGTGAAGCCGCCGAGAGCATTGCTCGTCATGCTGATCAGCAGGAACGCGAGCACGAGGGCAGAGAACAGCACCGCGCTCAGCCCGATCGCCTTGAATCGGCGTTCTGCTGCGTAGCGGCTTTTGAGGCGGGCGCCGACGGTGCTATTCATAAGCTTCACGGAATCGCTTGACCACGCGCAGCGCGATAAAATTGAGCGCCAGAGTGACCAGGAACAGCACCATGCCCAGCGCAAAAGCGGCGAGCGTGGCGGGGTGATCGAAGCTGCCTTCGCCGGTCAGCAGCGCGACGATCTGGAAGGTGACCGTGGTCATGCTTTCAAACGGGTTAGCGGTCAGCCGCGCGGTCGCCCCGGCGGCCATCACCACGATCATCGTCTCGCCAATGGCGCGGCTTACCGCGAGCATCACGCCCGCGACAATTCCGGGCAAGGCAGCCGGGATGATCACGCGGCGGATCGTTTCCGAAGTGGTCGCACCCATCGCCAAGCTACCATCGCGCATCGCCTGCGGGACCGCAGTGATTGAATCGTCGGCCATCGATGACACGAACGGGATGATCATGATCCCCATTACAATCCCGGCGGCGAGCGCGCTTTCGCTCGAAGCGCTAGCAATTCCGATGGCTTGGCCGAAATCGCGGATCAACGGCGCGACGGTTAAAGCGGCGAAATAGCCGTAAACCACGGTGGGCACCCCGGCGAGAATTTCGAGCAGCGGCTTCATCCAGCGGCGCACCCGCGCACTGGCATACTGGGTCAGGTAGATCGCGCTCATCAGCCCCAGCGGCAAGGCCACCAACATGGCGATAATCGCACCGATGAACACGGTGCCCCAGAACAGCGGCACCGCACCATAGCTGTCACTGCGCACGGTGGCCGGGTCAGCCATCGAATCGGGGTTCCACTGCGTCCCGAACAGGAAATCGATCGGGTTGACCGCGTTGAAAAAGCGAACCGTTTCAAACACCAGCGAGGCTACAATGCCAAAGGTTGTGAAGATCGCCACCAGCGACGCGAGCAGCAGCACCGCCATCACGATCCGTTCGACCTTGGCCCGCGCAGCAAACTGCGGCCGCACCCGCAGATAGGCAAAGACACCTCCGGCCAGACCGAGCAGCAGCGTGACAATGATCCCGATAGTCGAGAAATGACCGAGCGCCGCGCGGAACGGTTCGACCAGGCTGCGCGCTTGCGGATTGAACACTGCACCGCTTTGGCCGCTCGCCAGCGACTGCGCTTCGGCGAGGATCGCGTCGCGCTCGATCCCGAATGGGGGCAGCTGGGCAGCGGCGGAGTCGGTCAGCACTTGGGTCAATACCAGGGCTGGACTGAGCGCGGCCCACAGCACCGCGAACAGCACTGCGGGCAAGGCCGCCCATAAACCGACATACCAGCCGTGGTAGGTGGGCAGTGAGCGCAGTTCACCGCCTTCGGCCCGAATGATGCGGCGCAGCGTCCACGCCCGCGCGCGCGCCGCCAGCCATCCGATTAGCCCCAAGGCCAGGGCCAGGAGAACAGGAATGGCTGGCGTCATCGCAGCGAGCGTACTTGGTTTACTTGAGGCTGGCGGGGTCGAGCAGGGTCATGCCCGTCACGGTTGCGGCACTGACCGCGAGGACCGCGTCGGGCGCTACCACCATGCCCTGCTTGGCCAGCAGTCCGTCCTTGCCCCAGCTCTTGGCCCACTCGGCGACATATTCCTTGAGGCCCCTGATCGCATCGAGGTGCGCCGCCTTCACATAGATGTAAAGCGGGCGCGCGCCAGGATAGGTGAAGTCCGAGATCGTGGCGTAAGTCGGCGCGATCCCGTTCATCGAAAGCCCGACCAGCTTGTCGGCGTTTTCTTCGAGATACGAATAGCCGAAGATGCCGACGGCCTTGGGATTGGCTTCGAGCTTCTGCACGATCAGATTGTCGTTTTCACCCGAATCGACATAGGCGCCGTCGCGGCGCACTTCGCCGCAGACCTTGTCGTGCTGGTCCTTGTTGCTGGCCTTCAGCGCCTTCATTTCGGCGTTGGCATCGCAGCCCTTCATCAGGATCAGCTCCTTGAGCGCGTCGCGCGTACCCGAAGTGCTGGGCGGCCCGTAAACCAGGATCGGCTCGGCCGGGAACGCTGGATTGACGTCCTGCCAAGTCTTGGCGGTGTTGGGCTTGCCATAGGGGTTGGCGGCCAGCGCCTCGTAAACGTCTTCAGGCGTAAGCTTGAGGCTCAAGCCGCCTCTGGCTTCAGCAAAGGCGACGCCATCAAGCCCGACCTGAATTTCGACGATTTTG
>JANOTT010000102.1:0-28823 GCA_031416535.1 Novosphingobium sp. | reverse complement strand
GCCCACGGCGCACGACGGCGCTGGCCCAACGCCGCGCGCGGCAGCTGGAACGAGCGGAGGAAGTGCGGGCGGAGGAAGTGCGGGCGGAGGGCTGGGCGCATGGCGGGAGGATAGCGGGTCAGGGGGATGTAGGAAAATTGGGACGCATGCCCTTACAGCGGGGCAGCACGGCGCCTGTGAATTGCAGTGAACGCCGAAGAATTCATCGCCGAAGAACCGGGGCAAGCCCGGCGGTGCCGAGCGCGCCACTTACCAGATGTTCCTGACTGAACTGGCCCTTTTTGTTGGGCCCGCCCACCCCTAATCCGGGTGAGGACGGCACCCTCGAAGACCGACCGATATACACCAAGACCCAAATCTTTGACCCCTTCCCGTTCCCCAACGCCAGCGACGCGCAGCGCGCCTGAATCGCCGGGCTGGCCAGCGAACTCGACACCGCTCGCAACGAGGCATTGGCTGAATTACCCGGCCTGACCATGACCGAAATCTACAACTGGCGTGACAAGCTGCGCGCTGCGGCAAATGGCGGCCCGCCGATCTGCCGCCCGCCGAAGTGGTCGCCCGGCTGGTCGCGCTCAATGCGGAAAGCGCCGCCCAAGGGAAGGCTGGGCAAGTGCGCTGGCTGCGTCCGGATTACCAAATTCCTCGCTTTGGTTCCAAAGTAAGGCAACCCCCACGCAATTTCCTTGCGTTTTACCGCAACGCAGCATATATGCGCCTCACATCCAACCGGACCTTGCCGCGGCAGCTGCCCCGACAAGCCAGTTTGGCGCCGCGTGAAGCCTGCCCGATGGCAGGCCAGCCCCGAACGCCCGGTTGACCGTTTACCAGCCGCCTTTGTCACGCAGGGTTGCACTTGATGCACCTGTCCAGCCGCGCCGATTCCCGGCGTGTGCCCGGCTATATTTTTGATGCTTCGACCAGCTCAGCATGAGCGGGTTGCGGCCAAGAAAGAGATTTTTGTTATGTCTTATTTTACCGACCTTGGGCTCGCCGAGCCGCTTCTGCGTGCGCTTGAAACCAAGGGCTATTCCGATCCCACCCCGATCCAGGTGCAGGCCATTCCGGCGCTGTTGCAGGGCCGCGATCTGCTTGGCATTGCGCAGACCGGCACCGGCAAGACCGCCGCGTTCTCGCTCCCCTCGCTGCACCGTCTGGCGGCCAATCCCAAGGGGCGGATGAACGCCTCGTGCCGGATGCTGGTGATGAGCCCGACGCGCGAACTGGCGGCGCAGATCGCCGAGAACATGCGCGGCTATGCCAAGTATCTCAATCTTTCCGTGCAGTGCATCTTTGGCGGCGTGCCGGTGGGCAAGCAGGCCCGCGCGCTGGCCGGCGGGGTCGACATTCTGGTCGCCACGCCGGGGCGGCTGCTCGATCTGATCGATCAGCGCGCGCTGACGCTGCGCAATGTCGAGATTTTCGTGCTCGACGAGGCCGACCAGATGATGGACCTGGGCTTTATCGTGCCGCTCAAGCGCGTGGCCAACATGCTGCCCAAGGAACGCCAGAGCCTGTTCTTCTCGGCCACCATGCCCAAGGCGATCGCTGACCTTGGCAAGCAGTTCATCAGCAACCCGGTGCGGGTCGAAGTCGCCCCGCAGGCGACCACGGTCGAGCGGGTCGAACAGTATGTGACCCAGCTTAATCAGGGCGAAAAGCAGGCTTTGCTCTCGCTCAGCCTCCGGGCAGGTCTGGCTGATGGCAAGATCAATCGCGCGCTGGTGTTCACCCGGACCAAGCATGGTGCCGACCGCGTGGTGCGCCACCTGGTCTCCGCCGGAGTGCAGGCCGCTGCGATCCATGGCAACAAGAGCCAGCCGCAGCGCACCGCCGCACTCAACGCTTTCCGCCAGGGTTCCACTCCGGTGCTGGTTGCGACCGATATCGCCGCGCGCGGGATCGATGTTACGGGTGTAAGCCACGTGTTTAACTTCGAAATGCCCAACGTGGCCGAACAGTATGTCCACCGCATCGGGCGCACCGCGCGGGCCGGCGCCGATGGCATCGCGATTTCTTATGTGGCGCCGGATGAGAAAGACTATCTGCGCGATATCGAGCGGCTCACCAAGGTGAAGCTGTTCCCGCAGCCGCTGCCCGAGGATTTCCTCAAGGAAGCCGCCCGCCTGCCCGCGCCGACCCGCAAACCGCAAGAGCTTGAGCAGGACGCGCGCCGCGATGCCCGTGATGCGCGCGGCCGCGGCGGCCCGGCAGCCCGCGGCGGCGGCGGCCGCAGTGGCGGCCCCAACAAGAACCGCGCCACCGGCGGCCAGGCCCGCGACGGCCAATCGCGCGATCAATACGTCCGCAATGATCGGATCGCGGCTGACCGCTCGCAAAGCCGTCCGGCAGCACCCGCGCGCGGCCCGGTGTACAATCCACTGGGCGAAGTGCGGCAGGACGGCAACCAAGCTGGCGGCGAGCGCCGCCCGGTTCACAATGCCGACCGGCCCCACCGCGATGCCGCGCGGCCTGCGCGCGCCCACGGTGACCGCCCGCAAGGTGATCGTCCGTTCGGCCAAATGCCGCGCGGTGATCGTCCTCAAGGTGACCGCCCACGTGGCGACCGGCCCCAAGGTGATCGCCCGCGCGGCGACCGCCCGCAAGGTGTTCGGCCGCAAGGTGATCGGCCGCAAGGCGACCGTCCGCAAGGTGATCGTCCGCAAGGTCCGCGCCGTCAGGGTGGCGGTGGCGGCAATGGGGGCGGTAATGGCGGCGGCAACGGCGGCGGCAACGGCGGGCGCAGCTCCGGCGGCGGCCCGCGCCGCGGCTGATTAGCGGCCTGATCATGCGGTGCGCTTATGCGCCGCATGATCGAGCCGCGTGACGTCCGTCACGTCTGGATCCGTCCCAGCCCGCTATGCAGGCCGAGATGGAATATCAAAAGACCCGGCCGGTTACCCACAGTGCAGCGCGCCAGGCGCTCGCCGCGCCCTATGCGCTGGTCCGCGCGGTGGTGCTGCGCGATTGGCGTTCGCTGCAGGTGACGCTGGTCGCCTGTGCGGTAGCGGCAGTGGTCACCGCGTTTCAGTATCAGGTCTATACCTCGTTCGTGCGCGCCGGCTCGGTCGGACCGCAGTTCATCGGCGGCGCGGTTTGGGTCAGCGCCGGATCGATCGAGTGCTTCGATTTTCCCGGGGTCATCGGCGAGGACTATGCCGGACTGCTGGCGCGCTATTTCCCCACTTCGAACGTACGGCGGGTGGCCTTCGGGTTCGCCGGCTGGACCTCGCCCACCGGGCAGCGCGGCAATGTCGCGGTGATCGGGATCGACGGCGCGCAGGACGAACGCGGGGCGCTGCTGCCCGCTACCGGGTTCATCGCCGACCGCTCTGACCTCGCCCGGCTCGATCTGGCCGGGCTCGACGTGTCGGGCGGCACGGGCCAGCAGGCCACGCTGGGCGGCGAGACGATGCAGATGGCCGGAGTGACAAACCGGCTGCCGACCTTTCTGGGCGCGCCCTATGTGGTCACCTCGTTCGAACAGGCGCGCCAGTTGCTGCGGATGGATCCCGGGTCGGCCGCCTATCTGGTGTTCGATGACCCCGCTGCTGGCACCGCCGCCAATCTGGCCGGACAGCTGCGCGCGGCGCAGACGCAGTTTCCCGAGCTGACGCTGCGCACCCAGCGGCAGTTTGCGGCGAGTTCATCGCGCTATTGGCAGTTCAAGACCGGCGCGGGGGCCGCAATCCTGCTGGCCGCGGTGCTCGCCAGCCTGCTGATGATGATCCTGCTCGCCAACGGCGTGCTGCGGTTTTTGCAGCGCTATGCACAGGACCTGCTGTCGATGCTGGGCCACGGCGCGGGCCAGCGCGAGGTCTGGCTGGTGGCGGCGGGGATCGCGGTGGTGGTTGCGGTGCTGACGCTGGGCGCGATGCTGGTTTTGACCCCGGTGATGATCGCGGTCGCGCAGCCGCTGCTGCCGTGGGTGGCGTTTGTCCCGGGCGATACGCTGGTCCCGGCGGCGGCGATGCTGATCGCGCTGCTGGCCGCGATTGCCAGCGCCGGCAGTGCGGTGCGCCAGTTTGGTCCCGAAGCGGTGTTCCGGACATGAGGGCCGCTGTTCTCCTGGGCGGCGCGCTGGCGCTTTCGGCATGCGGCCCTTCGCAGGGCCAGACCGCCAGCCCCTCGCCCTATCGCGCCACTTCGGTCGGGCGGATCGACAGCGTGGACGAAGCCCGCCGGCTGGTCGCCGCCGCCGACGGCGTTATCGCCCGCGTGCTGGTGCGGCGCGGCGAGCAGGTCCGCGCCGGGCAAGTGCTGCTGCTGGTCGATTGCGCGCCGCGCGCGGGGCAAGCGCAGGCCGCGCTGGCCGGCGCGCAGCAAAGCAGCGCCGATGCGGCGCTGGTCCAGGCCGGTCCGCGTGCAGAGCTAATCGCCGCCGCCAGCGCTGGATGGGCCGAGGCCGAGGCGCGGCAGATCAATGCCCAGCAAGCGCTCGACCGGGCGGCCGCGCTGGTCACCCGCGGGTTCGTCTCGCGCCGCGATGTTGAGGCGCGCACCGCCGAGCGCGATGCCGCGCGCGCCGCCCGCGATCAGGCGCAGGCGCAATTGGCGCAGCTGACCAATGGCGCGCGCCCGCTTGAGCGCGTGGCCGCCGCGGCGGGAGCACGCGCCCAGCGCGGCGTCGCGCAGGCAGCGCAGGCGGCGCTGAACCAGTGCGCGCTGCGCAGCCCGATCGACGGCCAAGTGCTGCAGGTGCTGCGCCGCGAGGGTGAGTTTTCGGGCGCGAGCCAAGGCACCCCGCTGCTGGTGGTGGGAGATATGCGCAGCCGGATCGTCCGCGCCGAAGTGGGCGAGCGCGATCTGCCGGGGCTGACGATCGGCGCGCCGGTGCAAATCTGGATCGATGGATCACCGCGGCGCTGGCGCGGGCACATCAGCGAGCTGGCCGCCTTGATGGGGCGGCGCAGCGCGCGCTCGCTCGATCCGACCGACCGCTTCGACCGCGATGTCCGCGAGGCGATCATCATGCTGGACGAGCCGGGCCTGCCGGCGGTGGCTGGGCTGCGGGTAACAGTGGGGTTCATGCGATGAGCGCGCCGGTGCTGATGCTTGACGGGCAGGTGCTGATGCTTGACGGAGTGTCGCGCTCGATGCTCGAAGGCGGGCAGGAACAGCGTATGCTCGCCCCGCTGACCCGCAGCTTTGTCCCGGGCAAACTGCATGTCGTCAGCGGCCCATCGGGCGCTGGCAAGACCACGCTGCTGTCGCTGCTCGCGCTGGCGGTGCCGCCCAGCAGAGGAATGCTGCACTGGGGGCAGGTCCCGCTGTCGCAGCTGAAACCGGCGGCGGCGGCAGCCTGGCGGCGCGCCAACCTGGGGCTGATCTTCCAGACCAGCCGGCTGGTTTCAGTGATGACCGCGCACGAGAACGTCTGCTTTGGCGGGCAAATTCGCGGGCTCGATGTGCGCGCCGAGGCTGACCGGCTGCTCGATGCGTTCGGGCTGGCCGACAAAAAGCGCCAACTCCCCGCGCAGCTTTCGGGCGGCGAAAAGCAGCGCGTGGCGATCGCTCAAGCCTTGGCTTGCGCGCCGATGCTGCTGCTGGCCGACGAGCCCACAGCGGCGCTCGACGCCGGTAATGCCGCGTTCGTGGCCCAAACGCTCAAAAGCTATGCCCGCGCGCAGGCTGCCACGGTGATCTGCGTCAGCCACGATCGCACTGTCATCGACGCCGCCGACGAACTGCTCACGCTCGAACGCCCTTAGGAGGCACCATGCACAATCAACGCTTCTTCGATCAGACGCTCGATCTGATCAACCACGGCGAGTTGTCGGTCGCGGTGCCGATGCTGATTGGCAAGCTGTACAACGCTTATGCCGATCCGGTTCGCTGGGCCGAGACCCGCGCCAGCCTGCATGCCCATCCCTTGCACCAAATGCTGCTGCAGGATCCGATCAGCGCGCACAGCACCAGCCAGCCGCGCGGCTATCAAGGCGACGCCGGGTTGATCGATTTGCTTTACGATATGCAGCCACCCGCCGGAGCGAGCCCGCTGGGCCGCAGCATCTTCGAATTGACCGTTCAGTTTCAGACCCCCGAGGCTGTGCGCCAGCGCCGGAACTACGCCGAAACGGTGGTCTGCGCCGCGTGGCAGCGCGGGCAGCGGATTCTGGTGCTGGCTGGCGGCCATTTCCGCGAAGGCGATGCATTGATCGGCAATGATCTGACCAACATTACGCTGGTCGATCAGGACCCGCTTTCACTTGATCAGATCCGCGCCAAGCACGGCCAGGCCATCACCCTGATCGAAGCCAACGTCTTCCGCTATCTGCGCGAAGCCGCCAAGGCCGGCGAACCCTTCGACCTGATCTATACCCTGGGGCTGACCGACTACCTCGATACCCGTTCGATGCGGTTGCTGCACAAGTTGATGAAAGCCTGCCTCGCCCCCAAGGGCACCCTGCTGCTGGCCAATTTTGCCCCCGATCATCTCGGCACCGGGTGGCTGGACGCGGTGATGGACTGGCAGCTGATCTGCCGCGACGAGCGCGAACTGGAACAATACGCGGCCGAAATCGGAATGACGCCCACAACCTGGCGCGATCCGACCGGATCGGTAGCGTGGTGCCAGATGACCGAACGCGCAGCGTAGCGATGCACCGCCATCGCCGAGGCTGACAGACCGAGGCTGGTACGTCCGGTCATCAGAACAGTTGGCGCAAAGTGCGGTGTCGGCAGATCTTTGCAGGGTCCTGCGCTGGCTGGCGCGGGGGGATTTACAGCCAGCCGATCCGTTTGAACCGCATATACAGCCCGCCGCAAATGGTCAGGATCACCGCCCAGACCATCGGATAGCCCCACTTTTGTTGCAGTTCGGGCATATAATCGAAGTTCATCCCGTAAATCCCGGCAATCGCGGTCGGCACTGCCAGGATCGCGGCCCAGCCCGCCAGCTGCCGGGTGGTATCGCCCTGGCGGTGCTGTTCGAGCAGCGCAGCGGTTTCGACGATGCTCGACATTGTTTCGCGCAGATCGGCGATCCGCACCAGCGTGCGGCGGATATGATCGAGCACATCGCGAAACCAGATTCGCGCGCCCGGATCGATCATCGCCAACTCGGTCAAGGCAAGCCGGTCGCAGACCTCCTCCATTGGCCCGACGATCCGCACAAACCGGCGCAGCTGCCGCCGCAAGCGGAATATCCGCCGGATCGTCGATGGCTGCGGGAACACGTCGATCGCGCGCTCCTCCATCGCCTGGACGCCGTCGTCGAGCCGCTCGAGGATTGGCTGATAGCCATCGACCAGATGATCGAGGATCGCATGCGCGACATAGTCCGGGCCTTCGGACAACCGTTCGGGATTGGCTTCGAGCCGGATGCGCAATTCGTCGTGCGCGCTAATCGCTCCCAGCCGCACGGTCACCAGAAAATCATTGCTCAGGAAAATCGCGGTCTGCCCGTAGCCGATATTTTCCCCCTCTTGGATCATCGCCGAGCGCGCGATGATGAACAGGTGCTGCCCGTAAATTTCCAGCTTGGGGGTCTGCCCGGCGGTGGCCGCATCCTCCACCGCCAGCGGATGCAAGGAAAACTGGCGGCGCACCAGATCAAGCTCGGCGGGGGTGGGATCGCACAGCCCGACCCAGTCGAACTGGTTCCCGCCGGGCAAGCTGCGCTCCGCCCCGTCGATCTGGAGTGCGTCGTTCAAGGGTTTGCCGCCAGCATAGCGGCGGGCTGCGATTACTGTCATGCGCGCGGGTGTGGCAAAGCCGCGCCGCACTGGCAATCCCGCACAGAGTTTGTTAAGCGGTCGGTTAAGGCCGACAGCGCCGTCAGCCAGAGGGAACCGGGATCAATGAACGCAGTCACCGCCATCGAACCGTGCCTTGACATGATCATCATCGGGGCCGGGATCTCGGGGATCGGCATGGCCGTGCACCTGCGGCGCGATTGCCCGGGCAAGACCCTCGCAATCCTCGATCAGCGTGACAATCTGGGCGGGACCTGGGACCTGTTCCGCTATCCCGGCATCCGGTCGGACAGCGACATGCACACGCTGGGTTTCTCGTTCGAGCCGTGGACCCACGAAAAGGCGATCGCCGATGGTCCCTCGATCCTTGAATATCTGAACATGATCACCGCCAAGTACGACCTCGCCCCCGCCATGCGCCTGGGCCAAAAGGTCATCTCGGCCGAATGGGACAGCACCGCCGCGCGCTGGACCGTGACCAGCACGGGCAAGGACGGCACGCCGCAACGGGTGCAGGGCCGGTTCCTGTTCCTGGGTTCGGGCTATTACGATTACGACCAGCCGCATGACGCCGGGTTTGCCGGGCGCGATACATTCAAAGGCCCGGTGATCCATCCGCAGTTCTGGCCGACCGACCTCGATTACGCTGGCAAAAAAGTGGTCGTGATCGGCTCGGGCGCAACCGCGGTGACAATCGTCCCGGCGCTGGCAAGTTCGGGCGCGGGGCATGTCACCATGCTCCAGCGCACCCCGACCTGGATGGTCAGCCGTCCGGCCAAAGATGCCCTCGCCAATCTGTTGCGCAAGCTGCTGCCCGAAAGCCTCGCCTACCGGATCACCCGCGCCAAGAATATTTTCCTGGGCGACCTGGTGTTCAAACGTGCGCGCAGCCAGCCCGAAAAAGTTAAACAATTCATCACCAAGCAGCTGCGCGGGCATCTGGGCGAAAGCTACGACGAGGTGGCTTTCACGCCCCCATACAATCCGTGGGATCAGCGGCTATGCCTGGTCCCCGATGCCGATTTCTTCGAGGCAATCAAGGCCGGGACCGCCTCGGTGGTGACCGACCAGATCGACAGCTTCGATGCGCGCGGGATCAAGCTCAAATCGGGTAAGCATCTCGATGCCGATATCATTATCACCGCAACCGGTCTGAAACTGACCTTTGCGGGCAAGATCGCGGTCAGCGTCGATGGCGCGCCGGTCGATTTTTCGCAGACCTATTTCTATCGCAACTGCATGTTCTCGAACGTTCCCAATCTGGCTGGCATCTTTGGCTATCTCAATGCCAGCTGGACGCTGCGGGTCGATATCGTCGCGCAATATATCACCCGCCTGCTGCGCCAGATGGACACCTACGGCGCGGTCGCCGCGACCCCGGCGATGGCCCAGGGCGCGGAACCGGCCGAAGACGATATCTTCGATTTTTCCTCGGGCTACATCCAGCGCGGCAAGCACCTGATGCCCAAGAACGCGGCCAGCCTGCCGTGGCGGCTCAATCAGGAATACCGCAAAGACCGGGTGGATATGCGCCAGGCCCCGATCGACGACGGGGTGCTGGAATTTCAGCGGGTGCGGGATTTGATTAGCAGCTGAGCTTGTCGAAGCCCACGCGCCGCCTTAACGCAACCATATGACGACACCCTCCCGCATCTGGAAAGCCGCGCTGCTGGTCATCGGGGACGAGATTCTCTCGGGCCGCACGCAAGACAAGAACATCGCGCAAGTCGCCGCGTGGCTGGGGGTGCAGGGGATCCGGCTGGCTGAAGTGCGCGTGGTCGCCGATGATACCGCCGCCATCGTCGAGGCGGTCAACGCACTGCGGGCGCGCAACGACTATCTGTTCACCACCGGCGGAATCGGTCCGACGCATGACGACATCACCGTCGATGCGGTGGCCGAGGCGCTGGGCGTGGCGGTGGTCATTCACCCCGACGCCCGCGCGATGCTCGAACGGTATTACGAGAGCCGCGGCGGGCTTAACGAGGCCCGGCTGCGCATGGCCCGCGTGCCCGATGGGGCCGAACTGATCGCCAACCGGATGTCGGGCGCGCCGGGGATCCGCATCGGCAACGTGTTCCTGATGGCGGGTGTGCCCTCGATCACCGCGGGGATGCTCGATGCCTTGACCGGCGAGCTGGAGGGCGGGCTGCCGCTGCTCAGCCAGACGGTCGGCTCATGGGCCATGGAAAGCGAAGTGGCGGATTTGCTGCGCGAAACCGAACGCGCGCACGACGGGTGCGTGATCGGCAGCTATCCGTTTTTCCGCGAAGGCCGGGTTGGCGCGAACTTCGTGGTCCGTTCGGTCGATGCCGCGCGGCTGGATGATTGCGCCGAGGCGCTGGTCACCGGCCTGCGCGCGCTCGGCCGCGAGGCCGTACCGGGTGGGATTTGAGGGAATTGGTCAGGCCGTCGTCATCATGAGCAGTTCAGCCCTTGCGGCCAGCGCGCCTGACCCGGCCGAGGCTATGGCGCGATCGCACGATGCAGCAGCGATCGCCGCGTTCGAGGCCACGCTCGCCGCGCACGCCAGCGCCACCGAAGCCTTGCGCGTGTGGTGCGAGGCCCGCGGCCTGGCCAGCCCGGCGCAGATCATGGCACGCCCGGTGACCGGGGCTAAAGCGCGGCAACCCACCGGCCTGCGCCGCCTGCTGGGAATCGCGGCGGACGAGCCGCTGGGTTACCGCCATGTCGAGCTGACCTGCGGCAACCGCGTGCTGTCGTCCGCGCACAACTGGTACGTCCCGGGCCGGCTGAGCGCCGAGATGAACGCCGCGCTGGCCGCAACGCAGGTGCCGTTCGGGCGGATCGCCGCGCCGCTCGGCTATCGCCGCGAGCCGCTGGAAATCCTGGCCAAGCCCCCACCCGGCTGTCCAGCCAACACGATTTCGGCGCACCGCGCGCTGCTGCGGCTCCCGGACGGGCAGCCGCTGGCCTATGTGCTTGAGTGTTATACCATTGAAAATATGAAATAAGTCTGGATCAGGGCGCAGCCTGCCGCGCCCCGGCAAGTTTAACCTTATCACCCCCGTTCATCCCACTGCGGGACAGCCCCGGCGCCACGCTTGTCCGCGTCTGCCGCGCCGCCCAGACGACGATCGCAACACGGTCGAATTTGGGCAGGCAGTGCCTGTCAGCAGTTTTGGGGGGCACGACATGACAATCAACTTTGCACGCACGAGCGAATTCAGCGAAGGCCGCCGCCGGGGCCGCGCCCCGATCAGCCTGGCGATCGCGCTGCGCGAACGCGGCCGCACCGCGATGGAGGCGCGGCTGGTCGATTTTTCGGCGCAGGGCTGCCAGATCGACCGGCAGATCGTGGGTCAGGGGCTTAACCAGGTCTGGATCAAGCTGCCCGGACTGGAGAGCCTGCCCGCGCAGCGGATGTGGAGCAACGGCAGCCTGGCGGGCTTCGCTTTTGATGCGCCACTGCACCCGGCCGTCGCCGCGCGCTTCCTCCCGGCTGCGTGCAGCCATGCCGCAGCAGCGGTTGACACCCCCTTCGCCATGCCTGACCCGCTGCTGTCGCGCGGCGAGCAGATCGTCGCCGGCAACGCCGGGTGGGATTTCGCACCGCTCACGCGCCGCAAGCAGCCCATCGGCCACGGGTTGGCCGGGCTGATCAAGCGCACCGTCAGGCGGACCGTCGATCACCGCACCGAGCACCGCCATGCCGATGCCGTTCCCGAAGGCACCGCGCTGGAATTCGCCGGCGAAGGCGTGCGCGTGTTGAATGTTTCGTCCAGTGGAATCAAGATCAAGGGCGCGCTGGCCGAGCGCGAGATCGGCGAATCGATCGACCTGGCGTTCACCGGCTTTCCCGCGCTGACCGGGCAAGTGGTGTGGATCAACGGCCACGAAGCCGGGATTGCCCTGCCGCGTGCTGCGATCGAACTGTTCGGCCGCGCCGCCGCCTGAGCAAGCCGCCTGAACAAGCCGCTTGATTCTACGCTTGCGCGGGGCGGTCTGCATCGGTTCGCCGCACGCGGCGCTCTGGTTACCCCTACAACGACTGTTCTGATCGGCCTTGTTCATCTATCAGACAGGTTTGCCTGAACAGGCGGGCCAGCTGTTGAAGATACAAGGAGTAACTTGATGCGCGTTGTTTCCAGAAAATCAGGAGCCCGCTTGCTGCTTGCCGTGCTATTGGTTTCAGCAGCGGGCAGCGTGTCTGCGCAGCAGCAAGTCTCGCCCGATCCCACCATCGTCGTCATGGGTGAGCCCCTGCCCGATCCTTCCCAGATGACCGCCGGGCCCGAGATCAAGGGCGTCATCAGCGCGCGCACTGGCGACAAGCTCAAGGTCACCACCGCCGATGGCACCAGCACGGTTATCGCCATCACCACAACGACCAAGGTCAAGGCTAGCGGCGGCCTGTTCGGCGGCGGAAACAAGCTTACCGCTGACGCGCTGCTCAACGGGCTGCCGGTAACGGTCAAGACCCTGCAATGGTCCGGCGGGCTGGCGGCGAGCCAGATCACCTTCAAGAACGGCGATTACAAGACCGCGATGATGATCCGCAACGGCACGAACCAGCGCTTCGATGAGCAGACTGCGGCGACCGAGGCGCTGCGCGGGCGGATGGGCGATATCGACAAGTACAACATCAAGTTCACGGCCAACGTGTATTTCGATACCGGAAAATCGGCCTTGTCCGACAAATCCAAAGACGATCTCTGCGCCACAGCAACCCAGGCCGAGGGGATCGACAACGCCCTGATGCTGGTGGTCGGTTACACCGATTCAGTCGGCAGCGACGATTACAACCAGACGCTCAGCGAAAAGCGCGCCCACAGCGTCATCAACTATCTTCAGCAGTACTGCCGCTGGAAGCCCTATCGCATGCTGACCCCCACCGGCATGGCCAAGGCGGACCCGCTCGCCAGCAATGACACGCCCGAAGGCAAGGCACAGAATCGCCGTGTTTCGGTGAATATTCTGGTCAGCAAGGGCCTTGACGGTATGTGAGACGCGCTGGGCGGCCCGCCCGGGACAATGTTAACCCAGCGCGCCGTGCTGCGTTTACCCGATGGCCTTGCGTCGAGCCAACCGATCGCGCGCTACGCCAAAGCCAATTTAGTGCCTTGAGGGCGCCGGAACCGGCTCGCGCAGCGCTTTTCCCTTGTCCACCACCAGCGTGATCACCAGCGCCGCTGCCGTTCCCTTGGGATTGACCCCGTTGTGCGCCATTCCGCGCGGTACGGTGAAGCTTTCACCCTGCTGCAGCCGCAACACCCCGGTCGCCGTATGCAGGTCGATCTCACCGTCGGCCACAATTGCGATCTCGATCCCGGGATGCCGGTGCCAGCCAGATGCAGCATGACCGGCAAATTCGCGCGTCTGCACCACCACCTGCTGCGGTCCATGATTGCGCGGCACATCAATCGCGGCGAGGGTCACCGGGCCCGCAGAGGGCGCGGCGGTGGTTGCAGCGGCGGCGAACAGCACGAACAAGCGCATGGCACAGGACCTCCCCCTGCCGGTGATGCCACGAAACGAAAAGGCTGGAAAGGTTTCCCCTCCCAGCCCTTTGCCTGGTATTCGGTTTCGCTGGCTTGACCAGCGATGACGCGGTTACGAGCCGTGCAGCGCCGCCACATCGATCTTCAGGCCGGGGCCCATCGACGAGCTGACCGACACCTTCTGCAGATACTTGCCCTTGGCGCCGGCCGGCTTGGCCTTGACGATCGCATCGACGAATGCGTCGAAGTTGGCCTTGAGCTGATCGTTCGAGAACGACAGCTTGCCGATCCCGCCGTGGATGATCCCGGCCTTCTCGACGCGGAATTCGATCTGGCCGCCCTTGGCTGCCTTGACCGCTTCGGCCACGTTCGGGGTGACCGTGCCCAGCTTGGGGTTCGGCATCAGGCCCTTTGGACCCAGCACCTTGCCCAGCCGGCCGACGACGCCCATCATGTCCGGCGTGGCAATCACGCGGCCATAATCCAGGTTACCGGCTTGCATGTCTTCGAGCAGGTCTTCGGCGCCGACCTTGTCGGCCCCGGCGGCGAGCGCCTTTTCAGCGTTTTCACCGCGCGCGAACACCGCCACCTTGACGTCCTTGCCGGTGCCCGAAGGCAGCACGACCATGCCGCGCACCATCTGATCGGCGTGGCGCGGATCGACCCCCAGGTTCAGCGCGATTTCAAGCGCTTCGTCGAACTTGGTGGTCTTGAGGTCCTTGAGCAGCTGGATCGCTTCGGCGATGCCATACAGCTTCTGGTTATCGCCCAGCTTGGCGGTCAGCCCCTTGGCTTTCTTGGTCTGTGCCATGTGCTTAGCCCTCCACCACGGTAATACCCATCGAACGGGCCGAGCCCTCGATGATCTTGCTCGCCTGTTCGATATCGTTGGCCGAAAGGTCGGCCATCTTGACCTGCGCGATTTCAGCCAGCTGCGCGCGGGTGATCGTGCCGCCCGAAATCTTGCCCGGCTCCTTCGAACCCGACTTGAGCCCGGCCGCCTTCTTGATCAGGAAGCTGGCCGGCGGGGTCTTGGTGATGAAGGTAAAGCTCTTGTCAGCATAGACGGTGATGATCGTGGGGATCGGCATGGCCTTTTCCACGTCCTGCGTGGCGGCGTTGAACGCCTTGCAGAATTCCATGATGTTCACGCCGCGCTGACCCAGCGCAGGCCCGATCGGCGGGGAAGGCGTGGCAGAGCCCGCGGGCACCTGCAGCTTGATATAACCTGTAATCTTCTTGGCCACGACATGGCCTCCTTTCTTCCTGTTGGCGCCGGCGTGTTTCAGCAGAAGCCGCAGAGTGAGCGGTCAAACAGCCAGCGCCAGATCTTTCGACTGGGCCAGCCTCCCGCGTGGATTTACTGCAAGTACGCCTGCAGCAAGCGCGCGCCCTAGGGCGTCACGCACCAAATGTGAAGCTTAAAACAGCGGCAATCCCGATTGCGCAAATTCTTAAGCGGCATAGGGTAGCCCCTGACAAATGCTGCAGCCAACGGGGAGCAAGCATGTTTGATCTCGTCATCCGCGCCAAAGAACTGGCGTCGAGCAATCTCAGCAGCCTGATCGACAAGGCCGTCAACCCGGCCAAGATGCTCAAATTGATGATGGCCGAGCTGGAAGAATCGGTGATTGCGCTGGCGCGTGACGCCGCCACGCTTGATCGCAGCGCAGGACAATGCACGCAGGACGCCGAACAGCACGAGGCGGCGGCGCACACTTGGGAAGACAAGGCCAAGCTGGCGATGTCGCGCAATCGTGAGGATTTGGCGCTCGGCGCGCTGGCTGAACGCAACGCCGCGCTTGATGCGGCCAAGGCGCAGCGCGCCGCGGCCGCCAGTGCGCAGGGCGATGCTGTTCGGCTGCGCGCCAGTGGGACCGAACTGGAAGCCAAGCACGGTGAAACCCGGCTGCGGCTGCTCAAGGTGCTCTCCGGCGCGGCCCAGACGCGCACGGCGTTGGCTGGTGGCAGCAAATCCCGCGAACGCACCGGGGCGCTGATGGACCGCTTCGCCGCGCTCGAAAAGCGGATCGACTATGCCGCCAGCAACGCGGCCTCGCCTGCCTCGCTCGATCAGGAACTGGCTGCGCTAGCCAATGACGCAACGCTTGAGGCCGATCTGGCGGCGCTGCGCAAAGGTGCGGGAAAGAAGCAGAAATAGCCGCCAGACAGCCCGGCGGCGACGCGCGCTTACTTGATCAGTTCGACGTGTTCGAAGTCCAGCTCGACCGGGGTTGCACGCCCGAAGATCGAGACCGAGACCTTGACCCGGTTTTTGTCGAAATCCAGTTCTTCGACGGTGCCGGTGAAGGTGTTGAACGGGCCGTCGAGGACCTTGACCGCATCGCCAATCTCGTAATCGACGCTGACGTGCTTCTTGGGCTCGGCCGCGGCGGCATCGCGCGCGCCGAAATAGCGGGCAGCCTCGCGGTCGGTGATCGGCTGCGGCTTGCCATTGGGGCCAAGGAACCCGGTGACCTTGGGGGTGTTCTTGACGAGGTGATAGACGTCGTCGTTAAGCCCCAGCTTGGCCAGCACATAGCCCGGCATGGTCTTGCGTTCGACCTGAACCTTCTTGCCGCGCTTCACCTCGGTGATCGTCTCGGACGGAACCTCGACCGCTTCGACCAGAGCTTCAAGCCCCATGCGCTGCGCTTCGGACAGGATCGAGTCCCGCACTTTGCTCTCGAATCCTGAATAAGCGTGGATGATATACCAGCGAGCCATGTCTGCCTTGTCTCTGCTTGCCGCGCTCGACCGTCAGGCCAGCGCGAGGAGGAATTGCACGATCTTGCCGAAGATCGAATCGATACCGAGGAAGAACAGCGCCAGCACAAACATCATGATGCCGACGAAGATCGCGGTGGTGGTGGTTTCCTGACGCGAGGGCCACACGACCTTCTTGCCTTCCGCCTGAACCTGACGGACAAATTCGCCCGGGTTGAACTTCGCCATAGGTCTGTCACTCTCGTCTTGGAGCCAAAATCCTCGTGTCTTGCGCCAAGGGGATAGCGCCGCCCGGCGGCTGCCAGGCAGCTGGGCCGGAGGGGCGACTGATTCTCCTTGTGTCGGAAGACACCGCGGCACTTAGCTATGCGCCATGGCTTTTGCAAGACTCGCCGTCGGTCGGGCACTTTGGGCCAGATTGGTCGCTGCGTCAGTCGGTCCTGGCGCCAGCGCGGGGGGTGACCCGCTGGGCCAGAATCCAGTGCCGCCCGCGCCGCACCTGCTTGAACCCATACGGCAGCCGCACCGGGTCTTCCTGGGCCATGTACCAGAACCAGTCGGCGTGCAGCGCTGGCTCGTAATAGTAGGTATCAATTGGCTTGCCGGCGCGGTGATTGAGCCGGTGGAAGGGGTCGCGGAAAAACTGGCTGTCCTGGTTGATGGTCAGCATATGAATGCCCGGCAGCGCGAAATTGCAATTGATCAGCGCGTCAAGCCGGACCACCGCATAGCCGCAGATATGCTCCTGGCTGTTATAGCCCCACTCGCGTTTTTCGGTGACGATGTAGCTGGCGATCCGCGCGCCGTGCGGAAGCCCGTCGAGCGCGGTCAGCATCTCGGTGGTTGCACGGCTATCGCGCCGCCAGTCCATCGTGGTGTAGCCCAGCCGGCCGATGAACAGCAGCGTGGCGGCCATTACCACCCAGCGCGGCGCCTTCCACGCCAGCGACAATGCGCCGACCAGCAGCCCGGCCGAGATCATCCGCGCATCGACCAGATCGCCGCCGAAGATGTGCCGCGGCATCGCCAGCGACGCCGCCAGCATCAGCAGCGCCGCCCAGCCCAGCCGCCAGTCCCAGCGCCGGAATCCGATCGACACCGCCAGCATGCCGCAGATGATCAGCGCATTGGCATAATCGAACCATTGCAGCGTGCCGCGCATCGCCTGCTTCCAGATCGCCCATTTATAGATTTCGGGGCGCGGCCCATAGCTTGGGGGCTTGCCCACCGTGCCGCCCGCGAACAGCGCGAGCAGCGGGAAAAACAGCGGCCACGGCGCCACGAACGCCCGCCACGATTTGCTCTTGTGCCATTCGTAACCGAACACCATCAGCCCCAGAATGCCCCAGCCCGAAACGTGTGCCAGCCACACCACCAGACCGATCGGGATGAACAGCGGGGCGCGCCAGCTTTTGCCCTCCAGCTTGACCCACAGCGCGAAGGCCAACAGCGCCATGGCTTGCGCCAGCCCGAAGTTAAGGAACCCGAGCAGCATCGAGGGCGACCACACGAACGCAAACGCCAGCATCGAGGCAAGGCCAATTCGCCCCCGCAAGGTCCACTGCACCGCCATGATCCCCAGCGCGGTGAGCGGCGGGATGCTCGCCGCGATCAGCCAGCCGGCGGTTTCGAGCGGCATGAACCGCGCCAGCGGCCGGATCAGCAGGTCGGCCCCCAGATTGCCCATCCAGTGCCATTCGAAACCATAGTATTCCTGCAGCAACGGGCTCTGGTCGCGGGTCAGCATGATGTGGAAGCGCGCCAGATGCGCCGGGTAATCGACCATCTGCGGATAAGGCGTCATCAGGAATGGCAGGCAGGCGAGCAGCGTGAAGGCCAGCCCCAGCCACAACCCTTCGCGCGGGGCCGGCTCGCCCAGCAGGAACCCGCGCAGCCGCGCTATTGCCGTGCCAAGCGGAGCGGCGGGTGGCGGTGCAGAACGATCAGCCGTCATTGTACGCCACATCTGGGGGAATGCCTGGCAGGAGCGGGGGGACTCGAACCCACGGCCCTCGGTTTTGGAGACCGATGCTCTACCAACTGAGCTACGCTCCTGCAGGCGGGGGTGCCTTTATCCATAAGACTGCCCGATGACAAGCGCTCTGCATAGGTCCATAACACAATTGCCGTGCATGCTCCCCCCAAGTCCCCCGGCGCCCCGCCGCCGATCGATCCGCAGCTGCTGTTGCTCGCCTATCGCAGCGGGATCTTTCCGATGGCCGACGCGCGCGACGATCCGGAGATCTTCTGGGTCGAGCCGCGCCGCCGCGCGGTGCTGCCGCTGAACCGCTTCCATTGCTCGCATTCGCTGGCTAAAGTGCTGCGCCGCGGCACCTTCGAGGTTACCTGCAACCAGGCCTTCGCGGCGGTGATCGAAGCCTGCGCGCAACCCCGGCGCGATACCGACGAGACCTGGATCAGCAGCCGGATTGCGCGCAGCTACATTGCCTTGCACGCGCAGGGCTACGCGCATTCGATCGAGTGCTGGCGTGACGGTGAGCTGATGGGCGGGCTGTACGGAGTGGGGTTCGACCGGGTGTTCTGCGGCGAATCGATGTTCAGCCGGGCCAGCGATGGCTCGAAGGTGGCGCTGGCCTGGCTGGTGGCGGGGTTGCGGCGGGCGGGCACGGTGCTGCTCGATTGCCAGTTCATCACCGGGCATCTGGCCTCGCTTGGCGCAATCGAGCTGAGCCAGGCCGAATACCTCGAACTGCTGCGCGCGGCTCAGTTGGCGGTAGACGCTGATGCGCTGGGTGCAGGTTTGCCCGGTGGGGGCGCGGGTTTGGCGGCAGGGCTGGCCGCAGCGGAGGGCTTGGCCGCAGCAGAGGGCTTGGCCGCAGGACTTGCGCTGCCCGCCGCCTTTGCCGAGCTGCTGGCCGATGCCGCGGCAGCCGGGCTGTCTTCCTCGCCCGGGAACTTCATCGCGCAATCCTTGACCCAGACGTCGTAAATCGGGTGCTGGACCACGCTGAGCGCAGGCGAATTCTTGAACAGCCAGCCCGAAAACACCTTGCGCCAGTCCAGCGGCTGGTCGGCGCGCTCACGCTCTTCGACGAACACCTGCACGAACGCGCCGGTTTCGGGCGGGCTTTCCCACGGCAACGAGCGTTCGCAGGTCGCCAGCTTGACGATCACATTGCCGACCCGCTTGGCCTCGCCCACTTTCAGCACCACGTCCTGCGTCAGGTTGTTGCGCTTGTTAAGCAGGCCCAGCGTGGCGACGCGGTCCTTGACCGGGGTGCCGTATTCGCTTTCGACCACTGGCGCGCTGGCGCCGGGGCTGGTGAACGATTTGGGCACTTCGGTCGCCACCGCCTCGGCCGCGTCGTTCGACCCGCCGCTACAGGCCGAAAGCCCCGCCAGAACTGTCAGCATCAGGACGTCGGCGGTCCGCATGGCGTTCAGGCGTCCGGCGTCCATGATTCGTAATCGCCGGTCGCCGCCGCGCGCTTTCCGCCGCGCTCGAGCGCGCCGGCCGGGCGATAGGCGGCGGCAGTCCCGGTGGCGTTGGGGGTGTAATCGACCTCCCAAATCCGCGCGGGCGGCAAATTGCTTTCGGGAATGCCATCAAAGGCTCCGTGCAGCCAGCCGTGCCATTCGGGCGGCACCCGGCTGGCATCGTTGGCGCCGTTGTAGATCACCCAGCGACGTTCCTGCCCGGCGAACGGATGGCCCGCCCCGAACGGCTTTTTGCCCCGGAAATAGCTGTTGCCAAGGGTATCGGTGCCGACCTGCTCGCCGCTCATCGAGCTGTTGAGCAGGGTGCCGATGGTCGCGCCGTCCCACCAGGTGAAGATTTTTCCGAAGAATCCCATGGCGAGCGCGTTAGCGCCTATTGCCCGGATCGCGCAAGAGCGGCGCGCGCGGGTGACGCGCAGGCACCATCACTCGTCCTCGTTCGCCTCGCCCGCCCAGTCTTGCGCCGCCTGTTCATCGGGCGCAGACAGCAGCGCCCGCACGAAATCGAGCGGATGCCCCGCGCGCAGCATCGCCGCGACCTGCTTTTCGCGCGCCGCGCGGTCGGCCGGCGGCGGCCCGAACGGCCCGAACCGGCGCTTCATTGCCAGCGCCAGCGCAGCGCGGCGCTGCGCTGCGTCGCTGGCGCGCACCTCAGCGCGGGTCTCCTCGGCGATTCCGGCCGCGTTCAGTACCTGCCCCACGCGCCGCGCGCCAAATCCCCGCCGCAGCAAGGCGCCGCTTTTGGCGCGGGCATAAGCGGCATCGTCGATATATCCGGCGGCGACAAAATTTGCGGTCAGCGCCGCCACATCTGGCTCGCCCTCGCCCTCCCAGCCGCGCTCGCGCAGTTTGCGCCTCAGATAGTCGGCCAGCTTGGCCGCGCTGGTGGCAAACCGGGCCACATAGTGCAGCGCCAGATCATTCAGCCGCCGCGCGTCAAGCGGCTTGGGTGGCCGCTTTTCGGCACGTAGCTTTGGGCGCGCATAAGTCCGGGATTTGGTTACCATGGCCTTATTCGTGCCACACTAACCGGCAAATGGAAAAGGCCAGTGCAGGCTCCGTGCGGGGTTTGTGAACGGTTCAAGGTGCGCGGCGGCTGTAATTTCCGGCCCGGCGCATTGATAAGAAACGAGTTTAGACAATGACCGACGCCGCCACGCTAGTGATCGACGCCACGCCATTACCTGCTGCTACGGCGCTGGTGCCCACCCCCAACCACGATGACTTGCCGCGCCGGTTGTCCACCTTTGCCACATTCGGCGAGGCGCTGGACTATGCTGCGAGCGGCCAGCGCGGGCTGAATTTTCACGATCCGCGCGGTAATCTGGTGCGCCCTTACCCGTTCCGCGAGCTGCGCGAAGAGGCGCTGCTGATGGCCCGCCGCCTGATCGCGCACGGGGTCAAAAAGGATGACCGAATCGCACTGGTCGCAGAAACCGGGCCTGAGTTCGCCGCGCTGTTCTGCGGCGCGATCTATGCCGGGGCGTGGCCGGTGCCGCTGCCGCTGCCGACCAGCTTTGGCGGCAAGGACAGCTATATCGATCAGCTCGCGGTCCAGCTCCAGTCGAGCGACCCCATGATCCTGTTCTACCCCGCCGAAATCGCCGAGATGGCCGGGGCCGCGGCCGCGCGTCAGAATGCTGTCACGGGGGATTGCCAGGGGATCGCTTGGGAAGATTTCGCGCAGCAAGCCGCGCCTGCAGCCGATCTGCCGCCCGCGCACACCGACGATATCTGCTATCTGCAATATTCCAGCGGCTCGACCCGGTTCCCGCACGGGGTCGCGGTCACGCACGCCTCGTTGCTCAACAACCTGGCCGGACACGGTGAGGGGATGAAGCTGATCGCGACCGACCGCTGCGTCTCGTGGCTGCCGTGGTATCACGATATGGGGCTGGTCGGCTGCTTCCTCTCGCCGATCGCCAACCAGTGCTCGGCCGATTACCTCAAGACCGAGGATTTTGCGCGGCGGCCGCTCGCCTGGCTCGATCTGATCAGCCGCAATCCGGGCACCACGCTCTCCTATTCGCCGACCTTCGGCTATGACATCTGCGCGCGCCGCATTTCCAGCCAGAGCAATGTCGCTGACCGCTTTGACCTGTCGCGCTGGCGGGTGGCGGGCAACGGAGCGGACATGATCCGCCCCGACGTGATGCAGGGCTTCGTCAACGCTTTTGCGCAGGCCGGGTTCAAGGCGGGCGCGTTTCTGCCCAGCTACGGCCTCGCCGAAGCCACGCTGGCGGTCACCATCATGCCGCCGGGCGAAGGGATCAGGGTCGAACTGGTCGAGGAGGAGCGCCTGTCAGGCACCCCGCGCGATCTGTCGCGTCCGGCCCGCTACCGCGCGATCGTCAACTGCGGCAAGGCGGTCAAGGACATGGCGCTGGAGATCCGCGGCGAAAGCGGCGCGGCCATGCCCGATCACCACATCGGCAAGGTCTGGTGCAAGGGGCCGAGCGTGATGCATTCCTACTTCCGCGACCCCGCCGCGACTGCCGAGTGCCTGGTCCCAAGTGAAGACGGGGGGGTCTGGCTCGATACCGGCGACATGGGCTATCTGGTCGATGGCTACCTGTTCATCGTCGGGCGCGCCAAGGACATGATCATCATCAACGGCAAGAACCACTGGCCGCAGGATATCGAATGGGCGGTCGAACAATTGCCCGGCTTCCACCAGGGCGACATCGCGGCCTTCTCGGTCGAGACCGAAACCGGCGAGGAAGTCCCCGCGGTGCTGGTCCACTGCCGCGTCTCCGATCCTGCCGAACGGATCAAGTTGCACAACCAGATCCGCGACAAAGTCCGCTCGATCACCGGCATGAACTGCGTGGTCGAACTGGTCCCCCCGCGCACCCTGCCGCGCACCAGCTCGGGCAAATTGAGCCGGGCCAAGGCCAAGACGCTGTATCTGTCGGGCGAGATCGCGCCGTTCAAACTGGCGGCATAGGCGCGGTCCGGGCTGCGCCGGATACTTGTCCCACACAAAGACTCGACCAGCGGCTGGATTTGCTGGCGTGCGGTTTAGGCTCTGCTATCGTTCGCACCGGGGATGTGAAGGGGAGTGTCATGCCGCAGGATATTCAAGACTTGGACAGCTTTGGCGTGCTGGTGGGGTGGACCCATACCAAATTGGGCCAGCGCCTAGATCTGCGGCTACAGACCGTCAAATCCACCCGCCACGAGGGCCGCGAAGTGCTGGACAGTCACCATTTCATGATGACACCCAGTCAGGCGGCGGTGCTGGCCAACTATCTGCTCAAGATCACCGAACAAACCGCGCCGCGCGCGCGCAGAGGCTACCTGCAACGCTGGTTCGGAAGCTGACCCGCGCATAACTCTTTTCGGCCACGCTTTACCCCGCCCAGCCCAGCACCAATCCCCCCAGCGCCGCCACACCCAGCACGCGGATCACGCTCCACTTGGCGCGGAAGATCAGCACTGCAGCAAGCGCAGCCAGCAACGCGGCGCGCCAATCGAGGCTGGCGGGGTCGGGCAGCGCGATTGTCCACCCGCCGACCTGCACCGCTGTCCCTGCGCGGAACAACACGTGGAGCGCGAACCACAGCGCGAGGTTGGCGATGACCCCGACCACCGCAGCGGTGACGGCAGCCAGCCCGCCTTTGAGCCCCCCCGCATGTTCCAGCCGCTCCATCCACGGGGCGAGCGCGAAGATCCAGATGAAGCACGGCACGAAGGTGACCCAGGTGGTCAGCCCGGCGCCGAGCAAGCCCGCGACCAGCGGCGAGAACGGCGCGGAGGCGCGCAGCGCAGCAAGATAGCCGACGAATTGCGTGACCATGATCAGCGGGCCGGGCGTGGTCTCGGCCAGCCCCAGCCCGTCGGCCATTTCACCCGGGGTGAGCCAGCCGAACCCTTGCACCGCCTGCTGCGCCATATAGGCCAGCACCGCGTAGGCCCCGCCAAAGGTCACCACCGCCAGTTTGGAAAAGAACGCGCCGATCTGCCACAGCACGTGGTCTGGCCCGAGCGTGAGCCAGATTGCCAGCAGCGGCGCGGCCCACAGTACGCCGCCGACCAGCACCGCCGCCGCGCTGCTGCGCCACGGACGCGGGGCGAATTGGGGTGCGGGTCCGGCAGGTTTGAGCGCCAGCCATTCGGGCCGCCACGCCGCGATCAGCACGCCGATCAACCCCGCCCCCAGCACCACCAGCGGGAACGGCAGCGCCAGGACGAACAGCGCGAGGAACGCCGCCAGCGCCAGCCCGCGCTTGAACGGCGTGTTGAGCGCGCGTGCGGCGACCCGCAGCAGCGCCTGCAACACAATCGCCAGCACCGCCGCCTTGATCCCCAGGAACAGCGCATTGAACCAACTCAATTGCCCCGCCGCCGCATAAATCATCGACAGCACCAGCATCACCAGCGCGCCCGGCACCACAAACAGCACCCCCGCCGCCAGCCCGCCTTTGATCCCGTGCAGCTTCCAGCCGATCCACACCGCCAGTTGCTGCGCCTCTGGCCCGGGGAGCAGGTGGCACAAATTGAGCGCTTGCAGGAATTGCTCCTCGCCGATCCAGCCGCGCTCTTCCACGATCTCGCGGTGCATCAGCGCGATCTGCCCGGCCGGCCCGCCGAAGCTGAGGCAGCCGATCCGCGCCGAAACGCGCACCAGTTCGGCGAAGGTCGGAGTATTTGCGTCAACGTTCATTGCCCGGTCCTGCGGCCTTTCATCCGCTGACGAGCGGACAATCGAAAGGCAACGCTTGGGCTCGCGCCTGACCGGGAGGTTGCTTGGCCCCGATCTAGGCAATTCGACCAGACTGCGCCAGCCAAGTCAAGCCGATCGGCGCGCGCAGCCAGGCCAGTTCGGCAAACCCTATGGATCGCGGGGATATATCATCTGCCCCAGGTCAATCGGCGTAGAACCAGCCCGACACGGTCAGCCGCGGCGCGCGCGCCAGCGGGGTTATCATGGTCACGCTATGATCCTGCGGAACCGAAAACAGGTTGAGCGTGTTGAAGGCCGGGGTCCAGGCGCAGTGCGCTGCGCCATAAGCGCCGTGAAACAGCATCAGCCCGCCCCAATCGATATGCCACTGGCTGAGGTTTAGCACCACGGCCAGCACCCGCTTGCCGTGCTTGCGGCCATCGTTGTGCGTGGTCAGGAAATGCCCAGGCAGATAGCGCGTCGCATCGCCCCGGAACGAGCGCACCTCCTCGCCGGTGAGTTCGCCGATCAGAGCGAGCGTGGCCGGGGCGTTGAATGCCTCGGCGCAGGCATCGAGCAGCCAGCCGCGCGCCTGCCGCTCGGCCGAAACGGGCGAAATGCGGATCGAATCGTGCAGGAAGCGGAACACCGTATCATCGCCCTGCACCGCCAATTGCTCGACCGCGCGCACGTGCGCCGGGGCCAGCGCGGCCAGCGTCTGGGCATCAAGCTCGCGCTCGATCCCGCCCTGGCGCAGGGTTCGCACCCAGTCAGCCGATGCCGTTAACTCAGCTTGCAGCGCCGCGGCAGCGGCGGGCGCAATCGCCGGACAGACCCGGATCCGCCCCAGCTCGCGCAATTCGGCGCGCAGCGCGGGGAGCTCGGCCGCGCCGAACACAAACCTGAAATCCAGACCCTGCATCATCGCCAAAGTATTCCCCAATCCCATACTTGCCGCCAACTATGCCTAAACCCCGGCCCAAGGCAATCGGCCAGCACCCTTCGCCGCATTCGCTTGCCCGGCCTGTCCTATCTTGGTAACACAGCTTGCACAAACGCCTGCGCATCCCACATGGGAAGCCGCAACCCAAGGATACGGACCCGATCGATGGCCTCAACGCTGACCGATACCGCCACTGCCCCCGCGCTCACCCTGACCGCGCCCGATCCGGTGCCGGTGATCCTGCCCGCTGCTGCGGCCGGGCTCGTGCCGGTGACCGACGATCACAAATCGAAGCTGGAGGCCAAGGCCGATGCGTTCGTCACCGACCTGATCTCGTCGGACACGAATTCGCCCGAATTCGGCAAGAAGGTCGATCAGATCACCAACATGGGCCGCAAGGAAATCATGGCCGCAGCGGGCATGTCGAACCGCTTTCTCGATCGTCCGGTGCGCGCGATGGACAAGGATATGGGGGTCGGCGCCAATCTGGCCGAGCTGCGCCGCACGGTCGAAGAGCTCGATCCGGGCAAGAGCGGCAAGCTTTCGACCGGGCGCAAGTTCCTGGGGATCCTGCCGTTCGGCAACCGGATGAAGCGCTATTTCAACTCGTATCAATCGGCGCAGGGCCACATCCAGTCGATCCTCACGCACCTCGGCTCGGGCAAGGACGAGCTGCTGATGGACAACGCCGCGATCGACGTTGAGCGGTCGAAACTGTGGGAGGCGATGGGCAATCTTGAACAGATGATTCACATCTCCAAGGTGCTCGACGAAAAGCTGGAAGATAAAGCTGCCGACCTCGACGCGACCGATCCGGCCAAGGCCAAGGCGGTGCGCGAATCGGCGCTGTTTTACGTCCGCCAGCGCACGCAGGACCTGCTCACGCAGATGGCGGTCGCGGTGCAGGGCTATCTGGCGCTCGATCTGGTCAAGAAGAACAACGTCGAGCTGGTCAAGGGCGTCGACCGCGCCAGCACCACGACGGTAGCCGCCTTGCGCACGGCGGTGACCGTGGCACAGGCGATGACCAACCAGCGGCTGGTGCTCGAACAGGTGACCGCGCTCAATTCGACCACCGCCGGGATCATCGATTCGACCAGCACCCTGCTGCGCGAACAGACCGGGCGGATCCACGAACAGGCCGCCAGTTCGACCATTCCGGTCGAGGTGCTGCAACGCGCGTTCCAGAACATCTATGACACGATGGACAATATCGACACGTTCAAGGTCAAGGCGCTGGAAAGCATGAAACAGACCGTGACCACGCTGAGTGCCGAAGTCGAAAAATCGCGCGGCTATATCGCGCGGGCCGAAGGATCGGCGCAGGCGCAGCTTGCGCACGATGCCCCCAGCCTGCTCAGCCTGGACAGCTAGGTGGCCGACGACGCGCGAAATTCCGACCTGATCATGCGTCAGGCAAAGTCATCGCTGATCGAGCAGCGCGCTGGCGGCCGGCGCCGTTCGATCGGCCAAGGTTCAGCCGCGATCAAGACCCGGCATTTCGGGCGCAAGCTGCGCAACATTGCCTTGGCGGTGGTGGGAATCTGGGTGGGGCTGGCGATCGTCGGCGGGATCATCAGCGGGATCGGCTTCGCTGGCCTTGCGATCGGAGCGGCGGCGACCGTGGCGGCGGTGTGGCTGTTCAGCCAATATCCCAAGCTCAAAGTGCCCAGCCGCGCCGATATCAATCCCAACACCACCGATGTTCGCGCGCTGGTCGGGCGGACCGAACTGTGGCTAGAAAGCCAGCGCCGCGCGCTGCCCGCCCCGGCGGTCACGCTGGTCGATCACATCGGGCTGCAACTCGATGCGCTGGGCGCGCAGCTGGTCGGGCTCGACCAGTCGCACCCGCAGGCCGCCGAAGTGCGCAAGCTGGTGGGCGAGCATTTGCCCGACATGATCGATGGCTTCCGCAAGATCCCCGAACAGCTGCGCCATGAACCACGCGCCGGGACGACGCCGGCCAAGCAGTTCGTCGCCGGGCTGCAAACGATCAGCGGCGAGATCGACAGCGTCACCCGCCAATTGGCGACCGGCGCGCTCGATAATCTGGCGATCAAGACGCGGTATCTGGAATACAAATACGGCGAGCAGGCCGAAGATGGAGTGCCGGGCTGATGCGCGTGCCGATCCCGCACAGCCTGGGCAAAGACGAAGCCCGCGCCCGGCTCAAGGCCCGCAGCGGCGAGCTGGCTGGAATGATGCCCGGCGGCATGGCCGAGGTGGCGGTAACCTGGCCCGATCAGGACCGCATGCACCTTGCGGTCAAGGCAATGGGCAGCAGCGTCAACGCTGCGGTGGAAGTGGGCGACAGCGCAGTGATCGTCGATTTTGAACTGCCGATGGCGTTCAAGCTGTTCGAACCGGTGGTCCGCAAGGCCATCGCTGCCAACGGCCAAAAGCTGCTGAAGTAAACGTCGTTCCGGGATTGGCCCGGGACGAGCAATATTCAGATCTCGCGGTCGAGTTCGAGGAACCCGCGCGGGATGCGCAGCTGCTGGGCCGAGACGCGGGTTTCGCGCAGGAACAGCACCAGCGCCCACATCAGCAGCCCGATCGCAACCACGAAGGTAAGCGCGGCGAGCAGCTGAAGGTCGGCCGCAAACAGCTGCTGGATGAACAGGATCACCACGGTCGATCCGATTGCCAGACCGCTGACCACCAGTGCAAATACCGCGCGGGTGATCAGCCCGATCCGCACATCGATCAGCCGGATTTCCGCCACCACCTGATCGTGCTCGCTGCCCTGCGTGGCGGTGTGCCGCGCTTGCAGATGCCGCGCGCGGTCAACCACCCGCCCCAGCCGGCTCGACAGCAGATTGAGCAGATTGCCGATTGCGACCAGCACGAACACCGGCGCAAGCGCGAGCTGGATGGTCTGCGCGATCATGGCGCTGGCACTACCCGGCGCGGCCGGGATGTGGCAAGTCTGGAACGCACCCAGGCTTAAAGGGTTGATGGCTTATGATCAAACACCGCCCCCTGCTTGCCGCCGCCGCACTGCTGACATCGGCTCTGGCGGTCAGCGGCTGCGCAGCCGTCCTGACCAGACACGCGGTCGGCAACGCGGCCGTGCCGCAGCCGGCCAAAACAGTTGAACTCAGCCGCTATCTGGGGCGCTGGTACGAACTGGCGCGGTACGAACAGGGGTTCCAAAAGGATTGCGACGGCGTAACCGCAGACTACGCGCTGCGGCCAGACGGCAAGGTCGAGGTGATCAACACCTGCCGCAAGCCCGATGGCGCGATCAAGCGGGCCACCGGCAAGGCCAAGGTGGTCGACACCGCCACCGGGGCCAAACTGAAGGTCAGCTTCTTTGGCCCGTTTTACGGCGATTACTGGGTGCTCGACCGTGCCGACGATTATTCGTGGGCAATCGTCGGCGAAGGCTCGGGGCGCTATCTGTGGCTGCTCAGCCGCGACGCCAGCCCCGGCGCGGCCAAGCTGGCGATGCTGGTCGAGCGGGCCAAGGCGCTGGGCTATGACACCAGCATGCTGCGGATTACCAAGCAGCCTTGAGCTAGCGCCCCTCGCTCAGCAGCACATCGACCACGCCGGGATCGGCCAGCGTCGAGGTATCGCCCAGGTTCGAGACGTCGCCTTCGGCAATCTTGCGCAGGATCCGCCGCATGATCTTGCCGCTGCGGGTCTTGGGCAGCCCCGGGGCGAAATGGATTACGTCGGGCGTGGCGATCGGGCCGATTTCCTGGCGGACCCATTTGACCAGGTCGGCGCGCACCGAATCTGACGGCTCCTCGTTGGCATTCAACGTCACGTACGCGTAATTCCCCTGGCCTTTGATCTCATGCGGAAAGCCGACCACCGCCGCCTCGGCCACCTTGGCATGCGCGACCAGTGCGCTTTCGACC
>JANOTT010000101.1:0-10129 GCA_031416535.1 Novosphingobium sp. | reverse complement strand
CACCCCATGCCGGTTCAGCCCGGTGACGACGAGATCGAACCGCTGAGCGAGCGCGATGCTCCGGCGATGACGGCGCTGGCGCGGGCGACCGAACCCGGGCCGTGGGGCGAGCGGACGCGGCATTACGGCCAGTTCTACGGGATCCGCTCTGCGGGACAGCTCGCGGCGATGGCGGGGGAACGGATGCGGCCCGCCGCTGGTCTGGCCGAAGTGTCGGCGGTCTGCACCTGGCCGGCCTTCCGCGGGCAGGGGCTGGCGGGCCAGCTGATCCGCCGGGTGATGGCGGGGTTCGCCGCGCGCGGACAAGTGCCATTCCTCCACAGCTATGCCGGTAACGCCAAGGCAATCGCGCTGTATGAGACGCTGGGCTTCACGGCCCGGCGCGAGCTGGTGGTGACCGTGCTGGAGCGGGTGTGACCGAAGCTGAGGCCGCCAACGAGCTGATGCGGCTGGCGCGCGAGATTGCGCGGCACAACAGGTTGTATCATGCCCAGGACGAGCCCGAGGTTTCGGACGCGGAATATGATGCGCTGGTCCGCCGCAATGCCGAGCTTGAGGCGGCATTCCCGCAGCTGGTGCGCGCGGAATCGCCCTCGAAGCTGGTCGGCCACGAAGTCGCCGCCTCGCCGCTGTCGAAGGTGCCGCACGCGGTGCGGATGATGAGCCTCGACAACGCTTTTGCCGATGACGAGGTTGAGGAATTCGTCGCGCGGGTCCGGCGTTATCTCAGTCTGCCCGGCGATGCTGCGGTGGCGATGACCGCCGAGGACAAGATCGACGGGCTGTCGTGCTCGCTGCGGTATGAGCACGGCAAGCTGGTCCGCGCCGCCACGCGCGGCGATGGGCAGGTGGGTGAGGACGTGACGGCGAATGTGGCGCACATTGCCGATATCCCGCAAATGCTGCGCGGCAACGTGCCCGAGCTGTTCGAAATTCGCGGTGAAGTTTACATGGCGAAACAGGACTTTACCGCGCTTAATGCAGCGCAGCAGGAGCGCGGTGACAAGCTGTTTGCCAACCCGCGGAATGCTGCGGCGGGGTCGTTGCGGCAGAAGGATGCGAGCGTGACCGCAAGCCGTCCGCTGCGCTTTCTCGCGCATGGCTGGGGCGCGGTGAGTGAAGTGCCGGGAAAGACCCAGCGTGAGGTAATGAATGCGATTCAAGCATGGGGTGTACCAGTCAGCGCATACTTCGATTCCGCGCCTGATATCCAAGTCGCGCTTGGTCATTACCGACACATTGAAAGCCTCCGCGCTGACCTCCTCTACGACATTGATGGCGTGGTCTTTAAAGTGGATCGCCTCGATTGGCAGCAGCGGCTTGGATTTGTCGCCAAATCACCACGTTGGGCAATCGCGCGAAAATTCCCTGCCGAACGGGCAGAGACCACGTTGGAAGATATCGATATTCAAGTGGGACGCACTGGTAAGCTGACGCCCGTCGGGCGACTCTTGCCCGTCACGGTTGGCGGCGTGGTGGTCTCCAACGTGACCCTTCACAACAAGGATGAAATCGCCCGACTTGATGTGCGGAAAGGTGACCGCGTCGTAGTCCAGCGAGCGGGCGATGTTATTCCTCAAGTTGTAGAAGTTATTGTTAGGTCTTCCCAGTTTCCGGCGTTTGTGTTCCCCGATCACTGCCCGGTATGCGGCAGCGAGGCGGTGGCTGAGGAGGGCGAGGTCGATGTGCGCTGCACCGGCGGCCTCATCTGCCCGGCGCAGCGGACCGAACGGCTCAAGCATTTCGTCAGCCGCGCCGCGCTCGATATCGAAGGGCTGGGCGAGAAAACCATCGACGAGTTCTTTGCGGCTGGCTGGCTGGAAAGCCCGGCGGACATTTTCCGGCTGAGGGCTCGCCGCGTGGAAATCCTCGAACGCGAAGGGTGGAAAGAGAAGTCGGCCGACAGCCTGCTCGCCGCGATCGAGGCCAAACGCACGCCCGATGCGGCGCGGCTGCTGTTCGGCTTGGGCATCCGCCATGTCGGCGCAGTGACCGCGCGCGATTTGCTCAAACGGTTTGTGTGGCTCGATGCAGTTCGGGTCGTGGCCGTGGCCGCTGGTGCTGGAGCGACTGCGCGTGATGATTTGCTCAGCATCGATGGCATTGGCCCGGCGGTGGCCGAATCCCTCGGAGATTTCTTCCACGAGCCGCACAATCTGGCGGTGTGGGATGACCTGCTCTCCGAAGTTTCACCCCCCGCCTACATCGTTGAAACCAAAGACAGCGCGGTGGCGGGCAAGACCGTGGTGTTCACGGGCAAGCTCGAGACGATGAGCCGCGACGAGGCCAAGGCGCAGGCCGAGCGGCTGGGCGCCAAGACGGCCGGATCGGTCAGCGCGAAAACCGATCTGGTGGTGGCCGGACCGGGCGCCGGGTCCAAGCTGAAGCAGGCCGCCGCGCTGGGGATCGCAGTGATCGATGAAGCCGCCTGGGCGGGGATCGTCGCGGCGGCGGGGTAAGGCCGGATTGCGTCGCGCTTGCCCGGCTTCAGAAGTGTGGTAAAGTTCGGCACCGGGGTCGCACCCACCGGGAGACTTGCCATGCTGCAGTCCGCTGATCTGGTCGCTACCGATCTGCCCATAGCTGCTACCTCGACCTCGACCTCGACCAGTTTGGTCGCGACGATCGATCGCTGGATCTTCGTCTTTATGGCGGTGCTGCTGATCACGGTTACGCTGACCGGGTTTATCCCGGATTCGCTGATGAAGATCGGCATGGTCGAGGCTGGGCAACGGCCGGCGTTTCCGCTGGTGCTGCACCTGCACGCGGTGGCGATGGGGAGCTGGCTGCTGCTGCTGCTCGCGCAGACCAGCCTGATGGCCACCGGGCGCCGCGCCGGACATCGGCAACTGGGCCTGACCGCGATGGTGCTGGCTCCGGCGGTGGTCGTGATCGGTTTTGTGCTGGCGCCCACAATGTACCAGCAGGTGTGGAATTCGGTGCACGCTGTGCCGGGCGGGCCCGACGCTGGCGGGCTTGCCGAAGTTGCCATCAGGGGAAACATCGCGCTGATCCAAATCCAGGTCGGGGTGGTCTTTGCGATTGTGGTGACCTTGGCGGTGCGCGCGCGCAAGCGTGATCTGGCCACGCACAAGCGGCTGATGGTGCTCGCCCCAATCGTTGCGATGCCGGCCGCGGTTGACCGGATTACCTGGCTGCCAAGCACATTGCCGGTCAGTCCGTGGTCGCCGGAACTCTATATCCTGCTGCTGGCGGCGCCGATATTTGCCTGGGATCTGTACCGGTTGGGCCGGGTCCAGCGGGCCTATTGGATCTGGCTGGCGCTGGTGCTGCCAACCGGCGCACTGGTTATTATGCTATGGAATACGCCGTGGTGGCAGAGCGTGGTGCCAGGGCTGATGGGCGCAACCTGATCTGACCGCAAGTTGGCGGGTCGGCTGCACCCACCTGGCCCCTGTAAGTTATTCGTCAGTCCGCTGGGTCCAGTCTTGCGCGTGGGCTTTGTCGCAAACTCGCGCGTATAGTTCCCGATTTTCGGTGATCCACAGCATGCCCTGCATGTCCTCAATCGCCAGCGGCCGTTCAAACCGCACGCCGCATTCGGCGCCCTTGCACCACACCACCGTGCAGAACAGGTTGAGTTCGTGGAACAACAGCACGGCGGACTGGCGCGGTGCCAGCGGGCGGATGGTGCGCAGCCGCGCGCCGGTGGTCGAGATATCGTCAATCAGGCACTTGCGCAGCTCGTGCGTGAGCTGCAGCTTCGCGGACGCCCCCAGCCGAAGCCGGTTGAAACCGCGCTGACCTGGCCCGGGGCGGGGGAGTGAATGCAGACCCATGCCGCGGGTTTTAGCCGCCGAAGGTTAAGGCTCTTTTGCGACTGGCCTGCGGGTCTAAGATCGTTCCTGCGCTGCGGCGATCGGTGCGCCGGTGCGGCGCAGCGCCACCAGCAGCACCCCCAGCAGCGCCACCGCGCTGCCCAGCGCCATCCGCGCGTCGATATAATCGCCGGTGATCGCCACCCCCAGCGCAATTGTCACGATCGGGGTCATCAAGGTCAGCGGCGAAATCAGATTGGCTTCATAGCGCCCGATCAGCAGGTAATAGGCGCTATGCGCAAACACCGAAACCACCAGCGCCGACCAGGTCACCGCCGCCACGAATGCCCACCCGGCCTGCGCCGCGGCTTGCCACGCGCCGGGTTCGACCAGCGCCGACAGCGGCGCCAGCAGCACCAGCCCGGTCAGCCCGACCCAGGCCTGAAAGCGCAGCGGGGCAATATCGCCCATCTGCTTCATCAGCACCGCGCCGAGTGAGCCGCAGAAGGCCGCGCCAAGCAGGAACACCATTCCCTGCGACAGCTTGAACCCGGGCTGCCATACCACCACCAGCACCCCCACCAGCGCCAGCGCGATCCCCAGCCCGCGCCGCCAGTGGATCCGCTCGCCAAGCAGCCAGATTGATAACAGCGTGGTCATCGGCACGCTCGATTGGACCACGATCGCAGCTTCGGAGGGCGAGGCCCAGGTCAGCGCGACGAACATCAGCCCAAAGCTGCCCGCGCCCATCGTCAGCCCGACCAGCACGATCCGCCACGCCGGGCGCGGCATCGGCAGCAGCCACGGCAGGGTTATCAGCGTGACGATTGCAAAGCGCACCGCGGTGTAGAACAGCGGCGGGACGTGCCAGTGGCTGACCACGATTTTGCTCAGCACATTGTTGGTCGCCCACAGCAGGCAGATCAGCACCAGCAGCAGGAAATCGCGCAGCTTCACCGGTAGGCTGCGCCGCGTTGACGCAACCACAGGATCGACCAGTCGCCGCCCACCAGCCGCTCGGCGATGCGCAAGCCCACGCGGCGGCAGGCGCTGCGGACTTGCGCTTCCTGGCTTTCGAGCAGCCCGGCCAGCAGCAGCTGCCCGCCCGGGACCAGCGCCTTGGCAAATTGCGGGGCAAGCTCGATCAGCGGCCCCGCGAGGATATTGGCGATCACCAGATCGTACGGCCCGCGCGCGCGCAGCAGCGGGTGATCCAGCCCGTCGGCGACCAGCATGGTCAGCTCGCCCGGGCGCCCACCCATGGCCACACCGTTGGCGCGGGCATTGTCATCGACCACGCCGAGGCAGACCGCATCGATGTCGCTCGCGGTGGCGAGCGTGCGTGGCCACAAATGCAGCGCGGCGAAGGCCAGCAAGCCGGTGCCGGTGCCGATATCGGCGCAGTTTTTCACCGTCACGCCGCGCGCTTTCATGGCGCTCAGCATGGCCAGGCAGCCGGCGGTGGTGGCGTGGTGGCCGGTGCCGAAGGCTTGGCTCGCGGGGATGACAAAATTGCGTTGCCCCGGCTCGGCCTGCGGCGGGTGATCGGGGGTGCGCACGTAAAACCGCCCGGCGCGGATCGGTTCGAGCCCGGTCTGGCTGGTGGTCAGCCAGTCGGTTTCGGGCAATTGCTCGGCGGTGAAGGCTGGCGCTGCGCCGGCAAACAGCCCGGCCAGCGCCGCCGTGTCAGCGCGCGCGGGAGAACGCGGGAGCCAGGCTTCGAGACGCCAGTCATCGGGGCGGTTCTCGGCCAGTTCGCTACCGGCAATGACAATCGTTGGGTCCCAGTCGGCAGCGTCTTCATGCGCCAAGAGCGCAGCCTCGATCACCGCGCGCGGGGCAAGCGCGAGCAGCTTCCATGCCTGGGTCATCGGCCGCCCATGCGCGGCGCCAGCGGCGGCATCACTTGGCGGCCTGTTCAGATGCCAGCCGCTGGGCCAGCCGTTCGCGCCCGGCCTGCGCATAGCTGCGGCAAGCCAGCGGATCGGCCAGCGCCGCGCGGCCTGACAGGCGCGCGTGGAGGTTGCTCGCCGATGGATGCGGGGTGACCAGGATGCCGCACGGCATTTGATCAATCCGGCTCAGCCCCCCGCGGGCTGCGGCCAGCCGCCGGGGGTGATCGGAAAAGCGGTAGCCATCCGATGAGATGGTGTTGACGCTGTCAACCAAAGCAATGGTTACGCAGGCTCCCGCTGCGCAGCTTTTCCACGTCCAGCTGGTCGAGCCTGGTGAATGGGTTGGCGTGGCGTAAGCGGTGAACTGCATCGTGCCCATATCCAGCCGGCCCGCGCTCCGCAGCACCTGATCGACCCGCGCGGGCGGCATGGGGCGGTCCTTGAGCAGCGCCGCCTGCGGGTCGTCGGGCGCGGGTTTACCGGTGCGGAAGGCCTGCGCCGCAAACGGCCCGACCGCCAGCTTGGCCCCGGTCGCCGCTTGCAGCGCGGCAATGCCGCCGCCGTGATCAAAATGTTCGTGGGATGCCAGAATCCATTCCACCCGCCGCGGATCGAAACCTAACGCGCGGATGTTGGCGAGGACTTGCGGCGCGGCGTCTTCCGGACCGCTGTCGAGCAGCACCAGCCCGGCGTCGGTTTCGACCAGCACCACGGTGATCCCGCAGGTGCCGACATACCAGCTGCGCCCGTGGATATGCGCGGGCGGGGCCGGATCGGACCAGCCATCGCGGCCAGCGCAAGCGGCGGCGATATCGGGCGAGGCGGCGGGGTTGGGTTGGGGGGCGGGGGCCGCGCCAAGCAAGACGAGGGCGGAAAATGCCGCCACCACCCCCCGGCCCCCTCCTCTGAAGAGGAGGGGGAGCCTTGCTGTGGCCCCCTCCTTTTGAGCGGCGGGGGTTTGGGGGTGGTGGTGGCCACAAGCCAAGCTCTCGTTATCGAACATAACTCGCTCCATTTGCATCAAGCACCGCGCCGGTCATGCTGGCGGGGGCGTCAAGCGCGCAGAACACCGCCATGGTGGCGATCTCCTCGGGCGTGGCGACCCGGCCCAGCGGGATGTCGGCCAGCAAAGCCGCGCCGCCGCGGCTGGCGAGGTAATCCCCGGCCATCGCGGTGTCGGTGAAGCCGGGGCAGATGGCATAGCTGAGCACGCCGCGTACGGCATAATGCCGCGCAATGGTCTTGTGCATCGCCACCATCCCGCCCTTGGCCGCCGCATAGTGCCAGTGATCGGGCGAATCGCCGCGATGCGCGGCGCGGCTGGCGATGTGCACCACCCGTCCGCCGCGCGCCTCGGCCAACCAGTGGCGCACCGCAAAGCGCGACAGTTCGGCGGCCGCGGTCAAGTTGATCCGCAGCGTGTCTTCCCACTGGTCAAGCCAGGCAAAATCCGACGAATCGAGCGGATTGGGCGAAAATTTCCCGGCATTGTTGACCAGAATGTCGATCCGGCCACCTGGATTTTGGTCATTGGCACTGCGCTCCAGCGCTTGCTCCCACAGGTCGGCCGGCGCGGCCGGATCGGCCAGGTCGGCGGCAATCGTATCGGCATCATGCGCGCGGCTGGCATGGCCGATCACAGTGACGCCGCGCGCGCGCAGCGCGGCTGCCGTGGCGGCACCGATCCCGCGCGAGGATCCGGTTACCAGAGCTGTCAGGGGGGCGGTAAGCTGAGTCATCGGCGGCTTTTGGCCCAGCGCGCAGCCTTCGACAAGCTCAGGCTGAGCGGGGGTTGGAATTTGCCAGGTTTTCCTTTGGTCCGCTCAGCCCGAGCCTGTCGCGGGCCGCGCGCAATATAAGCCATTTCCCCCGCTTGCACCGCCCTACGTTTTGAGTAAGGGGAGAGCGCAAGGGGCCCATTCGGCCCCCCGCAGCCAAGAAGGGTTTATCGCCGCATGGCCAACGCGCGCAATCGTCCGCTTTCGCCGCACATTTCGATCTGGCGATGGGGACCGGCGATGCTGGTCTCGATCCTGCACCGCGTCACTGGCGACGGGCTGGCGCTGGTCGGGCTGCCGGTGCTGCTATGGTGGCTGTATGCCGTGGCCGCCGGGCCGGCCGCTTATGAAACTTTCGCCGGACACGCGGGGGCCTGGTACGGTCAGGTCGTGCTGATCGGGCTGACCTGGTCGTTCCTCAACCACATGGCCTCGGGACTGCGCCACTTCGTACTCGATATCGGCGCCGGGTACGAGCTCAAGAACAATGCCATGTGGTCGGTGCTCACGCCGCTCCTCGCGCTGACCGCGACGGTGCTGGTGTGGGTGATGATATTGCTGCGTTAAGGGATACTGGACGATGGGTAACGGCACTGAGCTTGGCAGGGTTCGCGCACTGGGATCGGCGCACAGCGGCGCGCATCACTGGTTGCTGCAGCGTTATACCGCGATCGGCAATCTGCTGACCGGGTTGTACCTGTTCTTCGCGCTGCTGGCCAAGGGCGACTACAGCTATGCGTCAATCCACGATTGGCTGCGCGCGCCGTTGCCGGCCACGCTGGCCGGGCTGTTCGTGCTCTCCACCTTCTGGCACGCGCGGCTGGGCCTGCAGGTGCTGATCGAGGATTATGTACACGAACACGCCAACAAATTTGCCGCGATGGCGGCGCTGAACCTGTTGACCTTTGCCGGGGCCGCGTTCGGCCTGCTGAGCGTAGCGCGCATCGCGCTGGGAGCCTGATCTGATGACTGCCGCATACAAGATTATCGACCACACTTACGATACGGTCGTCGTTGGCGCGGGCGGCTCGGGCCTGCGTGCCGCGATGGGCAGCGCCGAGGCCGGCCTGCGCACCGCCTGCATCACCAAGGTGTTCCCCACCCGCAGCCACACGGTCGCCGCACAAGGCGGGATCGCCGCGAGCCTCCAGAACAATTCGCCCGATCACTGGACCTGGCATATGTTCGATACCGTCAAAGGTTCGGACTGGCTGGGCGATCAGGACGCGATCGAATATATGGTGCGCGAAGCCCCGGCGGCGGTTTACGAGCTGGAGCACGCGGGCGTGCCGTTCAGCCGCAACGATGATGGCACAATCTACCAGCGCCCATTCGGCGGGCACATGCAGAACATGGGCGAAGGCCCGCCGGTCCAGCGCACTTGCGCCGCCGCCGATCGCACCGGCCACGCGATGCTCCACGCGCTTTATCAGCAGAGCCTGAAGTACGACGCGGACTTCTTTATCGAATATTTCGCGATCGATCTGATCATGGAAAACGGCGTGTGCCGGGGCGTGATTGCGCTGTGCCTGGACGATGGTTCGATCCACCGCTTCCGCAGCCACGCGGTGGTCTTGGCGACCGGCGGCTATGGCCGGTGCTATTTCACCGCCACCAGCGCCCACACCTGCACCGGCGATGGCGGCGGGATGGTGCTGCGCGCCGGGCTGCCGCTGCAAGACATGGAATTCGTCCAGTTTCACCCGACCGGGATTTATGGCGCGGGCGTGCTGATCACCGAAGGCGCGCGCGGCGAGGGCGGCTACCTGACCAACTCCGAAGGCGAGCGGTTTATGGAACGCTATGCCCCCAGCGCCAAGGATCTGGCCAGCCGCGATGTGGTCAGCCGCTCAATGGCGCTCGAAATGCGCGAAGGGCGCGGGCTGGGGCCAAACGGCGATTATATGCACCTGCACCTCGATCATATCGACCCCAAGGTGCTGGCCGACCGGCTGCCGGGAATCACCGAAAGCGGCAAGATTTTCGCGGGCGTCGATCTCACGCGCCAGCCGCTGCCGGTCTGCCCGACGGTGCATTACAACATGGGCGGCATCCCGGCGAACTATCACGGCGAGGTGATGACCATTGGCGCTGACGGCAACCCCGAGACCGCCGTCCCCGGCCTGTTCGCGGTGGGCGAGGCGGCGTGCGTTTCGGTCCACGGCGCGAACCGGCTGGGCTCGAACTCGCTGATCGATCTGGTGGTGTTCGGCCGCGCGGCGGGGCACCGGCTGAAAGAGCTGATCGTGCCCGCCACGGCGCACGCCGAGCTGCCCAAGGACAGCGCCGAGCTGGCGTTGACCCGGCTCGATCACTTCCGCAATGCCAGCGGCAGCTCGCCCACCGCCGAAGTGCGGCTCGAAATGCAGCGCACCATGACCAAGGGCTGCGCGGTGTTCCGCGACGAGGCCCTGATGGCCGAAGGGAAAGCCGACCTCGCCAAGACCTATGCCCGGATGCAGGACATTAAGGTCAGCGACCGCTCGCTGATCTGGAACTCGGACCTGGTCGAAACGATGGAGCTCGACAACCTGATCGCGCAAGCCAGCGTGACAATGGCCAGCGCGCACAACCGCAAAGAAAGCCGCGGCGCCCACGCCCACGAAGACTTCCCCGAGCGTGACGATGCCAACTGGATGAAGCACACCGCGGCCTGGTTCGACGGCTGGGGCGGCAA
>JANOTT010000100.1:0-2580 GCA_031416535.1 Novosphingobium sp. | reverse complement strand
TCGCGCGGCTCAAGGGCCTGGCCGAAGAAGGCGAGCGGACCAGCGCGCCGCCACTCAAGCGCGCGCTGGGCAACCTGTTCCACGCGGTGCGAAATCGGATGTCGGCGGGCGAGTTCGACCGCGAGACGGTGCACCAGATCGCCGAGATTCTTGACGAAGCGGCGCGCAAGATTGAACGGCTCTGACCCAACACACTCAACTGGCGCGAGTTTGGTCGTGCGCCAGTTATATGTTAGCATTCGCAAAAGTGTCACAAAGGCACAGGGAACGGGACATGGACAGCACGCAAAGCACCGGCAAGGTGCCGTTGAGCTTTTGGGTAGTGGCCGGTCTGGGCGTGCTATGGAACGGGTTTGCGTTTCTGAACTACTGGTTGGCCGCAACGCACAATCCGCAAGCCATGGCGCAGACCCCGCCCGAAATGGTGCAAGCGCTGGCGCAGACCCCGACCTGGGCACTTGTGGCCTGGGGGCTGGCGGTCGGGGCTGCGCTGACCGGGTCGCTGCTGCTGGTGCTGCGGCGCAAATGGGCGGTTCCGGCCTTTATCGCCTCGCTCGCCGGGTTGCTGGTGCTGACCGCTTACCAGATCGCCACCAATATGCCGATGAGCCTGGTTCAAATGGTTACGATCTGGCTGGTCGCGCTGTTCCTGTTGCGGTTCAGCAGCAGTGAAGCGGGCAAGGGCCTGCTGCGTTAGGCAGTTCCCGCTCGCACGGGCTGGCGCGCAACCAGACGCAAATAGGTATCGGCCACCGTTTGGTTGATCTGGTCCCAGCTGAACGCGTGGCTGCGCACCTCGCCAGCCTGACCATGGTGGACACGTAGCTGCGGATCGAGCGCATAGGCGCGCAACGCCTCGGCATAATCGGCCACTACGCCCGGCGCAATCAACCGGCCCGACCGGCCATCGTCGATCAGATTCTCGCTCCCGGTCGCCGCGGCCGCCACCACCGGCACGCCGCAGGCCATCGCTTCGAGCGAAACATTGCCGAACGCCTCGGTTTCCGAGGGGAAGAACATCGTATCCATCGACGCGACCGCGCGGCCAAGGTCTGCGCCATCGAGGAACCCGGTGAACACGGCCTCGGGCAACCGCGCAGCGAACCAATCGCGCGCCGGTCCCTCGCCGACGATCAGCACGCGGTGCTGCACGCCGCTGGCCTGCAACCGGTCGATCGCGTCACAAAACACATCGAGGCCTTTTTCCATCACCAGCCGGCTGAGAAATCCGATCACGTAGTCATCATCGCGCAGCCCCAGTGCGCGCCGCCAGGCCAGATCGCGCCGCTGCGGATTGAAAATCGTCCGGTCGACCCCGCGCGACCAGATCCCGATATCGGCATTCATGCGCTGCTCGCGCAGCACTTGCACCATCGATTCGCTGGGCGCGACCAAGGCATCGCAGCGCCGGTAAAACCGCCGCTGGATCGCGACGATCAGCGGCTCGAACCAGTCCAGATGGTAATAACGCAGATAGGTTTCGAAGCGGGTGTGGACCGAGGCCACCACCGGCAATCCGCGCCGCCTCGCCCAGGTCACCGCGCGGTGCGCGCTGACGTCGGGCGCAGAGACGTGCAGGACGTTGGGATTGAACGCCGCCAGATCGCGCTTGATCCGGGCATTGACCCCCGACGACAGCCGGTATTCGCTGCGGGTTGGGATGGGCACCGATGGCAGCGAAATCAGATCGCCGACCGGCGCCATATCGGGATGATCGACCGTCGGCGAATAGATCCGCACCTGCGCGCCCTGGCTGAGCAGATAGCCCACCAGCCGGTTCAGCGCCTTGTTCGCGCCGTCCACGGTGATGTTATAGTTGCCTGAAAACAGGGCAATACGCAGATCGCTGGTGTGCATCGCGGTGCCCTAGCTTGGAACGCGCCGGGGGTATAGCCGCCCCTAGCCACGCTGGCTCAAGCCGCTTCTTTCCGCCGGCCGGCCTTCTTGCGCTCGTTCGGATCGAGCAGCGCCTTGCGCAGGCGGATGCTCTTGGGGGTAACCTCGACCATTTCGTCATCGTCGATATAAGCGATGGCTTGTTCCAGCGTCATGATCCGCGGCGGGGTCAGGCGGATCGCGTCGTCCTTGCCGGTCGAGCGGAAGTTGGTCAGCTGCTTCGACTTCATCGGGTTGACTTCAAGGTCAGCGTCTTTGGCGTTTTCGCCGATGATCATGCCTTCGTAGATCTTGTCCTGCGGGCGGACAAACAGCACGCCGCGTTCTTCGAGCATGTTGAGCGCATAGCCGACCGCTTCGCCCGCGCAGTTGGAAATCAGCACGCCCACCGGACGGCCTTCGATCACGCCTTTGTACGGGCCATACTTCTCGAACAAGCGGTTCATGATCCCGGTGCCGCGCGTGTCGGAGAGGAATTCGCCGTGGTAGCCGATCAGGCCCCGGCTGGGGGCGGAGAACGTGATCCGGGTCTTGCCGCCGCCTGAGGGGCGCATGTCGGTCATCTCGCCCTTGCGGATCGCCATTTTCTCGACGACCACGCCGGCATATTCATCGTCGACGTCGATAACGGTGGTTTCATACGGCTCGGTGCGCTTGCCGTGATCATCTTCGCCGTAGAGCACG
>JANOTT010000099.1:0-2324 GCA_031416535.1 Novosphingobium sp. | reverse complement strand
CATCTGCACTGCGCGGCGGTTGATCAGATGCTTTTCGAGCTTGAAGTCTGGTATCCCGTAACGCAGCAGGCCGCCGAGGCGATCGTTCTTTTCGAACACCGTGACCGAGTGCCCGGCGCGCGCCAGTTGCTGCGCGGCGGCAAGGCCAGCGGGGCCCGAGCCGACCACCGCCACAGTCTTGCCGGTCCGGTGCGCAGAGACCTGCGGGGTGACCCAGCCTTCTTCCCAGCCCTTGTCGACGATCGCGTTTTCGATCGATTTGATCGTCACCGGCTGGTCGATGATGTTGAGCGTGCAGCTCGCCTCGCACGGGGCGGGGCAGATGCGGCCGGTGAATTCGGGGAAATTGTTGGTCGAATGCAGCACGTCGAGCGCGCTGCGCCAATCACCCTCGTAAACCAGATTGTTCCAGTCGGGGATGATGTTGTTTACCGGGCAGCCGGTATGGCAATACGGGATCCCGCAATCCATGCAGCGACTGGCCTGCGCGCGCAGCGCGGGCTCCTTCGGCGGAATCACGAATTCGCGGTAATGGCTCAGCCGCTCTTGGGGATCGGCATAGCTGCGATCCTGCCGGTCAAGCTCGAGAAAGCCGGTGTCCTTGCCCATTTCGATTACTCCGCTGCCACGGTCGCGGCTTCAAGCCGCTCGGCGTCGAGTTGGCCCAGAGCCTTGGCGTAGTCCCTGGGCATCACCTTGACGAACTGCCCCAGCGCGCTCGCCCAGTCATCAAGCAGCGCGCGGGCGCGCTTGCTGCCGGTGTGGAGGTGGTGGCGTTCGAGCAGGATGCGCAGCCGTTCGGCATCGTGGCGCAGCATATCGCCCATCCCGGCATCGCGGCTGCTGGATGAGCGCTGCTGCGGTCGGCCTGTCCCCCGCTCCTCATCGCGTTCGGCGCTGATCGGGAGCAGATCGACCTGCGCCTGATTGCACAGCACCGCGAACTGCCCGTCAGGATCGTGGACATAGGCGACCCCACCCGACATCCCCGCGGCGAAGTTACGCCCGGTTGCTCCAAGCACCACTACCACCCCGCCGGTCATATATTCGCAGCCGTGATCGCCGCAGCCTTCGACCACCGCAACCGCGCCCGAATTGCGCACCGCGAAGCGTTCACCCGCGACCCCGTTAAAAAACGCCTCGCCGGCGATCGCGCCGTACAGCACGGTGTTGCCGACAATGATATTGGCCCCGGCCTCGCGCTCGACATGCCCCGGCTGGCGGACGATCACGCGGCCGCCCGAGAGGCCCTTGCCGACATAGTCGTTGGCATCGCCGGTCAGGTCGAGCGTGATGCCGTGCGCGAGCCACGCGCCGAAACTCTGCCCGGCGACTCCAGTGAGTTTCAACTTGATTGTATTGTCGGGCAGCCCGGCATGGCCATAACGCCGCGCCACTTCGCCCGACAGCATCGCGCCCACCGTGCGGTTGACGTTGATCACCTTGCGCTCGATCACCACCGGCTGCTGGTGATCCAGCGCATCGGCAGCGGCGGAAATCAGATCGTTGTCGAGCGCCTTGCCGAGCCCGTGGTCCTGGGTGAGCGAATGCCCGAGCGAGGGGCTGTCACCCAGCGGCACCTGGTGGAGGATGCGGCCAAGGTCGATCCCGCGCGCCTTCCAGTGATCGATCGCGCTGCGGGTCCCGAGCCGGTCAACCCGCCCGGTCATCTCGGCGAGCGTGCGGAAGCCCATCTCGGCCATGATCCCGCGCAGTTCTTCGGCGACGAAGAAGAAGTAGTTGATCACGTGTTCGGGCTGGCCGGTGAACCGCGCGCGCAGCACCGGGTCCTGCGTCGCCACGCCGACCGGGCAAGTGTTGAGGTGGCACTTGCGCATCATGATGCAGCCCGCTGCGATTAATGGCGCGGTGGCAAAGCCGAATTCGTCAGCCCCGAGCAGCGCTGCGATCGCCACGTCGCGCCCGGTGCGCAGGCCGCCATCGGCCTGGACGCAGACCCGGCTGCGCAGGTTGTTGAGCAGCAAGGTCTGCTGGGTCTCGGCGAGGCCGATTTCCCACGGGGACCCGGCGTGAGTCAGGCTGGTCAGCGGCGAAGCACCGGTGCCGCCTTCGTAACCCGAGATCGTGATGTGATCGGCCTTGCACTTCGAAACCCCGGCGGCGACCGTGCCGACCCCGACTTCGGAGACCAGCTTGACCGAAATCCGCGCGGTCTGATTGACGTTCTTGAGATCGTGAATCAGCTGCGCCAGGTCCTCGATCGAATAGATATCGTGGTGCGGCGGGGGCGAGATCAGGCCCACGCCCGGGGTCGAATGACGGACCGCGCCAATCGTCTTGTCGACCTTGTAGCCGGGCAGCTG